>CAYSCA010000040.1:0-19791 GCA_964429465.1 uncultured Rhodospirillaceae bacterium
TCGGCCTTGGGCAGGAAGGTCATGTCCTCCGACATGCAGTAGACGCAGCGAAAGTCGCAGCGGTCGGTGACCGACACCCGCAGATAGGAAATGGAACGACCGAAGGGATCCTGCATGCCTGATGCGGGCAAAAAAGGCCCGACCTCCGAGAGTTAAGATAGAGAGGCGGGCAAGCCGGGGCAATCCCCCCGGTTCGTGGCGAAGGGCGACAAAAGCGCCCTTTGTCAGGCGTGCAGCGAGAGCTGGACTTCGATGACGTCGGCGCCGGCCTGCGAAACCGTCCTGAAGCCCAGTTCGGTCGCCAATGCCCGCATTGCCTGGTTCTCCCGCAGGATGTCACCGAAGATCTCTGCGGTACCGCGCTGCCGGCAATAGGCGATGATCTTGCGCATCAGCGCCTCGCCCAGGCCCTGCCCCTTGATATCGCTGCGGACCAGCACGGCGAATTCGGCGCGCTGATTGTCGGAATCGGTGATCGCCCGCACCACGCCGAGCGTTTCGGGCTGTCCGCCGGCCGTGAGCCGGGTGGCGATGAAGGCCATCTCGCGTTCGTAATCGATCTGGGTAAAGCGGGCCATCTCGGCATGCGGCAGGGAGCGCATCGGCGAGAAGAAGCGGAGGCGGAAATCCTCGGCGGAAACACGACGGACGAATTCCTGGTGCGTCGGCTCATCCTCGGGCCGGATCGGTCGCAGCAATACCTGTTCGCCGTTGCGCAGGGCGATGGTCTCCTCAAGTCCGCTCGGATACGGGCGGATCGCCAGCCGGTCATGGCCGACCATGTCGGTCGGCTTCAGCACGATGCGGGCATCGAGAGCGATGAGCCCCTGAGCGTCGGCATAGAGCGGATTGATGTCGAGCTCGCTGATCTCCGCATGATCGGCGATGAGCTGCCCGACGCGGATCAGCACCGTGGCAAGCAGGGTGCGGTCCACGGCCGGGAAATCGCGATAGCCGGAGAGCAGGCGGCAGACTTTGGTGCGTTCGATGAGGTCGTTCGCCAGATGCAGGTTCAGCGGCGGCAGGGCGATGGCGCGGTCGCCGATCACCTCCACGCCGACGCCGCCCTGGCCGAACATGATGGCCGGGCCGAAGATCGGATCGGTGAGCGCGCCCACGATAAGCTCATGGGCCCGCGCGCGACGGATCATCGGCTGCAGGGTGAAGCCGTCGATACGGGCATCGGGGCGCCGCTGCCGGACACGGGCCAGCATGGCTTCCGCGGCGGCCTGCAGCTCGGATTCGCTGCTGACATTCAGCGCCACGCCGCCGACATCCGATTTGTGGGTGATATCGGGCGACAGAATCTTCAGCGCCACAGGATAGCCGACCCGATGGGCCGCCGCGACGGCCGCCTGCGGATCGGCGGCGGCTTCGGTGGGTACCGCCGGGATGCCGTAGGCGGCCAGAATCCGCTTGCCTTCGATCTCGTTGAGCATGCGCCGGTCTTCGGCGAGCGCCCCGGCAATGACATTCCGCACCAGCGCATGATCCGGCTGGAAATCCTCGGGCAGCGCATCGGGAATCTGCATCAGCGATTCCATGTTACGCCGGTATTGTACCATATGGGCGAAGGCGCGCACCGCCGCGCCGGGCGTGTCGTAAGTGACCAGGCCGGCAGCGGCGAAAGCCTTACGCGCCTCCTGGACCGTTTCGCCGCCCGACCAGCAGGTCAGCACATTCTTGCGGGCGCCGCGGGCCGCGTCGATGACGGCGCGCGCCGGCCCGATCGGAGGTACGATGGCGGTGGGCGCGTGCATGACCAGCACCGCGTCCACGCCGGGATCGGCAAGGACCGCGGTGAGCGCGTCGGCGTAGCGTTCGCTGGGCGCGTCGCCGATGATGTCGACCGGATTGCCATGCGACCAGGTCGACGGCAGCACCCGATCGAGCGCGGCGAGGGTATCCGGCGCCAGTTCGGCAAGCGTGCCATCGAATTCGACCAGCTTGTCGACGGCCATCACGCCCGGTCCGCCGCCATTGGTGACGATCGCCAGCCGCGCATCCGGCAGGCGACGGCTGCGCGCCAGCGTCTCGACCGCGGCAAACAGCTCCTCGACACCATCCACGCGCAGGATGCCGGCGCGCTGCAGCGCCGCCGAATAGACATCGTCGCTGCCGGCCAGCGCTCCGGTATGCGAAGCGGCGGCCTGTGCGCCGCGCATGCTGCGGCCGGATTTGACCGCGACGATCGGCTTGGTGCGCGCCGCCGCCCGCGCCGCCGACATGAACTTGCGCGCATGACCGACGGATTCGATATACAGGAGGATGGCACGGGTCTGCGGATCGAGCGCGAGATAGTCCAGCATGTCGCCGAAATCGACATCGGCGGAATCGCCGAGCGAGACGAAATGGCTGAAGCCGATGCCATGCTGCTTCGCCCAGTCCAGCACGATGGTGCAGAGCGCGCCCGACTGGCTGACGAAGGCAAGCTGTCCCGGCTCGGCGCTGGTATGCGCGAAGCTCGCATTCAGGCGCAGGCCGGGCACCAGCAGGCCGAGGCAGTTCGGGCCGAGGATGCGCAGCAGCTTCGGTTTCGCCGCATCCAGCATCGCCTGCTGCAGGCTGCGGCCGTCGGGCAGCTTCTGCCGCGACAGGCCGGCGGTGAGCACGATGGCGGCGCGGCAGCCGATCTCGCCAAGCTGCGCAACGATGCCGGGAACGGTTTCGGGCGGCGTGCAGATAAGGGCAAGATCGGGCGCGTCCGGCAGGGCGCCGGCTGCGGGATAGCAGCGCATCCCCTGCAGCAGGGTATATTTCGGGTTGACCGGCCAGATGCTGCCGGCAAAGCCGCCGTCGAGCAGGTTCTGCAACACCACGGTGCCAAGATGCGCCGGCCGTTCGGAGGCGCCGATCACCGCAACCGAGCGCGGCGCGAAGAGCTTGTCGAGATTGCGGATGGTCATGATGCGGAGCTGCCGCTGGCCTGCGAGGCGGCTGTGACCGCAATGGCGGCAGCCGATGCGCCGGCCGCGAGCAGGCTGCCTGTCGCGACTGCTGCCGGCAGGCTGCCGAGCCAGGCGGTGGCGGCTGCCATTGCCGCGGCGAGTCCGCCGGCGAGCAGGGCTGCCCCATGGATCGTCTGCGGGCAATGGTGCCGTGCCGCCGCGCCGAGGCTGAGCGTCGGCAGGAGCGTGGCGCAAAGCATGGCAAACGTCATTCCCGTCAATCCCCCGATCTGGCTGGCCGGATAACAGAGCAGGACGAAGATCGCGAGGGCAAACAGATTGTTCCGCACGGCCCAGCCAGTCTGGCCGGTCAGCAGGATGCCGGCGGAGAGCGGCGACTTCACCAGCTGCACGGCCTTGATCAGCAGCAGCAGGGCAAACGCGCCGGCGAGTTGCGGCATGTCGTCATGCGCCAGCAGGCGGAAGAGCGGCGCCTGGGCGGCCAGGATCGCAAGCAGCAGAATGGCGCCGGCAACCAGCGCGATGCTGCTGACCCGGCCGACAATGACCTTGGCATCGGGCCGGCGCAAAGCGTGGTGCACCAGTCCGCCCCAGGCCGTGAAGAAGGGCACGGCCAGCACGGCCTCGAACAGGGAGGCGACGCGGGCGGCGATCATGAACTGCCCGGCTGCCTCGATGGCGACGAAGGCGGCAAGCAGGAACCGGCTGAGCGTGTCGAGGCTGTAGCGCAGGGTCAGCCCGGCCATCATCGGGATTCCGTAGCGCAGCAGTTTCGGGGCGAGGCCCGGCGTGCCGCGCAGACGGATGCGGCGCGCCAGCGCGGCAAAGCCAGCACCGCAGGCAATGGTCTGGGCCAGGGCCTGGGCGGCGAGCAGGCCGGGCAGCCCCATGTCGTAGCGGATGATCAAAAAGGCGCTCAGCAGCAGCCAGAGGGCGAGCTGGGCGATGGCGATCGATCCGGAGAGCCAGACATGACGGGCGGCGCGCAGCTCTGTCAGCAGGATCGTCTGCGCGGCGCCGGAGACAAGCAGCGGCATCAGCAGCCAGGCCTGCGACAGCGGCGTGGCATCGAATACCGCCAGCAGGCCGCGATGGGAGAACGCGGCCCATAGCAGCAGTCCCACCATGAAGCTGGCCGACGCGCTCAGCAGCAGGGTTGCGCCCAGCAGCGCAGGACGTGCAGCCGGATCCTCTGTAGCATCCGCCTGGGCGTAATAATACAGATACGAGAATTTCAGGCCGAGCAGGCCCAGCGTGAGGCCCAGCTGCAGCGCCGTCTCGACCAGGCTGTACAGGCCAAGCCCGGCTGGCGGCAGATAGGCGGTGATCAGCGGCAGCAGCAAAAGGTTGCCGAGGTTGAGCAGGCCGAGCGAGACCAGGTAGCCGAGAAAATCGTGCCCCAGCGCACGGATGAAGGCGCCGCCGCGGAGCTGCTCGGGCGCCAGCGGACCGGCACGCCGGCGTCGCAGCTGGGGAATGTCGTTCATGGCGCGGACTCGTAGCGCCAGCGGGCGCCTGGCATTACCATTCCGTTAAGCCTCATGGCATAAACCTCTGCCAGATTATCATGCTCGACAACAGCACCAACGCTCGAATCGCAGAGGCCCTGACGCTGGCCAAGACGCTGCATCGCCACGGGCGACGGGCCGAGGCGCGGCATGCCTGCGACCTGATCCTCCGGATCGATCCGGCGAATGTGATGGCGCTGATCCGGCTTGGCCTGATCGCGCGGGACGAGCGGCAGCCGGAGGGGGAGATCAGGCATTTCGCTGCCGCGCTGGCCGCCGATCCGCAGAGTGTTTATGCAGCAAGGCTGCTGGCGGCGGCCTATCGTCAAGCCCGCCGCCTGGACGATGCCGGGCTGCTGCTGGAGGCATGGCTGCGGAAGGCGCCGCAGGATTCCGAATTGCTGATCGAGAAGGGCCGCTGCCTGCTCGACCAGGATGATCCGGCCGCCGCCGCGCCGGTTTTCGAGGCAGCGGCCGCCGCCGCACCGGACAATGCCGCCGCATTCAGCCTGCTCGGCATCTGCCGTCGCCGCATCGGCGAGAGAAGGGGCGCCTGGGAGGCCTTCAGCACGGCGCTCGCGCTCGATCCACAGGATGTCACCGCTCTGAACGGCGTTGGCAACCATCATCTCGAACAGGAGGATTTCGCAGCGGCGATCGATCATTTCCGCCGCGCGCTGGCGGTGAAGCCGGGCTTCTCGAAGGCACAGAAGAATCTCGCCTATACGCTTAGCCTGGCAGGCGAGATCGAGCCGGCGCGCGCCGCGTTTGACCGGCTGCTGGACATCAATCCGGATTATCCGGAAGGCCATATGGATTACGGCCTGTTCCTGCTGTCGATCGGCGATTATGAGCGGGGCTGGGAGGAGTACGAGCAGCGCTGGCGGTTCTCCCGCTTCACGGAGCGCGACTGGGGCGGCGGGCTGCCGCGCTGGGATGGCGAAGCGCTGAACGGGCGACATCTTCTGCTCTGGGGCGAACAGGGCATCGGCGACCAGATCCTCTACGGCACGATGCTGTCCGATGCGATCAGGCGTGCTGCCGGCCGCGTCACCATCGCCGTCGAGGACCGCCTCGTGCCGTTATTCGCCCGCTCGCTGGCCGCGCCGGATGTGCAGGTGGTGGCGCGCGGCGCCGCCGTGCCGGCCGATGTGCAATGCCCCTTCGCCAGCCTCGGCCGCTGGTTGCGGCGCACATCCGCGGATTTTACCGACGGTGTGTTCCTGAAGGCCGACCCGCAGTGCATCGCCGAACTGCGCGCCCGCTATGCCGCGCTCGGCCGGCCCGGCGACCGACTGATCGGCCTGTCCTGGCGCAGCGCCAACTGGCATGTCGGCAGCTACAAGAGCTTCAACCTGAAGAGGCTGCTGCCGGTATTGCAGCGGCCGGGCTTTGTCTGGATCAGCCTGCAATATGGCGAGATCGATGCCGAGATCGCTGCGCTGGCGCGGAATTTCGGAATTACGGTCCATCGCGATCCCGACATCGACGCGACGCGGAATCTCGATGGCCTCGCCGCGCAGATCGCCGCCATGGATGCCGTGGTCAGCAGCAGCAATTCGACGGTGCATTTCGCCGGTGCGCTCGGCATCCCCTGCCATATCCTGCTCGCCCAGGGCCGCGGACGCTTGTGGTACTGGCCGCGACAGGGCGAACGCAGTCCCTGGTATGACTCCATCCGGCTGGCGCGGCAGGCGGCGCCGGGCGACTGGCCGTCGGCCCTGCAGCGGCTGGACGCCGCACTTGGCGTGGTCTGAGATGGCGGCTGCCGATGCTCAGGCCTTGTTGTCGCGCGCTGTGCAGGCGCATGAACGCGGCGATCTGGTCACGGCGCAGGCCGGATATCGCGAGGTGCTGCGGCAAATTCCGGAACAGGCCGACGCCTTGCATCTGCTCGGCGTGATCGCCGACCAGCAGGGTCGCCATGACGAAGCGGTCGCGCTGATCGGCCGTGCGCTTGCCGCTGTCCCCGGCGCCGCCGTCTTTCACGGAAATCTCGGCACGGCGCTGCTGGCGCTCGGGCGGGAGGGCGAGGCCGAGGCTGCCTATCGCGAGGCGCTGCGGCTGGAGCCCGGCTATCTCGACGGCCGGCTGAACCTTGCCAATCTGCTGCTCCGGCAGGCCCGGGCCGAAGAGGCATCGGGCCATTATGCCGCCGTCGTCACAGCGTTGCCCAATCAGCTCGATGCGCGTCTGGGGCTGGCGACGGCGTTGCTGCAATCGTCCCGGCCGGGCGAAGCGCTGCCGCATCTCGCGGCGGCGATCCGGATCGATCCCGCCTCCGCGCGCGCGCGCGACCTGAGCGGGCAGGCGCTCGGCATTCTGCAGCGTCATGGTGAGGCTTTGGCGCAGCACCGGCAGGCCGTCGCGCTCGCACCCGACGACATCGTCTACCGGGAGAATTTCGCCGGTGCTCTGGTCAGATCCGGCAACCCGGACTTCTTTGATGAGGCGGTGCGCGAATACGAAGCCGTCCTGGCGCGTGCGCCGGATCGTTTCGAAGCCCTGAACGGCATCGGCTCGGCCCTGGTGAAAAGCCAGAATCCGCTGGCCGCCATCGGTTATTTCGAGAAAGCGCTGGCGATCGACAGCAACCGGATCGAGCCGCTGATCAATTATGCCGTATCGCTGGCCTATGCCGGCCGTTTCGATGCGGCATTGGCCTATTGCGAAAGGGCGATGCAGGTGTCGCCCGATGA
Source organism: uncultured Rhodospirillaceae bacterium (assembly GCA_964429465.1). Lineage (GTDB taxonomy): Bacteria > Pseudomonadota > Alphaproteobacteria > Ferrovibrionales > Ferrovibrionaceae > Ferrovibrio. Next base: position 7,117 of record CAYSCA010000040.1, read on the forward strand.
CTGCCTGGTGCTGACATACCGGGGCACGGTGCGCGAATATGGTGGCGACTATGCCGGCGCGCTGGCCGATTACGCCGCGGCGCAGGCTGCCGGTACGCGTAACGATCCCGGCAATCTGGCGGAGGCCCGCCTGAAGGAGGGCTTGCTGCTGCTGGCGCATGGCAGGCAGGCGGAAGGCTGGCCGCGCTATCGTGCGCGGCTGGCGGTCCGCAGCGCGCCGTCCGATACCCGGTCATTCGAAACCCTGTTCCCGCGCTGGGACGGCATCGTCCGACCCGGCGAGCGCATCCTGATCTGGGGCGAACAGGGCGTGGGCGATCAGATCATCTATGCCTCAATGCTGCCGGAGTTGCAGGCGTGCGGCGCGATGCTGACGTTCCTGTGCGACCCGCGCCTGGTTTCTTTGTTCGCCCGCTCGTTTCCCGGCATTGCAGTGGAGCCATTGCGGGCTGGCGCGGCAGAGCATTGCGCAGCCGCGGGCGATGTGCAGATCGGGCTCGGCGATCTGGGTGCGGTGCTGCGTCCGACCCTGCAGGATTTCCCCCCGGCGGCGGCCTATCTGCGGCCCGCTGCGGAGGAGGTGGCGGAATTCCGCAGCCGCTATGCATCCCATGGCCGGCGTCTGGTTGTCGGATTGACCTGGCGCAGCAAGGCGGCCACCGGAGCATATAAGTCGGCGCCGCTGCTGGACTGGGCGCCCGTGGTGCAGCAGGAGGATATCCTCTTCGTCGATCTGCAATACGGCGACACGACGGAGGAGCGGCGGGAGGTGCAGGCCCGGCTGGGCATCGACATCCTGCATGACGACCGGGTGGATCCGCTGAAGGATCTCGACGCCTTTGCCGCGCAGGCCGCGGCGATGGACCTGGTCATCGGGGCCAGCAACAGCGGTCAGCATATCGCTGCCGCCGGCGGCCGCCCCTGCTGGATTGCCGTCCCCGGTGGCGCGGGGCGGCTATGGTACTGGTTTCTCGATCGCGATGATTCACCCTGGTATCCGCAGGTCCGCCTGTTTCGACAGAAGCCCGGCCCGTATAACGACTGGGCGGAACCGATTGCCGATATCGCGGCTGCGCTGCGGCGGATGGTGCAGGAGCAGGGGCGATGAACCAGGCGATCGCGACGTTGCTGAATGCCGGTATGGAGCGGCATCGGGCTGGCGATCTGTCCGGCGCCGCTACGGCCTATCAGGAAGTGCTGCGGCAGATGCCGCAGCAGGCCGACGCGCTGCATCTCCTGGGCGTGGTGAGTGATCAGCAGGGTGCCCATGAGGAAGCAGTGGCGCTGATTGCGCAGGCCATCGCGATCGCGCCGGGGGAGGCCAGTTTCCACGGCAATCTCGGGACGGCGCTGCTCGCTTTGCAGCGGCATGACGAAGCGGAAGCGGCATATCGGCAAGCCGTCAGGCTCGATCCCGCCTACACCGAGGGTCACTACAACCTTGCCAATTTGCTGCGCGGCACCGGCGCAGCGGAAGAAGCGCGCCGGCATTTCGAAGCGGCTTTGGCGCAGCAACCCGGTCATGCGCAGGCCCGGAACAATCTGGCCATGCTGCTGTGGGAGGATATGGGGGAAACTGCCGCTGCCGAGCAGCATTACCGTATCCTGCGGCAGATCGCGCCGGACTGGGCCACCGGCCGGATGAACCACGGTGTCTTTTGTCTCGCGCAGGGCGACCACCGGCAGGGCTGGCGCGAATATGAATGGCGCTGGCGCAGCGAAACCTATCCCGAGCGCGACTGGGGCATGGGCCTGCCGCGCTGGGACGGGCGGCATCTCGGCGAGGCAGGCCTGCTGGTCTGGGGAGAGCAGGGTGTCGGCGACCAGATTCTGTACGGCACGATGCTGGCCGATGCGCAGCGGCTTTGCGGCGGAGGGATGATTGTCGCCGTTGATGCGCGCCTGGTCGATCTCTTTGCCAGATCGCTGTCCGGGAGTGGCGCCGCGGTGGTGGTTCGCGGCGAACCCGTGCAGGCGGCGATGCAATGTCCTTTCGGCAGTCTGGGAACCCTGTTGCGGCAGGCGGCGACGGATTTCGCCGGCAAGGGACGGTATCTCCGCGCTGATCCCGAACGGCGCGAGGATATCCGCCGGCGCTATCTGTCCGTTGCGGGCGGCCGCCAGCTGATCGGTCTGTCGTGGCGCAGCGGCAATCGCAGCATCGGCCGGCACAAGAGCATTCCCTTGCCGCAACTGGCCCCGCCGCTGCACCGGCGCGACATTCTCTGGGTCAACCTGCAATATGGCGAAGTGCGCGAGGACCTGACGTTCCTGCGGCAGCAGGGAGTCGATATTCTCGATGACGAAAGCATCGACAGCCTGCGTGATATGGATGGCTTTGCCGCGCAGGTGGCGGCGCTGGACAGCGTGCTGACCGTGAGCAATACGGCCGTTCACGTTGCCGGCGCCCTGGGCGTGCCGGCGCGATTGCTGCTGCCGCGGGGCAGGGGGCGCCTCTGGTACTGGCCGGGTGAGGGCGATAGCAGCCTATGGTATGACAGCGTCAGGATTTTCAGGCAGAAGGCGCCCGATGACTGGACGGAGGTTCTGCGGGATCTGGAGGGGAAGCTTGATCTTGCCGCTCCACGCAGTGCTAATGGTTAACGAATTCTTGCGGAATGGTCCGGTGCCAGAGCAAGTGTGATCAAAATGCCATGCCAGGCTGTCCGGCAACGCAGGGCTGTATTTTTCCTGTTGACCTTCCCCGCCGAACCTGATCTAAGGCAAATGTCCTCAAAAGGGGATGTCTATTTCTTCCTAGAATAGGAGCTTCAGATGGCCAATTCCGTCAATACCAACGTCGGCGCGCTGGTTGCGCTTTCTTCGCTGCGCACGCTGAACAGCGAACTCGACAAGACCTCCAAGAAAGTTCAGACCGGTTACCGCGTTGCCGATGCTTCGGACGACGCCGCAGTGTTTGCGGTGGCGCAGGGCATCCGCGGCAACATCAAGGCCTATGCCTCGGTGCAGTCCTCGCTGGCTGCCGGCGAGGGCTTGGGCCAGGTGACCGCCGCCGCGCTGAGCGGCATCTCGAACCTGATCGGCGACATCAAGGCCAAGTTCGCCAACCTGGCGGACGGCTCGCTCACCACGGCGCAGCGCGACGTGTACGAGAACGAAGTCGACCAACTGATCGGCCAGATCCAGAACTACGTCAGCCAGGCGACCTATAACGGCAAGAACCTGCTGGCCGACACCGTCGGCGGCACTGCCGTGACCTTCGTGGCCGACGTGACGGGCACGACGCTGACCCTGCAGACCAGCAGCGGTCTTGAGTCGGCTGTGGCGGCTTTCGATGCTTCGTTTGCTGCCGACTTCACCGCCGCTTCCAACTATGGCTCGGCGATTACCTCGCTCGAGACCCTGGAGCTTCTGGTGAATTCGATCTCCGCGCAGGTTGCTGCCCAGTCGCGTTCGATCAGCCTGCAGAAGGGCTTCGTCAACGACCTGGTGGATGCGACCAAGAAGGGCCTCGGCGCCCTGGTCGACGCCGATGTCGCGGCCGAAAGCGCCACCCTGCAGTCCCTGCAGGTGCGCCAGCAGCTGAACATCCAGGCGCTGTCGATCGCCAACCAGCAGCCCAACACGCTGCTCAGCCTGTTCCGGTAAGAATAAATCCCGCGCCGTCCGGATAACCGGGCGGCGCATTTTTCCTTCCAACCTCGTTCCTAGAATAGGAGCTTCAGATGGCCAATTCCGTCAATACCAACGTCGGCGCGCTGGTTGCGCTTTCTTCGCTGCGCACGCTGAACAGCGAACTCGACAAGACCTCCAAGAAAGTTCAGACCGGTTACCGCGTTGCCGATGCTTCGGACGACGCCGCAGTGTTTGCGGTGGCGCAGGGCATCCGCGGCAACATCAAGGCCTATGCCTCGGTGCAGTCCTCGCTGGCTGCCGGCGAGGGCTTGGGCCAGGTGACCGCCGCCGCGCTGAGCGGCATCTCGAACCTGATCGGCGACATCAAGGCCAAGTTCGCCAACCTGGCGGACGGCTCGCTCACCACGGCGCAGCGCGACGTGTACGAGAACGAGGTCACCCAGCTGATCGGCCAGATCAGCAACTACATCAGCCAGGCGACCTATAACGGCAAGAACCTGCTGGATAACACCGACGGTACTACGGTCACTTTCGTGGCCGATGTGACCGGCACGACGCTGACCCTTGAGACCGACAACGGTTTGTCGGCAGCCCTGGTGGATGGCGGCCTTTCTGCCGCTGCCGCCGCCTACTCTACGGCGGGCGGGTACAGCGCCGCCATCACCGGCCTGGAGACCTTCGAGCTTCTGGTGAACTCGCTCTCGGCGCAGGTTGCCGCCCAGTCGCGTTCGATCAGCCTGCAGAAGGGCTTCGTCAACGACCTGGTGGATGCGACCAAGAAGGGCCTCGGCGCCCTGGTCGACGCCGATGTCGCGGCCGAAAGCGCCACCCTGCAGTCCCTGCAGGTGCGCCAGCAGCTGAACATCCAGGCGCTGTCGATCGCCAACCAGCAGCCCAACACGCTGCTCAGCCTGTTCCGGTAAGAAATCCCGGCAGTATCTTGGGAAAGGGGGCCTTCGGCCCCCTTTCTTTTTGCGGCCGGGTATCCCCGTCAGGGGTTCCTTGACGGCGGGGCTGAAGCCGGGTAGCCCTGTCGGGTCGTTAACTGATCGGAGCGCCAGGGCCAATCCCGGCGGATCCAGGTGCCGCTTATCATCACCCTCAAGGCCGGCGAGAAATTCATCCTTAACCGGGCGGTCCTCAGCCTCTCGAAATCCGCCAGCATTGTCATCGAGAACAAGGCCTCGTTCCTCCGCGAAAAGCACATCATGAAGCCGGAGGATGTCGATACTCTGGCCAAGAAAATCTATTACTACTGCCAGCTCGCCTATCTGTGGGAAGAGCGGTTCGAAGAATATTACCCCCCGATCAAGGAAGCCTGTTTGGAGTTCGTTAAGGCTGCGCCGAGTACACATTCGCTGGTGGGCAGTATCGGGTCGGCATTGGTCCAGAAGGACTATTTCAAGCTCCTGAAACTGGCTCGACGCTTGATCGAGGTAGAACGGAGATTGCTCGATGTCGGGAAAAAACCCTTACCTGACAGCTCAAAACACCCTTGAAACGCCACGGCAGCTTGAGTTCCGCCTCTTTTCCTCGGTCACCCGCGCATTGATGGATGTGCGGCCCTTCATGGGCAGCAAGGATCCGGCGCAGGTGGCCAAGATCGCCGGCGCGATCGGATGGAACCGGGAAGTCTGGAACCACCTGATGCCGGAAGTGCTCGACGAGAACAACCAGCTCTCGAAGGACGTCAAGGTCTCGCTGATCAACATCTGCCTGTTCGTCAACAAGCATACCGATGCGATCACGCAGGGCACTTCGATCGATGTCGAGCCGCTCATCCAGATCAACCGCAACATCATGGACGGCCTGCGCTAGCCTTCCGCAGGCCGGCGCATGACGGGTCCGATGGCGATTGCCTGGCGTCAGCGCCTCGAGCGGGCAGTGGCCCTGCATCAGGCCGGGCAGTTCGTGGAGGCAATCCGCCTTTATGGCGAAGTGCTGTCCGAGCGGCCGGACGAAGTCGATGCGCTGCATCTGCTGGGCGTGGCGTTCGAGCAGGCAGGCGAGCCCGCGCGCGGCAAGCCTTTCGTCGAGTTGGCGGCGAAGCGCGCGCCCCAGGTTTCCGCCTATCGCAACAGTCTTGGAAACATCTACAAGGCGCTTGGCGATCGCGATGCGGCACAGCTTGCCTATCTTGAAGCGCTGCGGCTCGACAGCCGCTCGGCCGAGGCACACAACAATCTCGGTCTGCTGGCCCAGCAGGCGCGGGACTGGCAGACGGCCAGAACTCATTTCCGCAACGCCGTACAACTCGATGCCGGCTATCTGCCCGCGCGCTTCAATCTGGCGGTAACGGACTGGCTGGATGGCGGACAGATCTCTGCCCTGGAAAGTTTCGCGGCCGTCCTGCCGCAGGCGCCGGAGTATCTCGGACAGCTTGTCGAACTGGCCAAGGGCAGCCTGGGCGCCAAGGATTCCGAAGGCGTGCAGCGCCTGCTTGCACTGCTCGACCGGTATGGGATTCCGCCGGCGGATCGTGGCCTGCTTGCCGGCGGCCTGGCGGCGCTGGAGGGCGATGTTGCGCAGGCTGAGGAACAGTATCGCGCCGCGCTTGCCCATGCCCCCGACTATATCGAAATTCTTCGCCGGCTGAGCCGCCTGCTGATGGAACGCGAAGCGTTTGCGGAAGCGGTCCCGCTTCTGGAGCGCGCGTTGCTGCTGCAGCCGGAGGAAATGCCGGTGATCACGGCCCTCGGAGTGGCATTGTCGCGCACCAACGCGCATGAGCGTGCCATTCCATTGCTCAAGCAGGCGGCAGAAAGCCAGCCCGAGCTGCCGAGCATCTGGGTCGACCTGGCGCAAAGCTGCTCCAAGCTCAACCGGCTGGATGAAGCCTGCGAGGCTTTGGCGCGGCTGATCGAGCTCGATCCGGAGCGCGCCGATAATTATTCCACGCTTGCCGGCTTCGAGGCGCGCCGCGGCAATCTTGCCCGGGCCGAGGCGCTTTGCCATGAGGCTCTCCGGCGCGACCCGGAAGGGGGCTTCGCCTTTGGCAACCTGGCCAACATCCGCGGCCTGCAGAACCGGTTCGGCGAGGCCGAAGACCTGTTCCGGCGGCAGTTCGCTGTCCGCCCCGACGATCCCACCACGCACTGCAATTTCAGCTACATGCTTCTGCGCCTGCGCCGTTATCGCGAAGGCTGGCAGCATTATTCCTGGCGCTGGGAGGGACCGTCCTGGACCACGCCGGAGACCGGCAATTGCGGCTTGCCGCGCTGGGACGGCAAAGTTCCGGCGCCGGGCCGGGTGCTGATCTGGCGCGAGCAGGGCATCGGCGACCAGATCCTCTATGCCAGCCTGCTGCCGGAACTGGCAGCGCGGGAACTCGACATTGTGTTCTCGACGGAGAAGCGCCTGGTGCCGCTGCTGGGTCGCTCGCTGCCGGGCATCGAAGTGGTGGCCCATGACGACAAGATGGATGTTGCCAGCATGGGGCTTGTCTGCCAGCGGCCGCTCGGCGACATCGCCGAACTCTGCCGGCCGGATGCCGAAAGCTTTTCGCGCCATCCTGCCTGCTACCTGAAAGCCGATCCGCAGCGCGTCTCCGAGCTTCGCGCCAAATACGCCAGCCTGCCTGGCCGATACCGGATCGGCGTTTCATGGAACAGCCGGAACCCGAATACCGGTCGGCACAAATCGGTCTCGGTCGAGGACATGCAGCCGCTGCTGCAGTTGCGGGATGCCGCCTTTGTCTCGCTGCAATACGGCGAGGCGGCGGCAGATGTCGACAGGCTGCCGAGGGGGGCCATTTACCGGGATCCGGATATCGATCCGCTGCGGGACATCGAGGGGCAGGCGGCCCAGATTGCTACGCTGGATCTGGTGGTGACCGTCAGTACCGCTGCCGCCCATCTGGCGGCGGCGCTGGGGATTCCGACCCTGATCCTGCTGCCCGAGGCCTGGGGGCAGCTATGGTACTGGGGGCATGAGGGGGAGCAGACGCCATGGTACCCTCAGGTCCGGATCTGCCGGGGCGAAACCGGCGAGCGCGTCGACGACATTGTCGAGCGGGCGATGCCGATGGTGCGGGCGATGCTGGCGCAGACCGCCCAGTCCTGACCAGGGATCGCCGGACTGCGCCGCACCCGGAGGATTGGGCCGCCCTGCATTACCAGGAATTTCGCCCCCGTTTACCATCAATCAACTAAGATATGCGATCAGAGACGCGGCAGGAATTCTACTGATCGCAGAGCAGAGGGGGATATCCCATGGCGATGACGGAAGAAGAGCAGAGCAAGATCACCCGCGAGTCCTTCGTTGCGACCTGGGAAGCTCTGGTGAATGGCGGCGTAAGCCGCGAGGTGGTGGCGGCGATTGCCATGAGCATGGCGCTGGCCGAGTTGACGGCGATCTTCGGCAAGGCGGTGACCGCCCATGGCCTGGAGAAGCTGCCCGACACGATCCGCAGCGGGGCTTTCGACGCCAAGGAAATGGCCTGAGCCGACGTCCGGCTCCGAACAAAAAAACCGGCCAGAAGGCCGGTTTTTTTATGCCTGCGAGGGCTCGGGAATGACGCTGTTCAGACCTTGATGTCGAGTTGGGCGCCGGTGCCGGCCGCCGTTGGCGCAGCAGCCTGGGTGATCTGCTTGATATTCTCCAGCCCGGCCGAGACGGCGCTGAGCACAGCCAACTGGCTGTCGCGGGCGACTTTCAGTCCCACGAAATAGAGTTGCTGTTTGACGCCTGTGGCTTCCATGACGGTTCCTTATTTTGGGCCCGATAATAACAGGCCGTGGGCAGGGCGGCAAAGCCTTCAAACCCTGTTAACCATACGGCGTTTTCGCTGGCCTGCCACGGCTCGATCCGGTAAATAAGTTACAGATGTAACCAATTTGCCGAGAGAGGCTTTGATGGCGGATTTCGTCGGCCCGGCATTCGGCACCAGGCCGGTGGCGCCCGGCAGCGTCGAGCATTGCCGGGTGGCAATCGTGGGTGGCGGCCCGGTGGGCCTCACCGCGGCGCTGGATCTCGCGAAACAGGGCATTGCCTGTGTACTGCTGGACGACAAGGAAACGGTCGCCCAGGGCAGCCGGGCGATCTGCTACGCCAAGCGCACGCTGGAGATCTGGGATCGCCTCGGCGTGGCGGAACGCATGCTGGAGAAGGGCGTTACTTGGCAGCTCGGCAAGGTCTTCCATGGCCCGGCGCAATGCTACAGCTTCGACCTGCTGCCTGAGGCCGGCCATCAATATCCCGCCTTCATCAACCTGCAGCAATATTATGCCGAGCTCTACCTGGCCGAGGCCGCGCACCGGCAGCCCGAGATCGACCTGCGCTGGCGCCATCGTGCGGTCGACATCGTGCCGGGTAATGATGGCATCAGGCTGAGCGTCGAAACGTCCGAGGGCAGCTACACGCTGGTCGCTGATTACGTGCTGGCCGCCGATGGCGCGCGGTCCAATATGCGGCGCAGGCTGGGCCTCGATTTCCGCGGTCAGGTTTTCGAAGACCGCTTCCTCATTGCCGATGTGAAGATGAAGGCAGGCTTTCCTACCGAGCGCTGGTTCTGGTTCGACCCGCCGTTCCATTCCGGCGGCTCGGCATTGCTGCACAAGCAGCCCGACGATGTCTGGCGCATCGACCTGCAGCTCGGCTGGCAGGCGGATCCGGAGGTCGAGCGGCAGCCCGAGCGCGTAATCCCGCGGCTCAAGGCGATGCTCGGTCCCGACGTCGCTTTCGAGCTGGAATGGGTCAGCATCTACACATTCCAGTGCCGCCGCCTCGAGCGTTTCCGCCATGGCCGGATTTTCTTCATCGGCGATTCCGCCCATCAGGTATCGCCCTTCGGCGCACGCGGCGCCAATTCCGGCGTGCAGGATGCCGACAACCTGGCCTGGAAGCTGGCGGCTGTGTTGCGCGGCGCGGCGCCGGATGCGTTGCTCGACAGCTATGATTTCGAGCGCGTGGCGGCGGCGGAAGAAAACATCCTGCATTCCACGCGCAGCACGGATTTCATCGTGCCGAAAACCAGTGCGGCGAAGGCCCTGCGGGAAGCCGTGCTGCAACTGGCCGCCGGGCACGGCTTTGCGCGGCGCCTGGTGAATTCGGGCCGGCTGTCGCTGCCGACGGCGTATCGCGACTCGCCGCTTTCGACGCCCGACAGCGATCCGTTCGGAGCCGGACCTGCCCCCGGCGCGGCGGCTCCGGATGGCCCGCTGGAGCAGGCCGGTGACTGGCTGCTGCGGCAATGCGGCAGCGAGTTCGCGCTGCTGGATTTCGGCGGCGGCATCGCCGTGCCGCAGGAACTGCGCGACCGGATCGCGACGATCCGCCTCGACTGCGGCGGCATGCTGGCCGAGCGCTACGATGCCCGGCCGGGAACGGCTTATCTGCTGCGCCCCGACCGGCATGTCGCCGCGCGCTGGCGCAGGCCCGACAGCGCGGCGATCGCCGCGGCCTATTCCAGGGCGCTCGGCCGGGCCGCCTGACGCCATGCCGGAGCCGGGCCGGAAACTTGACATGACAGGCGGGCGGCTTATCACTGGCCGGACTTTTTCCTGCTATTTCCGGACCACCAGCGATCAGGAGTATCCGATGAGCCGCGCGTTCCTTTTTCCCGGCCAGGGCAGTCAGGCCGTCGGCATGGGCAAAGACCTGAGCGCCGCCTTTCCCGCTGCGCGCCATCTGTTCCAGGAAGTCGACGACGCGCTGTCGCAGAAGCTCTCGGGGCTGATGTTCGACGGTCCCGAGACCGATCTGACGCTGACCGAGAATGCCCAGCCGGCGCTGATGGCCGCCAGTCTTGCCGTGGTGCGCGTGCTGGAGAAGGAATTCGGCGTCGATCTTGCCGCGACCGGCGCCTATGCGGCCGGCCATTCGCTGGGCGAGTATTCGGCACTCTGCGCGATGGGCGCGCTGTCGGTGGCCGATACCGCACGGCTGCTGAAACTGCGCGGGCAGTCGATGCAGAAGGCGGTGCCGGTGGGCGAGGGTGCCATGGCTGCCCTGCTCGGCGCGGAACTGGACGTCGCGCAGCAGGTTGTTGCCGAAGCCGCCCAGGGCGACGTGCTCGGCTGCGCCAATGACAATGGCGGCGGCCAGGTCGTGATCTCGGGCAAGAAGGAGGCCGTCGAGCGTGCCATCGAGGTCTCGAAGACCAAGGGCGTGAAACGCGGCATGCTGCTGCCGGTGAGCGCGCCGTTTCATTGCGCGATGATGCAGCCCGCCGCCGACGCGATGGCCGAAGCGCTGGCGAAGGTGAGCATGAACGCGCCGAAGCTGCCGGTCGTCTCCAATGTTACGGCCAAGGGTGAGTCCAACCCCGACGACATCAGGGCACTGCTGGTGAAGCAGGTGACCGGACTGGTGCGCTGGCGGGAATCGATGCTGTGGCTGAAGGAAGAGGGCGTCGGCCAGGTGATCGAACTCGGCTCGGGCAAGGTACTGGCCGGACTGATCAAGCGCATTGACAAGGAGGTCGAACCGCTCAGCCTCGGCCTGCCGGCGGAAATCGAAGCCTTCGCCAAAAGTCTCTGATACGGAATCCACGGAGAGAATCTCATGTTCGACCTGACCGGCAAATTCGCCCTCGTCACCGGCGCCACCGGCGGCATCGGCGGGGCCATCGCAGAGGCTTTGCACCGGCAGGGCGCCACCGTGGCGCTCTCGGGCACCCGCGAAGCGGTGCTGCAGGAAGTTGCCGCAAAGCTCGGCAGCCGCGCCCATGTGCTGCCCTGCAATCTCGCCGACGCGGAAGCGGTGAATGGCCTGATCGGGAAGGCCGAGGCCGCGATGGGCCAGGTCGATATCCTGGTGAACAATGCCGGCATCACCCGCGACGGCCTGGCCGTGCGCATGAAGGACGAGGACTGGCAGACCGTGCTGGATGTCAATCTCAGCGCCGCGTTCCGCCTTGCCCGCGCATCGCTGAAAGGCATGATGAAGCGCCGCTGGGGTCGGATCATCTCGATCACCTCGGTGGTCGGTGCGACCGGCAATCCGGGCCAGCTCAATTATGCCGCCGCCAAGGCCGGCCTGACCGGCATGACCAAGTCGCTGGCCCAGGAAGTGGCAAGCCGCAACATCACCGCGAACTGCGTGGCGCCGGGCTTCATCCAGACCGCCATGACCGACGTGCTGAATGATCAGCAGAAGGAGGTCATTTCCCAGAAGATCCCGGCCGGCCGACTCGGGCAAAGCCCGGAAATTGCCGCCGCCGTCGTCTATCTGGCCTCCGAGGAAGCCGCCTACGTGACCGGGCAGACCCTGCATGTCAACGGCGGTATGGCTATGATTTCATGAGGAAATCCGGCGCATAAACATCCTGCGAAACGGCGCCGGAACAGCTTGGAAGCGCCGATATTCTATGCTAATTGAGGCCCCCATCTGCCGGCTGCAGCCCGTCTGGGCGCGGCATAAGGCAGTCACAACAAAGGATTTTGGAAATGAGCGACATTGGTGACCGCGTAAAGAAGATCGTTGTCGAGCATCTGGGCGTTGAGGAAGAGAAGGTCACCGAGAGCGCGAGCTTCATCGACGACCTGGGCGCCGACAGCCTGGACACGGTCGAGCTGGTGATGGCGTTCGAAGAAGAATTCGGCGTCGAAATCCCCGACGACGCGGCCGAGAAGATCCTGACCGTCAAGGACGCCATCGACTTCATCAAGGAGCGCTCGGCGTCGTAATCCGCTGACGCCGCCGCCCGCGTCCCATTTCCGTTTCCGATATTGTTGCGAAAGGCCCAGCCATGCGTCGTGTCGTCGTCACTGGCTTAGGTCTGGTCACGCCGCTTGCCTCCGGGGTCGACGCGACCTGGACCCGCCTGATCAACGGTGAGTCCGGCATCGGTCCGATCACCCGTTTCGACGCCTCCGAGATGCCGGCGAAGATCGCCGGCCAGGTGCCGCTGAAGGCCGATCATCCCGACCGTACCGATGCTTTCGATCCGGACCAGTGGATGGATGCCAAGGATCGCAAGCGGGTCGACGACTTTATCGTCTACGGACTGGCGGCGGCGAAGCAGGCGATTGCCGATTCCGGCTGGGCGCCGACCGAGGAAGAGCAGCGCTGCCGCACCGGCGTGCTGATCGGCTCGGGCATCGGCGGCCTCAATGGCATCGAGGAAGCGGCGATCAC
>CAYSCA010000041.1:0-19600 GCA_964429465.1 uncultured Rhodospirillaceae bacterium
CTAGCGCAGCGGCCGGTCGCCGCGCGGCCGCTCTTCGGTGCCCAGGGCCTTGGCCAGGCTGGTTTTCGCCGCGCCCGGCCGCAACGGCTTCTGCTGGCTTTCATGAGGATGCCAGCCGGTCAGCATGATGACCTCGAAGCTGGCCGGAATGCGGCCGTCAGCATCGGCGAAACGCTGCTGGTAGATCTCGGCCATGCGGAAGAGCGTGACGCGGCGGGTGAACGCCTTGCGCCGGCCGGTCACCACATTCGCCTCGCCCATGAAACGCAGGTCGCGCATCAGCCGGAAGGCGTCGGCATAGGTGACGGTCAGCGTCTCGTTGTCGGCAACCGGCAGGGCGAAGCCGGCGCGCTGCAGCAGCGCCGCGCCATCCAGCGTTTCCGCCATCGGCGAGACGCGCGGCGAGGCGCCGCCCTCCAGTTCGGCCTCCGCCGCCAGCCAGGATTGCCGCAATTGGGTCAGCGTCGCGCCGCCAAGCATGGCCCCGAGGAACAGCCCGTCGGGCTTCAGCGCCTGCCGGATCTGGATGAGCGCACCGGGAAGATCGTTGATCCAGTGCAGATTCAGGATCGACAGGATCAGATCGAAGCGGTTCGGCGCGAAGGGCAGGAATTCCTCGTCGCCGACGACATGCCTGCCACCCGCGCCCGCCATATCGATCGAAACCAGCGTCTCGATGCCGCCGCGGCCCTGCAGCAGCGGCTGCAGCCAGGCGGCACTGCAACCCTGCGCCAGCGCGAGGGGAAAACTGCGCTTGACGTCGTCCAGGCGGTCGAGCAGCCGCTCGGCCGCAGCCGCGCGAAGGAAATCGTAATCGCCCTGGATGCGGGCGGCGCGCTGCCGCTGGAGGCGCTTGGCCGCACGATCGAACACCACCATGCTGTCGGTCATGCAGGGTTATCGCACGGGGTGCCGGCTAAGATGAAGCCCGATGCCAGGCGGAAATGAGGTCTGCGGCCCGTGCGGCGATCTTTTTGGCGCCGCGCTGCGGCTTGTAGAGCGATGAGCCGATGCCGAACCCGGCCGCTCCGGCCTTGTGCCATTCCGCGATGTCCCCTGTGCCAATGCCGCCGACCGGCAGGATCGGCATGGCCGGCGGCAGCACGGCCCGAAGGCTGCGCAGCACCGCCGGCGACGAGCCTTCGGCAGGGAAAAGCTTCAGGGCGTCGGCGCCGGCCGCGATCATCGCGAAGGCCTCGGTCGGCGTGGCAAAGCCGGGCACGGCCGCCATGCCGAGCACCTTGGCCTTGTGCAGAACGGCGGCGTCGGCATGGGGCATGACCACGAGATGACCGCCGGCCTGGGCGACATGCTTGACCGCCATGCCGTCGAGCACCGTGCCGGCGCCGATCAGCGCCTTGTCGCCGAAATGCCTGGTCAGGGCGGCGATGCTGGCAAACGGATCGGGGGAATTGAGCGGCACCTCGATGATGCGGAAGCCGGCCTTGAACAGGATCTTGCCGACCGGCACCGCATCCTCGGGCGGCAGACCGCGCAGGATGGCGATCAGCGGACAATCTTGCAGCCAGGCAGAAAATTCCTTCATGCGCGCGCTCCTGCCAGCAGGCGACCGAGGCGGTAGAGGCCCCTGGCAGCAGCATGCTCCGGCTCGACCGCAGCCGCAATCCCGAGATGGCCGAAAGCCAGGCGATAGCGTTCGGCCAGCTCGCGCGACGCAATGATGCGGACCCGCCCGTGCCAGCTTGCCTGGCGCAATTCATGGCCGATCAGCAGGCCGGACAGATAGTCCGGCGCGGCGTCCGGCGCGAGTTCGTCAAACAACCGCCGGGTGCGCAGCCCGAACAGATGATGCAGCAGGCCGCCGGCCTGGGCGGAACGGTCGAGGCCGGCGCGGAATGCCGTGTCGCTGAACGGCACTTCCCGGCGCGGCAGCATCGCTGCCAGCAGGCCATGCTGCCGCAGCAGGGCGAAGATCTCGCCGGTCATGGCCGTGCGGAACCCGGTGATCCGCCCCTTCTCCGCCACCGCATGCTTCGAATGGGTGCCGGGCAGGCAGAAGGAGGCGGATTCATCCGCCTCCAGCGCACCGAATATCTGCATCTCCTCGCCGCGCATCACGTCGGGCAGGCCTTCAGCCGTATGGCAGGACAGGCCCGGCGCGATCAGGGCCGCCTGCCCGCCATCCAGTTCAACCCGGCAGAGCCGCGCGGGCAGGTCGGCCAGGCCGGCCGGGCAATCGACATAAGGCGCCTCGCGCCACCCCTGACGGCTGCCGACCATGCCGGACAGCAGGAGCGTCTTGCTGCCGCCGCTCAGCCAGCCGCCGATCTCGCGGCGCAGCACATCGGGATAATCGGCCGGCTGCAGCCCGGTAATGCCGAGCGGCGCCTCGCGACTGGCGAGGATGCGGCCGTCATCGGCGAGCAGATAGGCGCGGAAACCGCTGCTGCCCCAATCGATGCCGATCATCGGCGGTCAGGCTGACAGGCGGCGCCCGTTATCGGCATCAAAGAGGTGAACGCGATCCAGCTGCGGCATGAAATGCACCAGGCCGCCCGGCTCGAAGCCGTGGCGCTCGGTGAAGACGCCGCAGAGCTGCGCGCCGGCCAGATCGGCATAGACGAACGTGTTGGCCCCGGTAGGCTCCACCACGCCGACCTTGACCGGCAGGCCATTGCTGTCGGACGGCGAGAGATGCTCCGGCCGGATGCCGTAGACCACCGGCTGGCCGTTCTGGCCAGCGGCGCCGTTGCTCAGCGGCAGGTCGATGCCTGCCTCCGTCGCCACCCAGCTGCGGCCATTGTCACGCCGCAGCGTGCCATGCAGCAGGTTGATCGCCGGCGAACCGATGAAGCCGGCAACGAACAGATTGGCGGGCTTGTCGTAAAGGTCGATCGGCGTGCCGATCTGCTCGACGATGCCGTCATGCATCACGACGATGCGGTCGGCCATGGTCATCGCCTCGATCTGGTCATGGGTGACGTAGATCGAGGTGGTCCGCAGCTGCTGATGAAGTGCCTTGATTTCGGTGCGCATCTGCACCCGCAGCTTGGCGTCCAGGTTGCTCAGAGGCTCGTCGAACAGGAAGACCTGCGGATCGCGCACGATGGCGCGGCCCATAGCAACGCGCTGGCGCTGGCCGCCGGAAAGCTGCTTGGGGTAGCGGTCGAGGAAAGACTCCAATCCGAGGATCGTCGCCGCCTTCTTCACCCGCTCGCCGATCACGCCCCGCTCGGCGCCGCGCAGTTTCAGCGAAAAGGCCATGTTCTCGCGCACAGTCATATGCGGATAGAGCGCGTAATTCTGGAACACCATGGCGATGTCGCGATCCTTCGGCGGAATCTCGTTGACCACGGTATCGCCGATCCGGATCACGCCGCCCGATATCGCTTCCAGCCCGGCGATCATGCGCAGCAGCGTCGACTTGCCGCAGCCGGACGGGCCGACCAGCACCACGAACTCGCCATCCGGGATCGCAATGTCGATCCCGTGGATCACCTCGAGCGCCCCATAGCTCTTGCGCACAGTTTCAACGCTTACGCTTGCCATGCCCTACTCCCTGCTTCGCTTTTTGTTTTTAGGACTTCACTGCCCCAGCGGTAAGACCGGACACCATGTAGCGCCGGAAAGCATAATAGATGGCCGCCGGCGGCAATGCATAGATGGCGCCGGTCGCCATCAGCACATTAAACGGCGCGTCATCGGTGGTCAAAAACAAACCCAGCGCCACCGCCAGCGTGATCTCCCGGTCCGCCGAGAGCATCAGGAACGCATAGAGATACTCGTTCCAGGCCAGCAGCAGCGCGTAGGTGCCGATCGCCACCAGCGACGGCATCATCAACGGCAGGTAGATCAGCCGGAAGATCTGCAGCGGGCTGGCGCCGTCGATCTTGGCGGCCTCATCCAGCTCATAGGGCAGCTTGTCGGCATATTGCTTGAGCACCCAGATGGCATAGGGCGAGGCGAAGGTTACCATGGTCAGGATCAGCGACCATTGGGTGTCGAGCAGGCTGTAGACCCCCATCACCTTGTACATCGGGATCGCCAGGAAGGCCGGCGGGATCAGGTAGGTTGCCAGCGCCATGTTGGACACGGTGCGGCCGCCGCGCACCTTCAGCCGGCTGATCGCGAAGGTGGCGCTGGACGCGATCGCCAAAGTAATCGCACAGACCATGACGGCCACGAAGGCGCTGTTCCAGAGCTGCTGCCAGAAATGCTCCAGATAATAATGCTCCTGGTTCAGCACGATGCCGTAATTCTCCAGGGTCGGCTTTTCCGGCCAGAGCGCGCCGGCAAAGGTCTCGGCCTTCGGCGTCAATGACATGACGAGCAGGTGATAGATCGGAATCAGGGTCCAGATCAGGATGACGATCCCGATCAGGGTAAGCCGCGCCTCGCCGAGCAGCTTCCTCACTCCCCGTCTCCCTTCCGCATCCGCCGCAGCATCAGGACCAGCAGCGGCAGCATGACCGGCAGGGCCACCACGACCGTGGAGACGCCGACCTCGATCTCCGACATGCCGAAGGCGTAGCGGATGCCCAGCGTCGCCAGCGTCTGCGTCGCATCGGCCGGCCCGCCGCCGGTGAGCAGGTAGATCGAGTTGAAGTCGCCCAGACTCATGATCGTGGAGAGCAAGGTGCAGGTGATATAGAGGTTGCGCATGGACGGGACGGTCACATAGCGGAATTTCTGCAATCCGCTGGCGCCGTCCACATCGGCCGATTCATAGAGGTCCTTCGGGATGGCGAGCCGTCCGGCCAGCAGGATGAGGGTCCAGAACGGCAGGTATTTCCAGATATGGACGATGCAGATCCAGGCCAGCCCGCTCCAGCGGTTGATCAGCCAGAGCGGGCCGTCCTCGAAGGTCAGGCGGAAGATCAGCGAATTCACCATCCCCCATTCCGCGTTGAGCATCCAGCGGAAGGACAGGATGGTGGGGATCGAGGGGATCGCCCAGGGCAGGATGAAGATCACGCTGAGCCAGCGGATCCAGCGCTGTTCGTGCACGAAGAAGCCCGACAGCAGCAGGGCGAGCAGCAGCTTGACGTTCACCGCGACGCCAAGGAACACGATGGTATTCACGACGGCATTGAGAAAAACCGGATCCTGCCACAGCCGCACGAAGCTGGCCGGGTTGGTGCCGAGCACGACGCCATAGGCCACCGGATAGATGACCATCGCGCAGAAGAGCGCGATATAGGGAACGAGGAAAACGAGCCCCCAGACCGCCTCCTGGGAGAGGCGCCCCGGGGCCGTTTTCGCGGCCGGCAGGTCGAGAACGGCAGCCATGACGATCAGCCGCGACCAGCCGTCAGCCCTCGACGAGTTGCTTGATGCGGACGAACATCTCGTCGACCGCCTGTTCCGGCGTCAGCTTGTCCTGCACGACGCGCGACATGGCGCGGCCCCAGACATTCTCGGCATTCACCGTGGTGAACTTGTAATTGTACACGAACTGGAACGGCACCGTCGGCTGCTTGACGAACTGGGTATAGACGGTGCGGCGATGCGGATCGGCCTGCCAGAAGGCGCTCTCCGCGGCCTCCTTCATCACCGGGAACCAGCGGCCGAGCGAACCCTCGGTATAGGGCGTCAGATTTTCCGGCTGCAGCAGGAAGGCGAAGAATTCCTTGGCCCGCTTCTTGTTCGGCGCATCGGCGAAGACCACGCCCAGCTTGGTCGAGACCAGGTTCGGCAGCGGCGTGCCGTCCGGCTTGTTGGGCCAGGTGGCGGTGCGGATCAGCTCCTCGTAATTCTTCTTGGCCTGCGCCCGCGTCGCCTCGTCCTTGGCGTTGAGCATATCGTCCATATGCTTGCCCGGCAGCGAGATGGTCGCGTTATGCGTCATCGGCGTGGTCTTGTTGTGGAAGGCGACGTTATTGTCGACATCCTTCCATGACAGCGACCCCGGCGGCGTGCAGCCCTTCTGGATGATATCGGTGTAATCCTTCAGCGCCGCCGCCATGTTCGCCTTCACCTTGGCATCGTTGATCAGCAGCTTGCCATCCTTGTCGACCGGCGAGGCATCATAGGCATTCACGTAGGACAGGAAGCTGTAGAAGGTATCCGAAGCCTCCACCGACGAAGGATGGCCGATGCCGTAGACCCGCTTGCCCTTGGCGCGCAACGCCGGCTGCACCTTGTCGCACCAGAAGGACCAGTAGCCTTTCCAGTCCTTCGGAATGTCGCTCTCCTGGAAGCCGGCATCCTGCAGCATGTCGACCCAGTAATTGGCGTGCATGGTCTGCTGGTAGATCGGGATGCCGTAATAGGCGCGCTTGCCGTTCGCGCCCAGCAGATAGGCACGATCCAGCACGCCCGGCAGGAACTTGTCCTTCAGCGGCTCGATGATGTCGCTGACATCCTCGAGCTTGCCCTCCGACGCCCATTTGCCGGCGGTGCGGAAATCGTAGGTCCAGCCGAAGCCGACATCGGGCGGGTTCTTGGCCTCCACCGCCGAAACCGACTTGGTGATGATGTCCTCGACACCGAACAGGCTGAGCTCGACCTTCACGCCGGTCTTCTGCTGAAAGCGTTCGATCACCTGGTTGAGCGCGGTATCCTCGGCCGGATAGAAGCCCTTGTTGAACCAGACCGTCAGCTTCTCCTGCGCGATTGCCTGCGGCGCGGCCGCAAGCACGGTGCCGGCCAGAATCAGTCCCAATGCTTTGCGCATGTTTTGTCCTCCCTGCCCGGACCGAGTGCGGGTCCGTTGTTGCGGCCGCGACGCACGGGATATTTCCCTGTGCCATCTCATATATCAGTCTAGCTACCCGTTTATCGGGTGCCAAGCCTTATCAGTTGGCAGGATTTCCACACCTGCGGCGCGTGACTTCCCTGCGACAGTCACGCGCCGCAAGCAAGGCGGCGCCGGGTCGGACACCAATCAGTGGTTGTGCCGCGGCACCCCGAAGGTCTCGGCGATCTGCTGATAGCCGGTGGCGAAATCCAGGCAGCCGCCGGTTTCCAGCTGCCCGACATATTTGCGCTGGAGCTCCTGCCACGGCGTCTGGCTGACCAGCTTCGGCGGCACCCAGGCCTTGCGACGACGCTGGAGCTCGTCGTCCGGGATCAGGATGTCGGCGCTGCGCTTGTTGAGGTCGATGCGGATCCGGTCGCCGGTCTGCAGCAGGGCAAGCCCGCCGCCAACCGCCGCCTCGGGCGAGGCATTGAGGATGGAGGGGCTGCCCGAGGTGCCGCTCTGGCGGCCATCGCCGATGCAGGGCAGCAGCAGGATGCCCTGCTTCACCAGCCGGTCGGGCGGCAGCATGTTCACCACTTCCGCCGAACCCGGATAGCCGACCGGGCCGGTATTGCGGATGACCAGGATGCTGTTCTCGTCGATCGGCAGCTTCGGGTCGTTGATCCGTTCGTGGTAATCCTCCGGCCCCTCGAAGACGATGGCGACGCCCTCGAAGGCATTCGGGTCACCCGGACGCTCCAGGTATTTCTTGCGGAATTCCGGACTCACTACCGAGGTCTTCATCACCGCGGACTCGAACAGGCTGCCCGACAGCACCGCGAAGCCGGCTTCCGGCAGCAGCGGCTGACCATAGGGCCGGATCACGTCGCGATCCTCGCAGATGGCGTCGCGGACATTCTCGCCCATCGACCGGCCGTTGATGGTCGGCGCATCGGCATGCAGCTTGCCGGCCTCCAGCAGCTCCCGCATCACGGCGGGGACGCCGCCGGCGCGGTGGAAACCCTCGCCCAGATGCTTGCCGGCCGGCATGCAGTTGACCAGCAGCGGAATCTGGTAGCCGACCTTGTCCCAGTCCTTCACGTCCAGTTCGACGCCCATATGCCGGGCGATGGCGACCAGATGCGGCGGGCAATTGGTCGAGGCGCCCAGCGCGCTGGCGGCCACGATGGCATTCTCGAAGGCCTTGCGGGTCATGATCTTCGACGGGCGCAAATCCTCATGCACGATCTCGACGGCGCGGCGGCCGGTCTCGTAGGCCATCTGGGCGCGCTCACGGTACGGCGCCGGAATCGAGGCGCAGCCGGGCAGCGACATGCCCAAAGCCTCCGCCATGCTGTTCATCGACAGCGCGGTTCCCATGGTGTTGCAATGCCCCGGGCTCGGCGCCGAGGAAGCAACCATCTCCAGGAACTGATCGTAATTGATGCGGCCGGCCGCCAGTTCCTGCCGCGCGAACCACACCACCGTGCCCGAGCCGGCCAGATTGCCCTTGTACCAGCCATCCAGCATCGGCCCGCCCGACAGCACGATCGCCGGGATATCCACCGTGGCGGCCGCCATCAGCATGCCCGGCGTGGTCTTGTCGCAGCCGGTGGTCAGCACCACGCCGTCGATCGGATAGCTGTAGAGCAGCTCGGCCAAGCCGAGATAGAGCAGGTTGCGGTCCAGCGCCGCCGTGGGCCGCTTGCCGGTTTCCTGGATCGGATGCGTGGGGAATTCGAACGGAATCCCGCCCGCGTCGCGGATGCCGTCACGGATGCGGCGGGCGAGGTCGAGATGATGCCGGTTGCAGGGCGAAAGATCGCTGCCCGACTGGGCGATGCCGATGATCGGCTTGCCGCCGCGCAGCTCGGCCAGGGTCAGGCCGAAATTCAGGTAGCGCTCCAGATACAGCGCGGTCATGCCCGGATCATGGGGATTGTCGAACCATTCGCGGCTGCGTAGCTTCTGCTTCTTCTTCTCGGCCATGCCTTCCTCCTTGAGTTACGTCGCGCGCCGCGCCTCCCGGTGCAGCACGAACAGACCGCTGGCAACGATGATCGCTGCGCCCAGCAGCATCGGCGGCGTGGGCCGGTCGGCAAAAAACAGCCAGCCCAGCAGGATCGCCCAGAGCAGCGAAGTATAGGTGTAAGGCACCACGGTGGCGGCGGGCGCCAGCCGCAGGGCCTGGTTCATGCTCATATGCGCCAGCGTGGCAAAGACACCGATCAGCGCCAGATAGGCCGTATCCGTCAGACCTATCGCCGACCAGCCCCAGGGCAAGGTCAGCAACCCCGCCAGGCCGACCGCCAGCGTATGATAGACGATCAGCGACAGCGCACTCGCGGCGCGCAGCTGCCGGGTCGCGATCATCGACAGCGCATAGGTGATGCTGCCCGCCAGCGCGATCAGCGCCGGCGCGGTGAACACGCCGTCCTGGGGCTGCAGCACCAGCAGCACGCCGCCGAAGCCGATGCCGACCGCCAGGCCGCGCCGCCAGCCGACCACCTCGCCCAGCAGAGGGATGGCCAATACGGTGACGATCAGCGGCGTCGCCTGGTAAACCGCCATCACATCAGCCAGCGGCAGATGCCGGACCGCAAGGTAGAAGCAGGCCACCTCGGCGACGATGAAGCCGAGCCGGACGGCATGGCGGCCGGGCTGCGCGACGACGAAGACCTCGCGCCAGCCGGCGCGCTGCACCATGGGCAGCAGCAGCGCCAGCGCCGCCACCGAGCGGATGAACAGCAGCTGGCCGACGGCGACGCTGGCCACCATCCACTTGCCGAGCGCATCGTTGAAGGTGAAGAGCGCGGTGCCGAGCAGCATGAAGGCGATGCCCTGCCAATGTCCTGCTTCGCTTTCGGCTCCCGCCTGCATGCCGGAATGGCTGCGTTCAGCCACTCTTGCGCTCCCGGCCGCGCGCCTGCTCCTGCAGCAGGATCTGGTAGTCGCGGGAGGCCGCGCGGATATGCACGCCCAGCAGGTTGAGCGCCTTGGTGCGCTCGCGCGCGCGCAGCAGCTTGACGATATTCTGGTGCTCGGCGAGCGAGTCTTCCACCGTGCGGTGCTTGGAGGTGACGCTGGCGCGCAGCGCCTGGATCTTCATCTCCAGCTGCTGATGGGCCAGCGTCAGGAAACGGTTGCCGGCGCGCGCCAGGATCTGCCGGTGATATTCGGTATCGAGGCGGCGATAGGCGGGCATGTCGTCCTCGGCCACGGCCCTGGTCATGCGGCGGACATTCTGCTCCAGCGCCTCGACGAGGCCGGCCTCGTCGTTGTTCAGCGCGTCGCGCAGGGCGGCGCTTTCCAGGATCACGCGGTACTGGCAGAGCTCGGCGGCTTCCGCCGGCTCCATCGAGAAGACGAAGCTGCCGCGCTGCGGCTGGATGTCGACCAGGCCTTCCAGCTTGAGCTGCAGCAGGGCTTCGCGCACCGGCGTCTTGCTGATCCCGAGCTGAGCGGCGAGCACGTTTTCCGACAGGGCCTCGCCGAGCATGAGTTCGCCGTTGATGATCCGGTTGCGGACATGTTCCTTGACGAGTTCGGTCAGGGATTTCGGGCGCTCGATCCGCGTGGCGCGGGCCGCGGTAGTCTTCGGCATGGCCGGCAGGCTTTCTTGTTTGTTGTAGCTGCAACCTAGCAGGCGGTTCGGCGCCCCTCAAGTTAATATCTGATATGTCAGATGTCCTTGCCGGACCACCCCTGCTGGGCTAGGAAAGCTGGCGGAGGTAGATTTCAGGCCATGCAACTCGACATCCTCTGTCTCGGCGAGGCCATGGTGGAATTCAACCAGACCGGCGGCCGCGGCAGCGACCAGTATCTGCGCGGATTCGGCGGCGACACCTCGAACTGCGCCATCGCCGCCGCGCGCCAGGGCGCCGCCAGCGGCTATTGCACGCTGGTCGGCCGCGATCCGTTCGGCGAGCTGCTGCTCGATCTCTGGCGGCGCGAGGGCGTCTCGACCGAGGGCGTCGGACTGCACGACAGCGCGCCGACCGCCATCTACTTCGTGACGCATACCGAAAAAGGCCACGCCTTCACCTATTACCGGCAGGACTCGGCCGCCAGCCGGATGAAGCCATCCGACCTTCCCGACACCCTGCTGGACAACACCAGGCTCCTGCAGGCTTCGGGCATCAGCCTCGCCGTCAGCCGGGACATGCGCGAAACGGCGATGGATGCCATCGCCCGCGTGCGCCGGGCGGGCGGCAAGGTGGCTTTCGACACCAATCTGCGGCTCAAGCTGTGGTCGCTCGACGACGCGCGCAAGGCGATCGATGCCGCCCTGGGCCAGTGCGACATCGCCCTGCCCGGCCTGGAGGATTCGGTCGCGCTGACCGGCCTCGACGATGCCGCGGCCATCGCCGACCTCTATCGCGGCCGCGGCATTCCGCTGGTGGTGCTGAAATGCGGCGCCGAAGGAGTGCTGGTCGCCGACGCGAGCGGCCGCTGGCGCATTGCCGGCCATCGGGTGCAGAGCGTCGACGCCACCGGGGCCGGCGATTGTTTCGACGGCGCCTTCCTGGCCGAGCTGGCGCGCGGCGCTTCCCCCGTCGATGCCGCCGTCTACGCCAACGCGGCCGCTGCGCTCACCACCATCGGCTATGGCGCAGTGGCGCCGATTCCGCGCCGCACCGCGGTGGAAGCTTTCCTCCGCTCGGTCGGCCGGGCAGAACCGCAGCCGGCCTAGGCCTCAGGATTATAGGCGCGCACCACCTGTTTCTGCTCGCCCAGGCCTTCGATCCCGAGATGGATGCGGTCGCCGGGCTTGAGATAGACCGGCGGCTTCTGTCCCATGCCGACGCCGGGCGGCGTGCCGGTGGAGATGATGTCGCCGGGCTGCAGCGACATGAACTGGCTGAGATAGCTCACCAGGTAGCGCACGCCGTAGACCATCGTTTTGGTCGAGCCGTTCTGGAAGCGATGGCCGTTGACGTCGCAGAACATCGCAAGGTTCTGCGGATCGGGCACCTCGTCGCCCGTCACCAGCCAGGGACCGGCAGGACCGAAGCTGTCGGCGCTCTTGCCCTTGGTCCATTGTCCGTGATGTTCAGTCTGGAAAGCGCGTTCCGACACATCGTTGATCACGCAATAACCGGCGACATGCCGCATCGCATCGGCTTCTGAGACATACCGGGCGACACTGCCGATTACCACGCCGAGCTCGACCTCCCAGTCCGTCTTGACCGAGTTCTTCGGGATGATCACGTCGTCATCCGGCCCGGTGATCGCCGAGGTCGCCTTCATGAAGATGATCGGCTCGGGCGGCACGGTGGCGCCAGTCTCGGCGGCGTGATCGGAATAGTTCAGTCCGATGCAGATGAACTTGCCGACGCCGGCGACACAGGATCCGAGCCGGGGATTGCCAGAAACCGCCGGCAGCCTGTCCGTGTCGAGGGCCTTCAGTTTCGCCAGGCCGGCCGGCGACAGCACGTCGCCCGCAATATCCGGCACCACGCCGGAAAGGTCGCGAAGCGTGCCAGCGGCATCGAGCAGGCCGGGCTTCTCCCGGCCCGCCGGGCCGTAACGCAGCAGTTTCATGTCCTTGCTCCTTCAGATGGTCAGAGCGACCAGCCGCCGTCAATGACGTGGATGGTGCCGGTGGTGAAAGCGGATTCGTCGGATGCGAGATAGACTGCGAGCGCCGCGATCTCCTCCGCCGTGCCGAGACGGCCGAGGGGCTGGCGCGCGACGAAGGCGGCGCGCGCCTGGTCGATGCCGCCGGCCGCGCCCGCCTGCGCCGCGACGCGCTGGTCCAGCGAGGGCGTCTGGATGGTGCCGGGGCAAATGGCGTTGCAGCGGATGCCGTCCCGGATGAAATCGGCGGCAATGGCCTTGGTCAGGCCGATCACGGCGGCCTTGGTGGTGCCATAGACGAAGCGGTTCGGCGCCCCCTTCACCGAGGAAGCCCCCGAAGACATATTGATGATCGAGCCGCCGCGTCCGGCTTTCAGCATGGCCGGCAGCAAAGCCTTCGTGAGGCGATACATCGAGCGCACATTGAGGTCGAAAGAGAAATCCCAGTCCTTCTCCTCGCATTCCAGGATCGTGCCGTGATGCACGAAGCCGGCGCAGTTGAACAGGATATCGACCGCGCCGGTGTCCGCCGCAAAATCGGCGATCGCCTTTGCATCGAGCACATCAAGCCGCCTTGTGCTGATATTGGGCAGGCTGCCGAGCTCCTTCAGCTTGGCTTCATTGATGTCGGTGGCGATCACCTTCGCCCCTTCGCTGGCGAAGGCGATTGCCGAAGCTCGTCCGATACCCTGCGCCGCCGCCGTCACCAGCGCCGTCTTGCCGCTCAATCGCATTCCCGTCTCCGTGATCAGTCCACCGCCCGCAGGCAATCCGGAGCGATGGGAGTGAAATCATTATCAGCTCGAGGTGAATTCCTGATGCCGCCGGGCGACCATCTGCAGGTCAGAATTTCCCGTAGGTCAGATAAGCCTCCTGCGGATCCATGCCGGCGAGGATATTCCGCCGGACCTCGCCCTCGGTATTCATCACCTCTTCCGTCCGCGCCACTGCCGCTTCGGCCATTCCGGCGGGAATGATCACGATACCGTCGCGGTCCGCGATAAGGTAGTCGCCGCTGCAGATCGTCACGCTGCCGATGGTGACCGGCACACCGAAACTGTCCGGCACCCAGCGCGCGACGATATCGGAGGGCGTGAAGAAACTGCACCAGACCGGAAAGCCGATCGCCTCGACCATCGCGGCGTCGCGGCAGCCGCCATCGACCACATAGCCGCGCACGCCTTTCAGCTGCAGCGCCGCCGCCGACAGCTCGCCCATCAGCGCCACCTCGCGGTTGTTGGGCTGGCAGACCACCACCTTGCCCGGCGGCGCCCTGGACAGCACGCCGGTCCATTCCAGCAGGGTTTCATGGGGCGTTTTCGTGCGGTCGATATGACCGCTGACCGTCCAGATCTCGCCGGCAAGCGAGGCGCGCGGGTCCAGCGGCCGCAGCTCGCTGGGCAGCACGCAATTGTCGTGACCCAGGGAACGCAGCACGTCATGCACGGCCGAGGCATAGCAGCGGCTCAGGCGCTCGGTCAGCGATGCCGGAACCTCCGCGACGGCCATGTTCTCTCCCATCTGATATATCAGTTGAAGAAACTCTAGCCGCTTTGCGGCAGGCTGGCTAGTCGTCGGCTGCGAACCCGATATCCGTTGCCGAACAGCGGGTTCGGCCCGATAATCGGCCGGGGCGGGACAACGGAAGGACTGAGCCGATGATCAAGAAACTGGCCCTGGCTTTTGCCATCGTCGTGATCGCCGTCGCCGGCGCCGCCTATTACTTCGCCTCCAATCTCGACAGCCTGGTCAAGGCCGTGGTCGAGCGCTACGGCTCGGAAGCGACCCAGGCCCGCGTCACGCTCAAGGCGGTGGAATTGTCGCCCACCGCCGGCACCGGCCGCCTGCAGGACCTGACGATCGGCAACCCGAAGGGCTTCAATACGGCCGAGGCCATTTCGCTCGGCGATATCCAGGTCGCGCTGGATATCTCGACGCTGCAATCCAATCCCATCGTGATCAAGGAAGTGCTGATCACCAGGCCGGCCGTGACCTATGAATATGCCGGCACCGGCAGCAACCTCGAAACCATCCAGAAGAACGTGCAGGCCTATGCGGCGAAGTTCGGCGGCGGGTCGCAGGGAACCGCCGGCAGTTCCGGCACGACCGGCAGCAAGACCGATGCGGCGGCCGAGCGCAAGGTGGTGATCGAACGGCTGGTGGTGCGCGACGGCCAGATCGGCATCAGCCATGCCGCCCTGCAGGGGCGCAGCCTGTCATCCTCGCTGCCGACCATCGAGCTGAAGGATATCGGCAAGGACAAGGGCGGCGCGACACCGGCGGAAGTGGCCGAGAAGGTGATCGGCACGATCAGCGCGCAGGCCTCCCGCATCGCCTCATCCGACCTGCAGAAACAGCTCGGCGCCGCGATCCGGGAGCAGGCCGGCAATATCGGCGGTGCTGCCGGTGGCGCCGCGGACAAGCTGAAAAGCCTGCTTGGAAAATAAGTACCGGGCGGCAGTCGAAACCTCGGGGTGGCTGCACTAGCATTCCAGACATTCCGTCCGCGCCCCTTTAAGTCTTGTCCCCATGACCGCTTCTCTCTGGCGCAATGCGCTTGCCGGCCTCTGCGCGCTGCTCGTCGGCATCGGCTTTGCCCGTTTCGGCTACACGCCGCTCATCCCGGTGCTGATCGAGCGTGACTGGCTGAGCGCCAGCGAAGCGGCCTATCTCGGCGCCACCAATCTGGCCGGCTATGTGGCCGGCAGCCTGCTGGCTTCCGGCATCGCCCGGATCGTTCCGGTGCCGCAGCTGGCCCGAGCCGCCATGGCCGTGACCGCGATCAGCCTGGTGGCCTGCGCCCTGCCCTGGGGTTTTACCTGGTTCGTGCCCTGGCGCCTGCTGGCCGGTTTCACCGGCGGCATCCTGATGGTGGTGGCCATCCCGCTGGTCCTCAGCCGCATGCCGCCATCCCATCGCGGCCGCGGCAACGGCATCGTCTTCACCGGGGTGGGCACGGGCATCATTGCTTCGGGAACGCTGGTCCCGGCATTTGCCGGCTTCGGCCCGGCGCCGATCTGGCTGGGAATGGCGGGCGGGGCGCTGCTGTTCGCCATCCTGACCTGGCGGCAATGGGCCGAGGAGGCGCCGGCACAGTCCGTCAGGCCGGAAGCCGGGACCGGCCATCTCAACTGGCCGGTGGCGCTGTTCCTGGCGGCCTACATGCTGGATGCCGGCGGCTTCGTGCCGCATACCGTCTTCTGGGCCGACTACATTGCCCGCGGCCTGGGCCGCGGCGCCGCAACCGGCGGCTTCTTCTGGATCTTCTTCGGCATCGGCGCGCTGGTCGGGCCCTTCCTGGTCGGCCTCGTCGCGGAGCGGCTGGGCTTTTACCGCAGCCTGGTCGGATCTCTCGGGGTGAAGGCCGCGACCGTGGCAATACCGCTGGTCTCGCAGCATCCGGTCGCGCTGGCTGTCTCGGCCCTGGTGGTCGGTGCCCTGACACCAGGCGTTTCGGCGCTCGCCTCCGGCCGGGTGGCCGAACTTGTCGGGCTGGAGGCGCATCGCAAAGTCTGGGGCTGGATGACCGGCGGCTGGGCGATTTCCTCGGCAGCAGTCGGCTACCTGCTGTCTTTCCTGTTCGACCGCACCGGCTCCTACAACCTGCTGTTCGCGTTCGGCGCCGGCAGCCTGGCCTTTGCCATGACACTGGCGGCGTTCGCCCGGAAATAGGCATATCCCCGGGTCGATTGTATTCCACAACGGCAGTGTGATATTCCGGGCGGCGTTTCCGAGGGCACCGAGTACGACATGCGGCCGAAGATCCAGGCGTTTTTTGACGAAGCTACGAATACGGCCAGCTATGTGGTGGCCGATCCGTCGAGCCGCGACTGCGCGATCATCGATTCCGTCCTCGACTATGATCCGGCAAGCGGCAGGACGCGGCGCGAAAGCGCCGATACGATCATTGCCTTCGTGCAGGAGCGGAAACTCACCACCCGCTGGATTCTGGAAACCCATGTCCATGCCGATCATCTGTCGGCAGCCTCGTACCTGAAGCAGCGCCTCGGCGGCCGGATCGGCATCGGCGCGGCGGTAGGCGCGGTGCAGGATGCGTTCCGCCTCATCTTCCCTGACGCCGCGGGCAGCGCAGCGGCCTTCGATCATCTCTTCCGGGATGGCGAGGCATTCGCGCTGGGCGCGCTGCAGGTTGAAGCCATCGCTACGCCCGGCCATACGCCTGCCTGCATGACGTACAGGATCGGCGATGCCGCCTTTCCCGGCGACACCCTCTTCATGCCGGATTCCGGCACGGCCCGTTGCGATTTCCCCGGCGGCGATGCCAGGCAGCTCTATGCCTCGATCCGCAAGATCCTGTCATGGCCGCCGGAAACCCGCCTGTTCCTCTGCCATGACTACAAGGCGCCGGGCCGCAACGCCTATTGCTGGGAAACGACGGTGGCGGCGCAGCGCGCCGGCAACATCCATATCCGCGACGGTATAGGCGAGGACGAATTCGTTGCCCTGCGCAAAGCGCGCGACGCCACGCTCGACATGCCGCGTCTGATGCTGCCGGCGGTGCAGGTCAACATGCGCGCCGGCTGCCTGCCGCCGGCCGAGACAAATGGCATCCGCTACCTGAAGATTCCGCTCGACGCACTATGAGCTCAGCCGCCGTACAGCCAGGCATTCCCGTCATAGGCCTGCTGCACGCTGCGGCCCGACAGGGCCTGGTTGCGCAACTCGCGCACCGGACCGGCGGCATGGTAGAAATCGCCATAGACCCGCGCCATCACCTGCACCCGCGCCGTGCGCAGATAGCGTTCCTTCTGATAGGCGATGAAGGCCTTGTTCGGGTCGCTGCGCGACGCGCTCAGGCAATCCGCCAGGCAGACGGCATCCTCGATCGCCATGCAGGCGCCCTGGGCAAGATACTGCAGCATCGGATGCGCCGCATCGCCGAGCAGAGTGACGTGGCCCTTCGTCCACTCGGCAACCGGCTCGCGGTCGCACAGAACCCACATGCGCCAGGATTCGATCTTGCCCAGCAGGGTCATCACTTCCGGCTGCTGGTTGGCAAAGCGCTCGGCCAGCTCCTCGGGATCGCCGAAGGCGTTCCAGCCTTCCTCATAGCGGTTGCTGTGGAACACCGCGACCAGGTTATACAATTCGCCGCGCCGCAGCGGGTAATGCACCAGATGCGTCTTCGGCCCCGCCCATAGCACCACGTTATTCTCATACTGGCCCGGCGGCACTTCTGCCGCCGGCAGCACGGCGCGGTAGGCGATATGGCCGGACACCCGCGGCTTGCCGTCGCCGACGATATGCTCGCGCAGCGCCGACCACAGGCCGTCGCAGGCGACAAGGCAATCGCCGTCGAGCCGTTCGCCGTCGGCCAGCGTGACGCTCACGCTCTGCTCATTGTCGGCATGACTGGTGACCTTGGCGTTGTTGCGCAGCTCGACCAGCGGCTGCGCGCGGCAGGCCTGCAGCAGCGTACCATGCAGATCGGCGCGATGGGTCACGGCATAGGGCATGCCGAAGCGGGCGACCAGCTGCTCGCCGACCGGCATGCGCGTCACCTCTTCGCCGGTCAGCGCGTCGCGCATGATCAGGTTTTCCGGAAAGACCGCATCCGCCTCGATCTGCTGGCGGATGCCGAGCCGCTCGAAGCGGCGGAATACATTCGGGCCGAGCTGGATACCGGCACCGACCTCGCGAAACTCGGCCGACTGTTCCAGCAGGATGGAGCGGATGCCCCTGAGCGCCAGCGCAAGGGCGGTTGCCAGGCCGCCGATGCCGCCGCCGACAACGATGACCGGACGATCCTGCTGTTGCGTCATGACCGTGAACCTCCCCCTCTTCTGTAGCAGCTTCTGCGGCTGCCGCGACACTGATCCGTATACAGATTATACAGATTTGTCAAGTAAATTATTGCACTTCTCGCAGCTGCCGCGAATCGGACCGCGCGTTTGACAGGCTCGGTGGGGCCCCGAATGATCGACTTTAGTCGGAGACTCGGGCGGCCGGCAGAACGCCGCCGGATGGCCTCACGCAATCCTGGAGGGGAAGACAATGGCACAAGCAGAGAGCGGCTTCCTGTCGCGCTGGACACTGAAAACCGATGGCGGCGTGATCGCGCCGGACGAACGGCTGCCGATGGGGCAGACCATCATCGCGGGCCTGCAGCATGTGGTGGCGATGTTCGGCGCCACGGCGCTGGCTCCGATCATCATGGGCTTCGATCCGAATGTCTCGATCCTGTTCTCGGGCATCTCGACGCTGATCTTCTTCGTCGTCACCGGCGGCAAGGTGCCGAGCTATCTCGGCTCGAGCTTCGCCTTCATCGCCGTGGTGATGGCCGCCACCGCCTATGCCGGCTCCGGCCCCAATCCGAATATCCCGGTGGCGCTCGGCGGCATCATCGCGGCCGGCGCGCTGTATGCGGTGATCGGCCTGATCGTGATGAAGATCGGCCATGCCTGGGTCGAGACCCTGATGCCGCCGGTGGTGACCGGCGCCATCGTCGCGGTGATCGGCCTCAATCTCGCGCCGATCGCGGTAAAGGGCGTCAGCGCCAGCGGCTTCGATGCCTTCATCGGGCTGCTGACCGTGGTCGCCGTCGGCCTCGTCGCCGTGCGCCTGCCCGGCATACTGGGCCGGCTGCCGATCCTGCTCGGCGGCCTGGTCGCCTACATCGTCTATGTGATCTGCGCCAACGGGATGGGGCTGGGCAAGCCGGTCGACTTCTCCGGCGTCGCCGCGGCCGCCTGGTTCGGCCTGCCGAATTTCGTCGCTCCGGTCTTCCAGGGCAGCGCGATCGCCCTGATCGCGCCGGTGGCGGTCATCCTGGTGGCGGAGAATCTCGGCCATGTGAAGGCGATCGGCGTGATGACCGGCCGCAACCTCGATCCGTATCTCGGCCGCGCCTTCCTCGGCGACGGCATCGCGACGATGCTCTCGGGCGCCGGCGGCGGCACTGGCATGACCACCTATGCGGAAAACATGGGCGTGATGGCGGTGACCAAGGTCTTCTCGACCCTGCTGTTCATCGTCGCCGCCCTGTTCGCCATCCTGCTCGGCTTCTCGCCGAAATTCGGCGCGCTGATCCAGACCATCCCCGGCCCGGTGCTGGGCGGCCTGGCGCTGGTCGTCTTCGGCCTGATCTCGGCGACGGCCGGCCGCATCTGGGTGGAGAACAAGGTCGATTTCTCGAATGCGCGCAACCTGATCACGGTCGGCGTCGCGCTCACCGTCGGCGCCGGCGACCTGGCGCTGAAGTTCGGCGGCTTCACGCTGGGCGGCATCGGCACCGCCACCTTCGGCGCGATCATCCTGTACCAGATCCTGCGCGAACGCGGCTGATACGGGCAGCGATTTCCGGAGATGACGGGCGGGCGCAATCCCGCCCGTTTTTCTTTACGGCGCGTTTTCCTA
>CAYSCA010000042.1:0-19299 GCA_964429465.1 uncultured Rhodospirillaceae bacterium
TGCGCTTCCTCGGTCAGCATGAAGCGGCAGGTGCGCGACAGCGGATCGAAGCCGCTCTCGGCCAGCGAAGCGAGCTGGAACTTGCCGTCGCGGTCGGTAAAGAAGGTGAACATGAAGAAGCTTAGCCAGTCCGGCGTCGCCTCGTTGAAGGCGCCGAGGATGCGCGGCTTGTCTTGATCGCCCGAGCGGCGCTGCAGGAGGGCTTCGGCTTCCTCGCGGCCGTCGCGGCCGAAATGGGCGTCCAGCAGATAGACCATCGCCCAGAGATGGCGGCCTTCCTCGACATTCACCTGGAAGAGGTTGCGCATGTCATAGAGGGAAGGACAGGTCTGGCCCAGCAGGCGCTGCTGCTCCACCGAGGCCGGCTCGGTATCGCCCTGGGTGACGATCAGGCGGCGCAGCACGCCGCGGTATTCGCCGGGCACTTCCTGCCAGGCAGCGTCGCCCTTGTGGTCGCCGAAGGCGATTTTGCGATCCTGCTCCGGCTCGGCCAGGAAAATGCCCCAGCGGTAATCCGGCATCTTCACGTAATCGAAATGCGCCCAGCCCTGCGCATCCACGCTGGTCGCGGTGCGGAGATAGACGTCGCGCGCCTGGAAGCCGGCGGGACCCATGTCGTTCCACCAGTCGAGGAACTTCGGCTGCCATTCCTCGAGCGCGCGCTGCAGGCGGCGATTGTCCGACAGATTGACGTTGTTCGGGATGCGGGAATTGTAATCGATCGGCATATCAGACTCTCCTGCGGTCGTAAGCGGCGCGCTGGCCGGTGCCGTAAAGCTTCAATGCGCCCTGGTCGCCGACGGCATTGGGGCGCTGGAAGATCCAGTTCTGCCAGGCAGTGAGGCGGCCGAAAATCTTGGTTTCCATCGTCTCGGGCCCGCCATAGCGCAGGCTCGCTTCCATGCCGGTGAGCGCGTCGGGCGAAAAGGCTGCGCGTTCCTCGATGGCAATGCGGACTTCGTCTTCCCAGTCGATGTCGTCGGGAATGAAAGTCACCAGACCGGCTTCGTCGGCGGCCTGCGCATCCAGGTCCTGGCCGATCAGCTTGCGGATCTCGTCCACGCGGGAAAGGTCATCGAGATTGCGGCAGGCAATCCGGCTCAGGCCGTTGCCCATCGGGTAGGCGCCGAAATTCAGCGAGGTGAGGCGAATGGTGGCGGGCGGGCGGTTGTCGCCTTCCATCTGGCCGTCGAGCATGTAGGAGCGGTCGCTTGCCGCGACGAGCTCGAACAGGGTACCGGTGAAGCAGGAGTCCGGTTCGATCAGCGCAAAGGTCGAGCGCGACGAGACATCCACGCGCTTGAAGACGCGCTTGAGGAACAGGCGGATCTCGCGCACCAGCCAATGCGCCTTGTGCTGTTCCAGCGCCGCATCATAGGCGGCGACCAGATCGGCATCGCCATGGCTGCGGAAGACCCAGAGCCCGACGGTTTCCTCGTTGGTGCGCAGATGCAGGATGAGGTCGTCCAGTTCGCGGGCCAGCGCCAGCGGCCAGAACCTGTCGCCCTGGGCCTGGATGGCCTCGGCGGAAGCGGGCGGCGCTTCCCTGGGGCCGGTCACGGTGATCTCGGCTACGCCCTTGCTGCGGTCGATCTTGGCCTCGACATGGGAATAGGCGATGCGGTCGCCCTCAATGCGGCGCTCCAGGCGGCCGAGCGTGATGCCTTTGGCATCGGCGGGGCGGTCGGATTTCGCCGCGAGCGCCTCGGCACGGGCACGGACCGCCTCGGCCAGCTTGGTGCGCGGCACGACTTCGTCCACCAGCCGCCAGTCCACCGCGCGCTTGCCCTTGATGCCTTCCTCGATGGTGCAGAAGAAGTCGGCCCGATCGCGGCGCACCATGCGCTTGTCGACCAGGCGGGTCAGGCCTCCGGTGCCGGGCAGCACGGCGAGGAGGGGGACTTCGGGCAGCGAGACCGAGGTATTGCCGTCATCGGCCATCACGATGTAGTCGGCGGCCAGCGCCAGTTCATAGCCACCGCCGGCGCAGGGGCCGTTCACGGCCGCCAGATAGGCCTGCTTCGACTCCGCCGTGGCATCCTCGATGCCGTTGCGGGTCTCGTTGGTGAATTTGCAGAAATTGACCTTCCAGCCATGGGCCGACTGGTTCAGCATGCGGATATTGGCGCCGGCGCAGAAGATGCGCTCCTTGGCCGAGGTCAGGATGACGGAGCGGACCTCCGGGTGCTCGAAGCGCAGGCGCTGGACGGCGTCATGCAATTCGATATCGACCCCGAGGTCGTAGGAATTCAGCTTCAGCTCATAGCCGGGGCGCAGGCCGCCATCTTCCTTCACGTCCATCGCGAGTGTTGCGACGGGGCCATCGATGCTCAGCTTCCAATGCTTGTACTGGCTGGGCTCGGTGCGGAAATCGACTGCGGGCGCAGTATTGGCGCCGTTATGCTGGCTGTCGGCCATGGGGCAGCTCCTCCTGAACGAAGCTGCATTATAATTCCTATTGCCGCGTTGGCAAGAATTATTTTGCAGCTAACTCATTCTGCTGCGTTGCGGGCGAGCCAGGCGGGATGGGCCCGCAAGGCCGCGATCAGTTCTGTGCTGGCCTGCTCGGCCGTCTTGCCGGCGGTATCGAAGGCGAGGTCGGCGCGGGCATACAGGGCTTCGCGCTGGGCCAGGATGCGTTTGAGATCCGCCATGGCCTCCGACTGGCCGCTCATCGGCCGCAGGTCGCCCTGGGCGACCACCCGGCCCATATGCTCTTCCGGCTGGGCCTTCAGCCAGATGGTAAAGCAATGTGCCAGGAGATGGGCATAAGTAGCTGGCTCAGAAGGAAGACTTCCGCCGGTGGCAATCACTTTCGGAGCTGGATCGGCCGCGACCCGCTCCAGCGCCCGGCGCTCGAAACGGCGATAGGCGGACTGGCCGTAGAGATCGAAGATCTCGTTCAGGCTGACCCCCGCCTCTGTTTCGATTTCCTTCGCCATCTCAATAAATTGCAGGCCGAATTTCTCAGCAAGGTTCTGGCCGAGCGTCGTCTTGCCGGCGCCCCGCAATCCGATCAGCGCGATGTGCCGCTTGATGCCCGGCGCCACGCCGAAGCGGTCGCGGATGAAGGCCTGCAATTCCTGCAGCTGCTCGGCCGAAAGATCCTCCATCTGCCGCAGCAGCAGGGCGAGGTCGACGCCCATCGGGATCCGGTCGCCGAGGAAATCGGTGATCGGCAGGTCCATGGCGCGGGCGATCTGCCGCAGCAGCAGGATCGAGATATTGCCTGCGCCGCTCTCCAGCTGCGCCAGGTAGCGTTCGGAAACGCCGGAATCGCGGGCCAGAATCTTGCGGCTCATGCCGCGGCGCGCCCGCGCATTGCGGACCCGTTCGCCGACGGCGGCCAGGAAGACGGAATCCTCGGGGGCGGCGGTTTCGCGAGTATCGCTCATAAAATGCATTATAGTGCAATTTGTACTGGAGCACCAGAAGAAGATGATTTATAGTTCGCGCATGCAGTCAGGAGGTCAGTCCATGCAGATTTCCATTCTCGTCGGCACCATGACCGGAACGGCCGAGCTGGTGGCCGGGGATGTCAAGAAAGCCCTCGAGGGCAAGGGCCACAAGATCGAGATCCTGCTGATGGACAACCTGAAGGCCGATGTCTTCGACCGGCCGGGCGCTTTCCTGATCTGCACCTCGACCTATGGGCAGGGCGACGTGCCCGACAACGCCCGCGACTTCCTGGCCGACCTGCAGGCGGCGAAGCCCGACCTGACCGGCAAGCTGGTCGGCATCATCGGGCTTGGCGACAGCACCTACCAGGACACCTACAACCATGGCGGCCAGCAATTCGAGGCGGCGCTGACGGCGCTCAACGCCAACCTGGTGGGCGAGCGCATGCAGCATAACGCCTCAGGCGGCAGCCTGCCGGAGGAGGATGGTGTCGCCTGGGCGCTGGACTGGATCGACCGGGTGGAGCCGCTGGCCCAGGCTGCGTAGTTCCGCTACCCGGCCACTCCGCCTGGCCGGCAAGAATAAAATCGGGAGGAGACCATGCCGCGCTTTCTCGACCTGCCGCGGCGGTATAATGCCGCCAGCCATTTCGTCGACCGCCATATCGCGGAGGGCCGCGGCGGCAAGGTCGCCTTCATCGACGACAAGGGCAGCTACACCTATGCCGACCTGGCCGCGCGGGTGAACCGTGCCGGCAACCTGCTCAAGGCCCAGGGCGTGCGGCGGGAGCAGCGCGTCATGCTGGCCCTGCTGGACAGCATCGACTTTCCCGCGATGTTTTTCGGTGCCATGAAGATCGGCGCCGTGCCGGTGCCGGTGAACACCCTGCTGCCCACGCAGGACTACGATTTCCTGCTGCGCGACAGCCGCGCCGCCTTGCTGGTCGTCTCCGACGCGCTGATGGAGAAGTTCCGCCCGATCATCTCGGGCCAGCCCTACCTGGAGCAGACGCTGATCAGCGGCCAGGTGCCGCCGACGGTCACGCCGCTGGCCAGGCTGCTGGAAGAGCAATCCGACCAATTGGAAGCCGCGGCGACCACGCCGGACGATATCGGCTTCTGGCTGTATTCCTCCGGCTCCACCGGGTCGCCCAAGGGCGCCATCCACCTGCATGGCGACCTGGTCCACACCGCCGTTCTCTATGGCCAGGACGTGCTGGGCATCCGGGAGGACGATGTCGTCTTCTCGGCCGCGAAGCTGTTCTTCGCCTATGGCCTGGGCAACGCCATGACCTTCCCGCTGCATGTCGGCGCCACCGCGGTCCTGATGGCCGAGCGCCCCACGCCGCAGGCGGTGATGCAGCGCCTCAAGCAGCATCAGGCGACGATCTTCTACGGCGTGCCGACGCTCTATGCCGGCATCCTGGCCGATCAGGGCGTGACGAAGGAAAGCGGCTCGGCAAGGCTGCGCGCCTGCGTCTCGGCGGGCGAGGCGCTGCCGGAAGAGATCGGCAAGCGCTGGCATGCGCTGTTCGGCGTCGACATCCTGGACGGCATCGGCTCGACCGAGATGCTGCATATCTTCCTGTCGAACCGTCCGGGCGAGGTGCGCTATGGCACCACCGGCCGCGCCGTGCCGGGCTATGACCTGCGCATCGTCGGCGAGAACGGCCAGGAGGTGCCGCAGGGCGAGATCGGCGAACTGCTGGTCAGCGGCCCGTCCAGCGCCATTGCCTACTGGAACAACCGGGCCAAGAGCCTGACCACCTTCCAAGGACCCTGGACGCGCACGGGCGACAAATACATGCAGACGGAGGACGGCTGCTATGTCTATGCCGGCCGCTCCGACGACATGCTGAAGGTCAGCGGCATCTGGGTATCGCCCTTCGAGGTCGAGTCCGCCCTGCAGGCGCATCCGAAGGTGCTGGAAGTCGCGGTGGTCGCCCATGCCGACAGCGACGACCTGATCAAGCCGAAAGCCTATGTCGTGCTGAAGAACGGGCATGACGGATCGGATGCGCTGGTCGCCGAGCTGCAGGTTTTCGTCAAGGACCGGCTGGCGCCCTACAAATACCCGCGCTGGGTCGAATTCGTGCCCGAACTGCCGAAGACCGCGACAGGCAAGATCCAGCGGTTCAAGCTGCGCGCCAAAGCCTGATTCCGGCGCATGGATTCAGCATTGCAGTCGATCGCGATTCCCGCAGGCCGCATCGAATATCGCTGGATCGGGCAGAAGCAGTCGCCGTTGCGCGATGTCGCCACGCCGGTGCTGGTCTTCCTGCATGAAGGGCTCGGCTCGGTCGGATTGTGGAAGGATTTTCCCGATCGCGTCGCCACCGCGTCGGGATTGCCGGCGCTGGTCTACAGCCGCATCGGCTATGGCGGTTCCGATCCCTGCACCCTGCCGCGGCCGGTCACCTACATGCACGAGGAAGGGGAGCGGAATCTGCCCGATCTGCTCGCCGCGCTCGGCATCGGCAGGCATATCCTGGTCGGCCATTCCGACGGCGCCTCGATCGCCCTGATCTATGCCGGCGCGCAGCCGCGCGACGGCCTGCTCGGCCTTGCCGTGATGGCGCCGCATGTCTTCTGCGAGGAGGTTTCGGTCAGGTCGATCCGCGCCGCCGGCAAGGCCTATGCCGAGGGCGAGCTGCGCAGCCGCCTGGAAAAGTATCATGGCGCGAATGTCGACTGCGCCTTCCGCGGCTGGTGCGATGGCTGGCTCAACCCTGAATTCCAGGACTGGAATATCGAAAGCTATGTCGACCGGATCACCGTGCCGGTGCTGGCCATCCAGGGCGAGGATGACGAATACGGCACGACGGCGCAGATCGACAGCATCGCCGGCCGGGCCGGCGGGGGGATCGAAACCCTGCTGCTGCCGGCCTGCGGGCACAGCCCGCAGCGCGACCAGCCGGAGGCCACCCTGCGGGCCTTGAGCCGGTTCATCGGCAGGCTGAACGAGCCCTGACCGCCCGGTCGCGGCGGGATGACCGGAAAGTGATTGTCACTCTCTTGTGAGCGGTCCGGGCGGGTGGTAATTTGGCGCAACTGCAAATCACTCTCATAAACGATCCGACAGGAGAATCCATGCGTTCCGCCATTTTCGCCCATCCTGCGCGCCGCGCCGTCCTCTTGGGGGCCGTCGGACTTGCCGCCGTTCTGGTGCCGGGACTCGCCGCGGCGCAGGACAAGGTGGTGAACCTCTATTCCTCGCGGCACTACGACACCGACGAGGCGCTCTATGCCAACTTCACCAAGCAGACCGGAATCGCCATCAACCGTCTTGAGGCGAAGGAAGACGAGCTGCTGCAGCGCATGAAGGCCGAAGGCGACAAGAGCCCGGCTGACGTGGTGATCACCGTCGATGCCGGCCGCCTGTGGCGCGCGCAGGAAATGGGTCTGCTGCAGCCGATCCATTCGGCGGTGCTGGAAAAGGAGATTCCGGCGCATCTGCGCGAGCCGGACGGCCACTGGTTCGGCTTTTCGAAGCGCGCCCGTATCCTTGTGGTCAACAAGGAGAAGGTCAAGCCAGGCGAGATCACCCGCTACGAGGATCTCGCCGATGCGAAATGGAAGGGCCGCGTCCTGATCCGCTCCTCAACCAACGTCTACAACCAGTCGCTGGTCGGCTCGATGATCGCGACGCTGGGCGAACCGGCAACGGAAACCTGGGCCCGGGCGGTGGTCGCCAATATGGCGCGCCCGCCGAAGGGCGGCGACACCGACCAGATCAAGGCGGTCGCCGCGGGCGAGGGCGATGTCGCGGTGTCCAACAGCTATTATGTCGCGCGTCTGATGGGTTCGAAGAAGCCCGAAGACCAGGCGATCGCCGCGAAGATCGCCGTGGTCTTCCCGAACCAGAATGATCGCGGCACCCATGTGAATATCAGCGGCGCCGGCGTGGCCAAGTATGCGCCGAACAAGGCGAATGCGATCAAGTTCCTCGAATATCTCGCCTCCAAGCAGGCGCAGGAATACTTCGCCAAGGGGAATTACGAATTTCCGGTGGTCGGCGGCGTGGCGCTGCATCCGGTGATCGCCGGCTGGGCGGAATTCAAGGAAGATCGGGTCAATGCCGCCGTCTTCGGCAAGAACAACGCCGCGGCGCTCAAACTGATGGATCGCGCCGGCTGGAAGTAAGGGCACGCGCGTCGCAGACAAAAGAGAAGGGCGGGGATTTTCCCGCCCTTCTTTGTATCCGCCCTGCAGCGTCCTGTCGCGTCAGGTTCGCCGCGCCAGCACGAGGAAAAAGGGCACCGGCTCCCCCATCTCCTCGCGGCCTTTGACGTCGTCGAAACGCAGGATTTCGAAACCGGCATCCTGCAACGCGCTGCGGACATAGGCCGCGTCATGCTGGTAGCGGCCGGTGGCGCCGAGGCGATAGGCCTCTGTCGGTGGCGCATCCTGCATCGCCTCGACCGTGAAGCCGAACAGGCCCTGTGGCGCGGTCCTGTCCGCAATCGCCGCAAAGCTCGGCGCCAGCGCGCCGAAGTAGCAGAATACGTCGGCGGCAATGGTCAGGTCGTAGCGGTCCTTCGCGGCCGCCAGAAACGCGCCGAGTTCCGCTTCATGCAGGGAATCATAGAGGCCACGCGCCCGTGCCTTGGCCAGCATGCCGCCGCTTAGATCCACGCCGATCAGCTTCGCCGCGAGCGGTTTCAGGTGGGGAGCGCAAAGCCCGGTGCCGCAGCCGGCATCGAGAATGGTCAGCCCGCGACGTCCGTCCAGGGCGTCTTTGGCGATACCGCAGAGTATCTCTGGGAGGTGATAGCCGAGCCTGGCGAGCGCTTCCTCAAAATCTTCGGCGAAGCGGTCGAAGGTTTCGCGGACGTAGGAATCCTGGGCACGGTCGGGCGCGCCTTCGCCGAGAATCGCCGCGGCCATATGCGCCGCCACAGGGTGCTCCCGGTTCTCGGCGCGCCAGCGCCGGGCATGCTCCTGCGCCTGGGCCAGGGCGCCCGCGCGCATCAGGCCATAGAGCATTTCGCCCATATGGTAGTGCAGCATCGTGTCGTCCGGCGCGACGGCGAGTGCGCGGAAGGTCACCTCCGTGCCTTCCGCATAGCGGCCCAGCTTGTACAGCGAGAGCGAGAGGTTCCGCAGGGCATGAATATGGTCGGGCGCCGTCTTCAGCGCCGTCAGGCAGGATTGCGCAGCGCCGGCGAAGTCGTCCCTGGTCGCCAGCAAGGCGGCGAGATTGGCGTGCGCGTCGGCATAAGCGGGCTCGAGCGCAATGGCCTCGCGATAGGCCTTCTCGGCCTCGGCCGGGCGCTGAAGATCGCGCTGCGCATTGCCGAGGCTGAACCACGCCTGCGCATAGGGCGGGTGCAGTTCGATCGCCCGCCGGTAG
Organism: uncultured Rhodospirillaceae bacterium; assembly: GCA_964429465.1. Taxonomy (GTDB): domain Bacteria; phylum Pseudomonadota; class Alphaproteobacteria; order Ferrovibrionales; family Ferrovibrionaceae; genus Ferrovibrio. The sequence continues at coordinate 8,752 of CAYSCA010000042.1, forward strand.
CTGGCGACCGCGCCCTCGGCATTGCCGGATTGCGCCAGTCCGACCCCGAGATTGAAATGCAGCAGCGGATTGTCGGGCTGCTGCTGCAGGCCCTTCCGATAGGTGTCGATCGCCTGGGCCGTGCGGCCGTTGCGCAGATAGGTGTTGCCCAGATGCACATAACCGTCGGCGACATTCGGGGCGAGCTGAATGGCGCGCTTATAGGCCTGCGCTGCCGGCTTGAACTGGCTGCGCTGTCCATGCAACTGGCCGAGCGCGAACCAGGCATCGGCGCGGCCGGGCGACTTTTTGACCAGGCCGTCCAGCAATGTCTGGGCCGCGTCGAACTGGCCCTGCGCCATGAGGGCCGATACAGCGGCCAATGGATCGGCGCCGGCGGCGGTGCCGGCCTGATCGAGAAGGGTTTTGCTGACTGAATTCGACATCGCGGTGTCCTGTGCTGGCGCCGCCGCGGCGGCAGGCCGATACTTACTCGCCGGGACGGGATCGTGCCACCGCGGCATGCAGCCAGATTACGGGAATGAGGCTGACCGCCACAATGATCAGCGCGCCGGTCGAGGCTTCGCTCAGGCGCTCGTCGCTGGCCAGCTGGTAGACCCGCACGGCGAGCGTGTCGAAATCGAACGGACGCACGATCAGGGTGGCCGGGAGTTCCTTCAGCACATCGACGAAGATCAGCATCGCCGCGGTCAGCAGGCTGCCGCGCAGCAGCGGCGCATGGATGCGGCGCACGACGCCGAATGGCGACTGGCCCAGCACCCGCGCCGCGTGATCCAGGCTCGGCCGGATGCGATGAAGACCGCCATCGACGGTACCGAAGGCGACGGCCAGGAAACGGACGAGGTAGGCATAGAACAGGGCGATCAGGCTGCCGCTCAGCAGCAGGCCGGGCGATATCCCGAACATCGCTTCCGTCCACCGGTTTATTACATGATCGAAAAACGCCAGCGGCAGCAGGATGCCGATCGCGATCACCGATCCCGGCACGGCGTAGCCCATGGTGGCGAACTGGATCAGCCAGCCCATCCTGCGGTCCGGCACCAGCCGCTGGGCATAGGCCAGCCCGAGCGCCACCACGACCAGCAGCGCCGCAGCCAGTCCGGCCAGGGAGAAACTGTTGATGCTGAATTGCAGCAGGCGGCCGATGTTGGATGGATCGCCCTCATGGATCGCGAGGTGCAGCAGCCAGCCGCCCGGCAGCACGAAGCCGATCAGCACCGGCAGCGCGCAGGCCAGCAGGGCGAGCGTCGCGGCCGGGGGCGGCAATGGCCGCAGGACCAGCGGCCGCGTGCGCGCCGAGGTGTGATGGAAACGGCGGGCATGACGGCTGGCGCGCTCCATCATCACGGCCGCCAGCACGAAGACCAGCAGGATGGCGGCAAGTTGCGCGGCCGCGACCGGATCGCCCATGCCGAACCAGGTGCGGTAGATCGCGGTGGTGAAGGTGGGGACGCCGAAATAGCTGACTGCCCCGAACTCCGCCAGCGTTTCCATCAGCACCAGCGCCACACCGGCGGCGATCATCGGCCGCGCCAGCGGCAGGGCGATGCGGCGGAAGCGGGCCCAGGGCCCGAGCCCCAGCGTGCGGCCGACTTCCAGGACGCAGACCGACTGGTCGAGGAAAGCGGCCCGCGCCAGCATGAAGACATAGGGGAAGAAGGCAAAGATCAGCAGGAACACGGCGCCGCCGGGCGACAGCATCTCGGGGAACCAGTAATCGTCGCGACCCCAGCCGAACAGCGCGCGCAGGCCGCTCTGGATCGGGCCGGAATATTGCAGCAGGTCGCCGTAGACGAAGGCGGTGACATAGCTCGGCATCGCCAGCGGCAGGAACAGCGCCCAGGCAAGCCAGCGCCGGCCGGGAAATTCGGTCATCGTGACCAGCCATGCGCAGCCGGTGCCGACCACCGCGGTTCCCAGCCCGACGCCGACGACCAGGATCGTGGTGTTGCGGAGCATCTCGGGAAGCACGGTCGCCGCCAGATGCCGCCAGAGATCGGCGGTCGGATGGTGCAGGTTGACCAGGATCGCGAAAATCGGCGCGGCGACCAGCAGCGCGGCCAGCGCGGCGAGCATCACCCATGTCCGGTCGCGCCGGCGGTGGCGCGGCCGGGGCCTGGCGGAAAGCGGGAGGGATGATGCGATATCGGTCACGGCGGATACGGAACAGGGGTGCTGACCGTCTGCTTACGGCATTTGCGAGGCAGTCGCAAATGCCGGTGTAGCCGTCGTCACGGCACTGTCAGGTCCGATGGACGGCGGCGGCTGCGTTTTCTATGCTCGGCAGCGGACAGGGAGGGGCGCGATGGCGGAACCGGGACGGCATTCCGGCGGCCATAAACCGACGGAAGCGCAGTTGCGCTATCTGCGGCGCGGCCTCCGCCAGGCTGGCGGAAAGCTGCCGCTTTTCGACGAGCATGGACAGTTGATCAGCGCCCATACGATTCAGTCCTGCATCAAGGCCGGCTGGGCGGAGCCCTGGTTCGAAAACCCGATCAAGCCGGACTGGCTGATCTGCAAGCTGACGCGGGAAGGCCGGGCATTGTTCGAGATTACGAAACCGGGACGATGACGATTTCCAGATGGTGGCATGCCGGCGCGATGGTCGCCGCGGCCTTGGTTTTGGCGTTTCCCCCGGGAGCATCGGCTGTCCCGGTGGATCGCTTCACGCAACCTCATACGGCGCCGGCCGCGCCGATCCCCAGCCTGCCCGACCTGCTGCAGCGCGCCGAAGCCGGCCAGGCCGAGGCGCAGTATCAGGTCGGTCTCGCCTATCAGCTGGGGGCCGGGGTCGAACGGAATTTCGAGCAGGCGCGGCTCTGGTTCGGCCGCGCGGCGCAGCAGGGCCATGCGCGCGGACAGGGCGGCCTGGCATTCCTCCTGCTGCTGGGGCAGGGCGGGCCGCGCGATCTTGCGGAAGCCGAGCGGCTGCTGCGGCTCGCGGCCGGGCAGGGCGAGGCCAGCGCCATGGCCAATCTCGCCGAGCTGGCTCTGGAACGGCATCCGGACGCGCCGGCGCAGGCGGTCGAACTGCTGGAACAAGCGATCGCGGCCGGCGCGATCAATGCGCGCTACCGCCTCGCGCGCCTGCTGATCGAGGGGCAGCAGGTCGCTTCCGATCCGGCGCGCGGCCTGCAATTGCTGGAAAGCGCGGCGGCTGCCGGACACCCCTATGCCCTGACATATCTCTCCTGGCTGCTGGCCGAGGGCGCGGTGACGCGCAAGGACGAAAAGCGCGCCCTGGCACTGGCGCAACAGGCGGCCGATGCGGGGCTGGCCGAGGGACTGAACGAGCTTGGCCGCCTGATTGCCTGGGGCATCGGCACGTCGCGCGATCCCGATCGCGGCGCCGGCTATCTGGTGCAGGCGGGCCGGCTCGGCGATCCCAACGGCTGGTACAATCTCGCCCTGCTGCATGAGGAGGGCGTGCTGCAGGGTGCCAGCGAAGCCGAGGCGCGGCGACTGGCGGTCCTGGCAGCTGAGCGCGAGCATCTTGCCGCTGCCAATATGGCCGGCCGCATGCTGTATCGCGGCGAGGGCGGCGCCCGCGATGCCGCGGCCGCGCTGCCGTATCTGCGCCGGGCCGCCGAGAGCGGCATCGCGGATGCGCAGAATTACCTGGCGCTGATCCTGTTCAACGGCGAAGGCGGTGTGGCCGAGGACCGGTCGGCGGCGATGGACTGGTGGGAGCGCGCCGTCGCCCAGGGCCATGGCGCGGCGATCAACAATTACGCCACCTACCTCGCCGAGGGGATTGGGCGGCCGGCCGATCCCGCCGGCGCCCGCCGCCTGATCACCGCATCGGCCGAGCGCGGCTATGCGCCGGCGCAGTTCCGTCTGGCTTTGTGGCAGGAGCAGGGATGGCTGGGGACGCCGAAGAATCTCCCCGGCGCGATCCGCTGGTTCCGCCGCGCCGCCGAGAACGGGCATGCCGCTGCCGCTTTCAAATACGCCAGCTATCTGGAGGCGGGCGAAGGCGTTGCCGCCGATGCAGCAGCGGCAGCGCGTTGGTATCGCCGCGCCGCCGAGGGGGGCAATCCCGATGCCCAGTTCCAGATCGCCCGCCTGCTGTTCGCCGGCGAGGCGGGCCTGAAGCGGGATGTCGAAGCAGCCATTGCCTGGCTGGAACGCGCCGCGCATCAGGGTTACGGCGAGGCGCTGTTCGTGCTGGGCGATCTGTATTTCCGTGGCGAGGGCCGACCGAGCGACCCGGTTGCGGCGTGGAGCTATTTCCGCCTGGCCGAGGAGCAGGGCCTGCCGGACGCGGCGCGGAACCGGCGATATATCGAATCGCGCCTGCTGCCGGGCGAACTCAGGCAGGCGGCCGCCGCGGCCAGGCAGATGGCCAACACCATGCGACGCGAAAGGATCGACGAATGACTGCTTTGCTGCTGGCCGCGCTGGCCTGGATTCTCCTGCATGTCGTGGTCGCCGGGCCGCTGCGGGCGGGCCTCGTCACGCGCCTTGGCCTGAAGGCCTATCGTGGCCTGTTCACGCTGCTCAGTTTCGTCTCGCTGGCAGCGCTGATCTGGACCTACGGGGCGGCGCCCTATGTGGAATTCTGGCCCTCCGATCCCGCGCTCTCTGCCGTGCCGCTGGTCGTCATGCCGGTGGCGCTGCTCTTCCTGGTCGGCAGCCTGCGGGCGAACAACCCGACGATGGCCGGCCCCGACATGGTGCTGAAAGGGGAATTGCCGGTCATCGGCTTTACCCGCGTGACGCGCCATCCCATGCTCTGGGCATTCAGCCTCTGGGCGGCCGCGCATATGATCGCCAATGGCGATGCCGCCACCTGGCTGCTGGCCGGCGCGATCCTGATCACCGCGCTCAACGGCATGGCGTCGATCGACCGCAAACGCGCGGCCACCTTCGGAGAGGCGTGGCAGCGCTTTGCGGGCAAGACCTCGATCATCCCATTCGCCGCTGCCGCCGCCGGCCGCACGCGGCTCGCTTTCTCGGATATAGGCTGGTTCAATATAATAGCAGCGGCAGTGCTTTACGGCATCATCCTGGCGCTGCATGGCAGCCTGTTCGGCGTGCCGGCCTTTCCGGCCTATTAGCGAGGAGTTCATCGGCCGGCGGCCGGTTTACGCCCCCGGTCGCCCATGCTACAGCCCTGCAATGGTTCGGTTTCGGAGCGTCTGAGCGTGTGGGAAACCCTGCTGATGCTGGGCAAGGGCGGTTTGGCGGGGTTCATCATCGCTGCGCCGGTCGGACCGGTGGGTGTCTTCTGCGTGCAGCGGACGCTGATCCGGGGCCGGCTGAGCGGGCTGGCCGCCGGGTTTGGCGCCGCCTGCGCCGATGCCCTCTATGGCTGCATCGCCGCCTTCGGACTGAGCCTGATCTCGCGCTGGCTGCAGGAGCATGAGATGGTCTTCCGCCTCACCGGCGGCCTGTTCCTCTGTTTCATGGGCTGCCGGATGCTGCGGGCCTTCTCCCATCCGAAGCCGCAGCATGCGCCCGCGGCGCCGGCGCCGTCGGGCCGCAATGACGGCCTGCTGGCCGGCTTCATCTCGACCTTCGTGCTGACGGCGACCAATCCGATCACCATTGTCGCCTTCCTCGGCATCTTCGCCTTCTTCGGCATCGGCGCGTTCGGCCTCTCTGACGAGATGGCGGCCCTGCTGGTGCTCGGCGTCTTTGCCGGGTCGTCGGTCTGGTGGCTGTCGCTGGCCGGCCTGGCGGGCGCCTTCCGCCGCCGGTTGCGCGAAGGCGACGGATTGCGCTGGATCAACGGCGCATCGGGATTGCTGATCCTCGGCTTCGGCCTGTATGGCATCGGCAGCGTGATTTGGCTTTGGAGCATGCAATGAACGAACAGCACGATGGTCTGCCGCCGATCGAGATCATGCCGAAGGACCTCTCGGCCTATCGCCAGGGCAATCGCGGCGTCGACTATGTGCATACGCTGGAATCGGGCCGGCCGGGGCCGCATGTCATCGTCAACGCGCTGACCCATGGCAACGAATTCTGCGGCATGGTGGCGGTGACCCACCTGTTCGAGACCGGCATCCGCCCGTTGCGCGGGAAGCTGACGCTGGTTTTCGCGAATGTGGACGCCTATCACCGCTTCGATCCGGCATCGCCTTTCGACTCACGGTTCGTCGAGCGCGATTTCAACCGCATCTGGGATGTCGATACGCTGGATGGACCCGACGCCACGGTCGATGTGAAGCGCGGGCGCGCGCTGCGGCACATCTATGCCGAAGCCGATGCGCTGCTCGATCTGCATTCCACCTCCTATGCAGTGCCGCCGATGCTGATCCATGAGCCGCTTGCCAAGATGGAGCCGCTGGCCCGGCATCTGCATTCCCCGCTGCATCATGTGCTGCTGCCCGGCGTGAAGCATCCGGGGCGTCCGCTGATTCAATATGGCGCCTATGGTGACCCGCATGCGGCGCCCGTTGCGGCGGTGATCGAATGCGGCCAGCATTTCGCCCGTACCAGCGGCGATATCGCCATTGCGGTCACCATGCGCTTCCTCGACTTCTTCGGCCTCATCCCGGCCGATCTCGCAGCGCAATATAAGCCCGAGCAGGGACAACCCAGGCGCTATGAAGTCACCGATGTGCTGGTTGCGAAAACCGATAAATTCCGCTTCGCGGCGCCGTTTATCGGTTTCGAGGACCTGCCGGGCGGCGCGCTGATCGCGATCGACGGAGACGACGAGATCCGCGCCCCGTCCACCGGTTGCACCGTCATCATGCCGGCCCGGCGTCCGGTGAAGGGGCGGGACGTGGTGTCCCTGGCGCAGCGCCTGCCATAATCGTCGACCTCCATGCCCTAAGGGCATCCGGCAATGCAGTTTTTCTCGGGATGTTTTATTTCGCAGGAGTAGACGGGCGGCCGGACGCAGCCCTATGATCCACAGCAACGCGGCGGCGAATTCCAGCGCCGGCGCCTAATCCGGTCCGCAAAGGACCTAACATGTCGGGAGAGGACAGGGAACATGCAACGAGGCAAGTTCTTGAAGGCGACGCTGGTCGCGGCGGTTGCCGCGGTGGCGTTGCTGGGCACGCAGCCGGTTTCAGCGAAGACGTTCAAGTGGGGCAATGACGGCGACGTCAGCTCGATGGACCCCTATGCCCGCAACGAGACGTTCCTGTTGACCTTCATGGCCAACATCTATGAGCCGATCGTGCGCCGCGACCGCAACCTGAAGCTCGAGCCGTCGCTGGCCGTGAAATGGGGCCAGCCGAACCCGACCCAGTGGCGTTTCGAACTGCGCCAGGGCGTGAAATTCGCCGGCGGCGAGCCGTTCACCGCCGATGACGTGGTGTTCTCCTACAACCGCGCGATGGGCAAGGGTTCGAACCTGGCCGGCAACTTCACCTCGGTGAAGGAAGTTCGCAAGGTCAGCGATTACGTCGTCGAAATCGACACGAAATATCCCGATCCGCTGCTGGCCGACAAGATGGCGCTGATCGGCATCATGTCGAAGACCTGGGCCGAAAAGCACAACGCCCAGTTCACCGCCGACATGACGAAGAACGAGGAAAACTTCGCCACCCGCAACGCGAACGGCACCGGCCCCTTCATCGTGAAGGTGCGCGAACCTGACGTGCGCACGGTGCTGGAGCCGAACAAGGGCTGGTGGGACAAGCCGGAGCATAACCTCACCGAGGTGATCTTCCAGCGCGTCGCCAACGACGCCACCCGCGTCGCCGCCCTGCTGTCGGGCGAGCTCGACATGATCTACACGGTGCCGCCGCAGGACGTGGAGCGCATCCGCAAGACGCCGGGCCGCCGCATCATCGAAGGCCCGGAAACCCGCATCGTGTTCCTGGGCTTCAACCAGCAGGTCAACGAGCTGCCGGAATCGAACGTCAAGGGCAAGAACCCGTTCAAGGACAAGCGGGTGCGCGAGGCCTTCTATCGCGCCATCGACGTGCAGGCGATCAAGCGCACCGTCATGCGCAACCAGTCGCGCCCTTCGGCGCTCATGGTCGGTCAGGGCCTGAACGGCTATGACAAGGACCTCGATGTCCGTCCGAAGTTCGATCCGGAGATGTCGAAGAAGCTGCTGGCGGAAGCCGGCTATCCGAACGGGTTCGAGACCGGCATGGATTGCCCGAACGACCGCTACGTCAACGACGAGGCGATCTGCCAGGCGGCTGTCGCGATGCTGGCCAAGGTGGGCATCAAGGTGAACCTGCTGGCACAGACCCGCAGCAAGTATTTTGCCAAGATCCTGCGTACCGCTTCCGACATCGAGAAGGCGCCGAATACCAGCTTCTACATGCTGGGCTGGTCGCCGGCGGCGACCTACGACGTCCACAACGTCTTCGAGTCGCTGATCCAGACGCCGAGCGCCAAGTCCAAGAAGGGTCTGTTCAACGCCGGCGGCTATTCGAACGCCAAGTTCGACGAGCTGTCCGACAAGATCGAGCAGGAGACCGACAAGGCCAAGCGCGACGCGATGATCAAGGAAGCCACCAAGATCTATCTCGACGACTTCGCTTACATCCCGCTGCACCAGCAGTTCGTTGTCTGGGCGGCGAAGGATACAGTCGACCTGTTCCAGCCGGCGGACAACTACTTCCCGCTGCGCTTCGTCAAGCTGAAGTGATCGCGTAACGGTCGCGACGGGCGGCCCGGGCTTCCGGCCTGGGCCGCTCTCCGTTTCCGGTAGAATCCAATGATTGCGTTTATCATCCGCCGCCTTGTTCAGGCTGCCTTCGTGATGCTGGCGGTCGCCTTCATCGCTTTCGGTATGTTCAACTTCATCGGTGATCCGGTCGCCAACATGGTGGGGCAGGACGCGCCGCTGGAGCAGATCATCGAGCTGCGCAAGACCCTGGGCATCGACGATCCGATGCCGGTACGCTTCGCCCGCTTCGTCGGCAATGCCGTCCAGGGCAATTTCGGCCTCAGCTATCGCACCACCGAGCCGGTGGGCCGCATGATTGCCGACCGCCTGCCGGCCACGCTCGAGCTGAGTCTGATGGCCGCCGTGCTCGCCCTGCTGGCCGGCATTCCGATGGGCGTCTTCTCCGGATTGTATCCGCACCACTGGGCCAGCCGCGCCATGATGACGATCTCGCTGATCGGCGTGTCGCTGCCCACCTTCCTGATCGGCATCCTGCTGATCCTGGTCTTTGCCGTGATGCTCGGCTGGCTGCCGTCCTTCGGCCGCGGCGATACGGTCCAGATCGGCTTCTGGTCCACCGGCCTGCTGACCGTCAGCGGCTGGAAGGCGATCATCCTGCCCGCGATCACGCTGGGCCTGTTCCAGATGACGCTGATCATGCGGCTGGTGCGCTCGGAGATGCTGGAAGTTCTGCGCACCGATTTCATCAAATTCGCCCGCGCCCGCGGCCTGAGCAACCGGGCCGTCAATTTCGGCCATGCGCTGAAGAATACGCTCGTGCCGGTGATCACCATTACCGGGCTGCAGCTCGGCTCGATCATCGCTTTCGCCATCATCACCGAGACGGTGTTTTCCTGGCCGGGCGTCGGCCTGCTGTTCCTGCAATCGGTGATCTATGCCGATATCCCGGTCATGGCGACCTATCTGGTGCTGATCGGATTCCTGTTCGTGCTGATCAACCTGATCGTCGACCTGCTGTATTTCGTGGTCGATCCCCGGCTGCGCAGCCAGGCTGCCAGGGTGGGAGGCGCAAAATGAGGCTGCCGACCGCCCGTGTCATCGAGTTCTGGCGCAGCGCGTCGGATTCCGATGTGTTCTACAGCTTCCGGCGCTCCAAGCTGGTGATGCTGTCGGCGGCGATTACGCTGCTGTTCTTCGTCGGTGCGTTCGGCGCCGCGGTGCTGGCGCCGCATAATCCGTTCGACCTGGCTTCGCTCAACCTGTCGGATGCCTTCAAGCCGCCGGTCTGGGAGGAGGGGGGCGATCCCAGCTTCCTGCTCGGCACCGACGATCAGGGCCGCGACATTCTTTCCACCATCATGTATGGGTCACGCACCTCGCTGAGCGTCGGCTTCGCCGCGGTGCTGTTCGCCATGATCCTGGGAATCGCGCTCGGCCTCGTCGCCGGCTATCTCGGCGGTGCGGTGGATGCGTTCATCATGCGCGTCGCCGATGTGCAGCTCTCCTTCCCGGCAATCCTGATCGCCATGCTGATCGATGGCGTCACGCGCGGGCTGCTGGGGGCCGACCGGCATAATGAATCGGCGCTGCTGGTGCTGATCGTCTCGATCGGCCTGAGCTACTGGGTGCAATATGCCCGCACCGTGCGCGGTTCGGTGCTGGTCGAGAAGAACAAGGAATATGTGCAGGCGGCCCGCGTCATCGGCCTGCCGGGTCCCCTGATCGCGCTCCGCCATGTGCTGCCCAATGTGATGGGGCCGGTGCTGGTGATCGCGACGATCAACCTGGCCCTGGCGGTGATCACCGAGGCGACGCTCAGCTTCCTCGGTGTCGGCCTGCCGCCGACCCAGCCGTCGCTCGGCACGCTGATCAATGTCGGCCAGCAATTCCTGTTCTCGGGCGAGTGGTGGATTACCATCTTCCCCGGTGCGGCGCTTGCCATCCTTGTGCTGTCGGTCAACCTGCTCGGCGACTGGCTGCGCGATGCCCTGAACCCC
>CAYSCA010000043.1:0-15612 GCA_964429465.1 uncultured Rhodospirillaceae bacterium
CGCAAGGCCGCGGTCGAACTCCTGGACATGGTCGGCATTCCCTCACCGGCGACGCGGGTCGACGTCTACCCGCATCAGATGTCCGGCGGCATGTGCCAGCGAGCCATGATCGCGCTCGCCCTCGCCTGCCGACCGAAGCTGCTGATCGCCGACGAGCCGACCACGGCGCTCGACGTCACCATCCAGGCGCAGATCCTGGCGCTGCTGAAGGAGCTCCAGCGCCGGCTCGGCATGGCCCTGCTGCTGATCACCCATGACCTCAACATCGTGGGCAAGGTGGCCGACAAGGTCTGCGTGATGACGGAAGGCAAAATCGTCGAAAGCGGCCCGGTTTCGCAGGTTTTCGCCGCACCGGCGCATGCCTATACGCGCAAGCTGCTGGCCGCCGAGCCGAAGGGCCGCGCCCGCGGCGTGCCCGCCGATGCGCCGATGGTGCTGCAGGCCGAGAGCATGAAGGTCTGGTTCCCGATCCAGGCCGGCCTGCTGCGGCGCGTGGTCGGCCATGTCAAGGCGGTGGATGGCATCGACCTGTCGGTCCGCGCCGGCGAGACGCTGGGCGTCGTCGGTGAATCCGGCTCCGGCAAGTCAACGCTCGGCTATGCCCTGCTGCGCCTGCAGCAGAGCGAGGGCCGCATCCGCTACAAGGGCCAGGAGCTGCAGGGCAAGAGCTGGGACGAAATGCGTCCCTTGCGGCCGCAGATTCAGATCGTCTTCCAGGACCCGTTCGACTCTCTCAGCCCGCGGCTGTCGGTCTTCCAGATCGTCGAGGAAGGCCTCAAGGTGCACGGCATCGGCGGCGACGAGCGCGAGCGCCGCAAGCAGGTGGCGGCAGCGCTCACCGAAGTCGGCCTCGATCCGGCCACGATGGACCGCTATCCGCATGAATTCTCCGGCGGCCAGCGCCAGCGCATCGCCATTGCCCGCGCCATGGTGCTCAAGCCCCGCTTCGTGGTGCTGGACGAGCCGACCTCGGCGCTGGACATGAGCGTGCAGGCGCAGATCGTCGACCTGCTGCGCGACCTGCAGGCGCGGCACAAGCTGGCCTACCTCTTCATCAGCCATGACCTGCGCGTGGTGCGCGCGCTGGCCGACCGCGTGCTGGTGATGAAGGATGGCAGGGTGGTGGAACAGGGCAATGCCGAACAGCTGTTCAGCGCGCCGCAGACGGCCTATACCAAGGCATTGATCGCCGCGGCGTTCTCGCTCGACGTGGCGCATGGCGATACCGTCCGCAGCTAGTATTCTCTCCATGGCCCTGCTGATCTATTCGAAGAACCATCCGGTCGCCGACTGGGGTGCCGCCATCGCCAAGCTGGCACCCGATCTGGATATCCGCCTCTATCCCGAGATCGGCGATCCGGCCGATATCGACGTGGCCCTGGTCTGGAAGCCGCCGCCGGGCCTGCTGCAGGGCCTGCCGAATCTGAAGCTGATCCAGTGCTTCGGTGCCGGCGTCGACGGCATCCTGGCCGATCCTAACGTGCCGCGCCATGTACCGCTGGCCCGCGTGGTCGACGGCAGACTGACCGTCGGCATGAGCGAATACGTTCTGCTGCATGTGCTGCGCTTCCATCGGCAAACGGAAACGATGCTGCAGAACCAGCGCAACCGCACCTGGCGCTGGCTGCCGCCGGTGGACGCTTCCGAGCGCATCATCGGTATCATGGGCATGGGCACGCTGGGCATGGATGCGGCGAAGAAGCTGCTGCCCTTCGGCTTCCAGGTGGTGAGCTGGAGCCGCAGCCTGAAGGCCGTCGACGGCGTCACCAGCTTTCATGGCGACGAGCATCTGGACGGCTTCCTCAGGCTCTGCAACGTGCTGGTCTGCCTGCTGCCGCTCACGCCGCAGACCCGCGGCATCATCAACCGGCGCACGCTGTCGCTGCTGCCGCGCGGCGCCTATGTGATCAATGCCGGCCGCGGCGGCCATGTGGTGGAGGCCGACCTGCTGCATGCGCTGGACAGCGAATGGCTATCGGGCGCGACGCTGGACGTCTTCCATGAGGAGCCGCTGCCGCCCGACAGCCCGTTCTGGACACATCCGAAAGTGACGGTAACGCCGCATAACGCGGCCGACAGCATCCCGGCCCATGTGGCGCCGCAGATCGTCGACAATATCCGCCGCCTGCAGGCCGGCCAGCCGGTCCTGCGTCTGGTCGATTACGAGCGGGGCTACTGACCCAGGGCAGATCGTCACCCTTGGGCGAAGCCCGACGGTCCATTCCAATCATCCGCGTGACGGAAATGGCAGTTGGATGCTCGGGCTTCGCCCAAGCATGACGATTTTCGTGAACGCGCCCTCAGTTCGGCGACCTCTGCCGCCTCACTCCCACTTGCGGAAGATCTCGACGAACTTCTCTTCGCCGCAGGCCACGAAGTAGCCGCGCACGACGCAATTCTCGGTCTCGCCGAGGCGCTTGCGCACGGCCTGGAGCGCCGGCAGCATTTCCTTGGCGATCGCCTTTTCCTTGAAGCGCATCACTTCGCCTTCGGTACGCGCGCCGTCATAGACGACGCCGATGCGTTCCTCGGCCTGGATCTGCGGCCGCTGGCGGTAATAGCTGTTCAGGCTTTTCAGGCCGCCGGTCTTCTGGATGAATTGCTGGAAATTGCTGAGGCCCGTATAGCGCTGCTCGGGTGCCGTCTTCTTGTCCTGGCAGGCGGCGAGCGCCAGCAGGGCGACACACAGGATTGCGACAGCGGGCAGGCGAGCGCGCCGGTAAGACATCTTTTCCCCTCCGACTTTCCGGCGCCGCGACCCCTCGGGAACCGGTCAGTTATATGTGTACCTCTTAAAACCGCAACTTCTCAGAGAAAGCTATAAGGATCGATATCAACGGCGCGTTTTACAGCCGAGGGTAGTCTGATCTTCGAAACCCATTCGCGCAGTACTTTCGGGACATCGATGTCCCGCGCGGCCCGGAGCAGCAGCCGTTCGCGGAACCGGCCGCGCAGATAATGCAGCGGCGCCGGCGCCGGACCCAGCACGCTCAGGCCCGGTCCGCGCGGTGCGGCCTGGGCCAGCGCCCGGGCCGCCGTCTCGACCTGGGCCTGGTCGGCCCCGCTGACCACGATGGCGGCCAGCCGGCCGAAGGGCGGCATGGACGCCCGCTGCCGCTCGGCCATCTCGGCGGCGATGAAGCCGGCGGAATCATGCCGCGCCATGGCCGCGATCACCGGATGCTCGGGGTTGAAGCTCTGCAGCAGCACGCGGCCGGGATGCTGGGCGCGGCCGGCACGGCCCGCCACCTGGGTGAGCAGCTGATGCGTGCGCTCGGCCGCGCGCGGATCGCCGCCGGCCAGCCCGAGATCGGCATCGACCACGCCGACCAGGGTCAGCAGCGGGAAATGATGGCCCTTGGCCACGATCTGGGTGCCGACCAGGATGTCGATCTCATGCCGCTCCATCCGCTCGATCATGGCGGAAATCTCCCGCGGCGTATTCGCGGTATCCGAGGCCATCACCGCCAGCCGCGCATCGGGGAAAAGGCTCGCCGCCTCCTCCGCCAGCCGCTCGACGCCCGGCCCGCAGGCCTTGAAGCGGTCTTCCGCGCCGCAGGAAGGGCAGACCTGGGGCAGGCGCTGCTGATGGCCGCAATGATGGCATTGCAGGCGGCCATGGCGCTTGTGCTCGACCAGCCAGGCCGAGCAGTTCGGGCAGTTCAGCCGGTGCCCGCAGGCGCCGCAGAGCGTGAGTGGCGCATAGCCGCGGCGATTGAGGAACAGCATCGCCTGCTCGCCCGCCTTCACGGTCTCCTCCAGCGCGGCGATCAGCGTGCTGCTCAGGAAGCGCTGCGCCGGCAGCTTCTCCTTGCGCAGGTCGACGATATCGATCTGCGGCAAGGATGCCGCGCCATGGCGCTCGGGCAGCACGGCATGGCCATAGCGCCGCCGCGCCACGTTATGCAGGCTTTCCAGCGATGGGGTCGCCGAGGCCAGCACGCAGGCAATGCCTTCCAGCTTGGCGCGCACCACGGCCATGTCGCGGGCATTGTAGATGACGCCTTCCTCCTGCTTGTAGGAGGCGTCATGCTCCTCGTCGACGACGATCAGGCCGAGATCGCTGTAGGGCAGAAACAAGGCCGAACGGGCGCCGATCACCACCTGCGCCTCGCCGCGGCTGACCGCGAGCAGGGTCGCGGCGCGGCGCGCCTCGCTGATCTCCGAATGCCAGGCCCAGGCCGGCGCGCTGAACCGCTGCTCGAAGCGGTCGAGCGATTGCTGGGTCAGCGCGATCTCGGGCAGCAGCACCAAGGCCTGCCGCCCGGCGGCGAGGCAGGCGGCGATCGCCTCGTAATAGACTTCCGTCTTGCCGGCACCGGTGACGCCTTCCAGCAGGGTGACCGAGAAGTCGCGCGCCTCCACCGCCGCGCGCAGGCTGGCAGCGGCTTCGGCCTGCGCCGTGCTGAGCGGGCGGCCCTGCGCCCGCCAGTCCGGCTTCGCCGGCGGCCGGAAAGCCGGCACGCTTTCCGCTTTCAGCGCCCCCAGCTCCACCAGCTTGCGCACCACGGCGGGCGAGACCGCGGCGGCCTCGGCCAGTTCCGTCGCGCCGAGGCCCGGGCGCTCAGCGGCGATCTGCAGCACGCGGCTTCTCTGCGGCGTGGCGCGCTGTGCGCTCGGCCGCATCTCCACCGGGCCGCCGGCGGACAGCACCTGGCGCTGCGGCGGCGGCCCGATCAGCGCGCGCGGCTCGGGCAGGCACATCTTCAGCACCGCGCCGGTGGGATTGAGCGTATAGCCGGCCACCCAGTCGACCAGCCGGCGCAGCGCCTCGCCCAAGGGTGGTGCCTCGCAGCGCCGGATCACAGCTTTGACCTTGGCGGCCGGCAGCGGCTCCGGCCTACCATCCCAGACCACGCCGAGCGAGACGCGATTGCCGATCGGCACCTCCACGACGTCGCCCGGCTGCAAGGACCCAGCCCCGCCCGCCCGGTAGGTGAAGGGCTCGGCCAGCGGGAGCGGCAGCAGGACGCGGATCAGCGGGTCGGGACTTGTCAAGAGGGGGGTTCCGGTAGAACGGCCATCCGGGGTCGGGTATTGTTAACCACGCTGCTTATAGCATCGCTTGCGATTCGGGCAGCCATGTTTGCGCCAGGAGCTTAAAAGGATGAAATTTTTCGTCGATACCGCGGATATCGCAGAGATCGCCGAACTGAACGAGACCGGCCTGCTGGACGGGGTCACCACCAATCCCTCGCTGGTGGCCAAGACCGGCAAGGATTTCGTCGCCACGGTCAAGGAAATCTGCAAGATCGTGAAGGGCCCGGTATCGGCCGAGGTGACCGCCACCGACCATGCCACCATGCTGGCCGAGGGCCGCAAGCTGGCCGAGATCGCCACCAATGTGGCGGTGAAGGTCCCGCTCACCATGGACGGGCTGAAGACCTGCAAGATCCTCAGCGACGACGGCATCATGGTGAATGTCACTTTGTGCTTCTCGCCGGCGCAGGCGATCCTGGCCGCCAAGGCCGGCGCCGCCTTCATCTCGCCCTTCGTCGGCCGGCTCGACGATATCGGCCATGACGGCATGGCCCTGATTGCCGATATCGTGCAGATCTACAACAACTACTCCGACTTCAACACCGAGGTGCTGGTCGCCTCGATCCGCCACCCGATGCATGTCGTCGAGGCCGCCAAGCTGGGCGCCGATGTCTGCACCGTGCCGCCGGCCGTGCTGAAATCGCTGATCAAGCATCCGCTGACCGACAAGGGTCTGGATGCGTTTCTCGCCGACTGGAAGAAGACCGGGCAGACCATCCTGGGGAATGGCTGATGTCGGACCGTAGCGCCACCGCGAGCGACCTCGCGCCGGCCCTGGCGGAAGCCGACGTGGTGGCCTGGCTGAAGGAGCATCCCGACCTGCTCAGCCGGCATCCCGATCTCTGCGAGGCTCTGCTGCCGCCGGGCCGCAGCCAGGGCGGCGACAATGTCGTCGACCTGCAGCGTTTCATGGTGCAGCGCCTGCAGGGCGAGCTCACCCGGGTCTCCCATGTCGGCAGCGAGATCCTCGATGCCAGCCGGCAGAATCTCTCGGCCACCCAGCGCGTGCATGATGCCGTGCTGGCGCTGCTGGAAGCCGATACCTTCGAGCATCTGATCCATATCGCTACCCAGGACTGGACCGACCGGCTGGAGGTGGATGCGATCAGCCTCTGCGTCGAGGGCGACCCCAAGCGCATGACCGATATCGTCACCAGCGGCGTGTTCGTGCTGCCGCAGGGCGCGATCGATACCCTCCTGGGCGGCCTGCCGGCCCTGGTGCGCGATCATTGCGAAGCCGCCGAATGGCTCTATGGCCCGGCCGCCAACCTGATCCGCTCGGATGCGCTGGCGCGGCTCGATTTCGGCCCGACCGCGCCGCGCGCCATGCTGGCGCTCGGCGCGCGCGAGGCGGACAAGTTCCAGCCCAATCAGGGTACCGAGCTGCTGCAATTCCTCGCCGGCGTGCTCGGCCGCTGCGTGCGCTCATGGCTCGATCTGCCGCAACCGTAATCGAACGCGACGACGAGCGGCTGCCCTATTTTCTCGCCGCCGAGGATGCGAAAGCCGCCGCCGAGGCGTGGCATCGCTGGCTGGCGAAAGAGAAGCGCTTCGCGAAACACACCCTGCGCGCCTATGGCCAGGACCTGAGCGGCTTCCTGAGCTTCCTGAGCGACCATCTCGGCCAGCCGGCAACGCTGGATGACCTGCGCGGCCTGCGGCAGAGCGATTTCCGCGCCTGGCTGGCGCGGCGGCGCAATGACGGCCTTGAATCGACGTCGCTGGCGCGCAGCCTGAGCGCGATCCGCAGCTTCTTCCGCCGCCTGCAGCGCGACGGTCTGGTCGAAAATGCCGCCGCCGGGCTGATCCGCACGCCGAAACGGCCGCACAGCGTGCCGAAGCCGCTGAGCGTGGCGGCGGCGCAGCAGGTGATCGAGGCCGCTGACGAGGCGGACGCCGCGCCCTGGCTGCAGGCGCGCGACGCTGCGATCCTCACCCTGCTCTGGGGTGCTGGCCTGCGCCTGGGCGAGGCGCTGGGCCTCAACGGCGAGGACATTCCGAAGGGCGACAGCCTGCTGGTCACCGGCAAGGGCAACAAGCAGCGCATCGTGCCGATCCTGCCGGTCGTGCGCGAGGCGATCGTGGCCTATGCGAAGCTCTGTCCTTACGCGATCGCCGCCGGCACGCCGCTATTCTATGGCGCGCGCGGCCGGCGCCTCGATCCCGCCATCGTGCAGAAGGCGATGCGCAATGCGCGGCGCGCGCTGAACCTGCCGGAGACGGCGACGCCGCATGCCCTGCGGCACAGCTTCGCCACGCATCTCCTCGCGGGCGGCGGCGATCTGCGCACCATCCAGGAACTGCTCGGCCATGCCTCGCTGGCGACGACGCAGCGCTACACCGAAGTCGATGCCGAGGCGCTGCTGAAAGTCTACGCGACGGCGCATCCGCGGGCGCGGGCGTAGTCTCTTTCACCTGCGAGGCTGAGGGCCCGGCGGGCTCCCGCCCCAACCACGCCACAATCGCAGGAAAGAGTGCCCGCAGCCGTATATAACAGACGACATGCGCCGCCTGATCCTCCGCTACATCCTGCCTGCCCTTGCCGCCTTGATCGCCCTGCCGCTGCTGGTCTCGGGCGCCAGCGTCGCGACGGCCGAGCGCAAGCACTGGTCGACCTCGCGCTGGGACAGCGTCGGGCTGGCACCTGATCCGGTGACCTGGAAGGATGCCGTCATCCAGGTCTATGCCGCGCGCGTCTGGGGCTGGCGCGGCGCCTTCGCCGTCCATACCTGGATCGTGGTGAAGCCGGCCGGCGCGCCGGGCTATACCCGCTACGAGGTGGTCGGCTGGGGCGGCTCGCCCGTGCGGATCAGCCAGCGCGTGCCCGACGGCTACTGGGCCGGCAATGCGCCCGAACTGCTGCTCGACATGCGCGGCTCCGATGCGGCCGCAGCCATCCCGCTGATCATCGCGGCGGCCGAACGCTATCCGGGTCGTGACGGTTACGTGATGTGGCCCGGCCCGAACTCGAACAGCTTCGTCGCCTGGATCGCCCGCGAGGTGCCCGAGCTCGGCCTCCACATGCCGCCGACCGCCGTCGGCAAGGACTGGATCGGTTATGACCGGATTTTCGCCGCGGCCCCCAGCGGCACCGGCTGGCAGCTTTCGCTGTTCGGCCTTGCTGGCGTCACCGCTGCGGCCACGGAAGGCCTCGAACTCAATCTTCTCGGGCTGACCATCGGCGTCGACCTGCTGCGGCCCGCCATCAAGCTGCCGGGGCTCGGCCGCCTCGGTTTCCCGGCCGTCGATCCGGTCAAGGCGCCCGATGCGCCGCCGCCCGTATCCGCCGCAGCGGAGCATTCCGGCGGTTAACGCGCCTCACGGCCGCGTTATCCCTGCGGACATTTCCTACACCGCTCTGTTACACTCGGCGGCAACCGGCCGTGCTAGGTGATGAGGCGGCCGCGGAACGGCGAAGTCCTGTCTCGCGGCCGCTTTCATCCCAGACAGGAGCATCGACATGAACAGGAATACCGCCTATCTCGCCGCCTCTGCCATTGCCGCCGCGCTGGCGCTCGGCGCCTATGGCAGCAGCGACGCGCGGGCGCAGGCCAAAACCGAGAAATGCTTCGGCATCGCCAAGGCCGGGAAGAACGACTGCCAGACAGCCACCTCTTCCTGCGCCGGAACCGCGAAGAAGGATGCCCAGGCCGATGCCTGGATCGCCGTGCCGGCCGGCACCTGCACCAAGATCGTCGGCGGCAGCCTGGAAGCCAAGAAGGGCTGAGCGGCAGCAACGGGACGGAGACGGGGCGCGCATGCCGAAAGACAGGCCGGAGCCGCAGACAGCATCGGAGCAGCCCGTAGCGGGCGAGTCGATGCCGCTGCATGCCGGCATCGGCCTGCGCGCGCCGCATCACCGCCCGCTGCTGGAAACCAAGCCGGGCAGCGTCGCCTGGCTGGAGATCCATGCCGAAAACTACATGGGCGGCGGCGCGGCACGGCGTTACCTCGAGCAGCTGCGCGCGCTCTGGCCGGTATCGGTGCATGGCGTCGGCCTCGGGCTGGGGGGCAGCGAACTGCCCGATCCGCAGCACCTGGAACGCTTCGCCCGGCTGGTCGAATGGCTGCAGCCCGCCCTGGTGTCGGAGCACCTGGCCTGGGTCGGCATCGACGGACGCTACTACAACGATCTGCTGCCGCTGCCCTATACGGCGGAAAGCCTGGATGCCGTCTGCCGCAATGTCGATATCGTGCAGGAGCGGCTGAAGCGCCCCATCCTGATCGAGAATCCCGCCACCTATCTGCGCTTCCGCGAGAGCCATATCGCCGAGGCCGATTTCCTCAGCCGGCTGGCGGCGCGCAGCGGCTGCGGCATCCTCTGCGACGTGAACAACATCTATGTATCCAGCGTCAACCATGTCGGGCTGGAGGCGGCGCCGGCCGTGGCGGAGGCCTATCTCGACAGCCTGCCGCCGACGGCGGTGCATGAAATCCATATCGCCGGCCATGCCGAGAACGACGCCGATGGCCGGCCGATCCTGATCGACGATCACGGCGCGCTGGTGGCCGAGCCGGTCTGGCGGCTTTATGCCAGTGCCGTGCAGCGCTTTCCGCATGCGGCAACCCTGCTGGAATGGGACAGCAACATCCCGCCGCTGCAGCATCTCGTGGCCGAGGCCGAACATGCCAATCGCCGCCGCGAGGAAGCGCTGGCGACCAGCAAGCCGGACGGAGGCAGCGATGAGCGCGCTGCCTGACAACCGGGCAGACATCCTGCTCGAGCGGCAGCGGGCATTCGCCGCGGCGCTGACCGGCGGCTCGCCCGTCATCGCCGACAAGGTGATCGGCGACGCGATTCCGGCGGAAAGCCGCGTGCAGGTCTATCTCAATCATTTCCGCATCAGCCTGCTGGAAGCGCTGGCGGCCACCTTTCCGGTCACCCGCGCGCTGGTGGGCGAGGCCTTCTTCGCCCAGACCGCGCGCGCCTTCCTGGTCTACGAGCCGCCGGGCTCGCCGGTGCTGGCCGAATATGGCGCGGGCTTTCCGACCTTCCTGGCCTCCCTGCCCGATCTCGGCGGGCATAATTACCTGCCCGACGTGGCGGCTTTCGAATGGGCGCTCAACCTGGCCGGCTGGGCGCCCGACCAGGATGTGCTGACGGCGGCCGATCTGCCCGATCCGGACGACGCGGCCCGGCTCGCGCTGCCGCTGCATGCCTCCGCACAGAGGCTGTCGACGCCATTTCCGGTGGCCGAGATCTGGCAGGTGCACCAGCCCGACGCGCCGGCAATCCAGCGCATCGAGATGGGCGGCGGCGCCGAACGCCTGCTGGTCTGGCGCAACGGCATCGACGCGTGCTGGCGCAAGCTGGATGCCGGCGAGGACCGGCTGCTGGCGGAGCTGGGCAACGGCGCCGCGCTGGGCGCGGCAGCCCTCGCCGCCGCGGTGGAGCCCGGATTCGATTTTCCCGCCAGCTTCAGCTGGATGCTGGATGGCGGCGTCTTCGCCCGACCCGCCGGCTTGCGAGGAGACTGATCATGGCGCGCGCGATCACGATGCAGTGGCGCAATCTCACCGACCTGCTGGCGCAGTTTCCGATGGCGCTGATCCTGCTGATGCTGCGCATCGGCGTCGGCATGGTGTTCTGGAAATCCGGCCTGACCAAGGTGGTGACGACCGAATCCGGGCTGCCGGTGCTGCCGATCCAGCTGGCCGACAGCGCGGTGACGCTGTTCGAGACCGAGTACCAGGTGCCGCTGCTGCCGCCGGACCTGGCGGCGTGGCTGGCAGCGCTGAACGAGCTGGCGATGCCGTTGCTGCTGATCCTGGGCCTCGCCAGCCGGGTCTCGGCTGCCGCCCTGCTGGGAATGACCCTGGTGATCCAGTTCTTCGTCTATCCCGGCAACTGGGCCGAGCACCTGTTCTGGGCCGGTGCGCTGGCGATCATCCTCACACGCGGCGCCGGCGCCATTTCGCTGGATGCGCTGCTGGCCCGCCGTCAGTCCAGCCAGGCATAAGCCGCCGCCAGCATCGCCTCGACGCCGGTCTTCAGCGTCGGGTGCAGCACCGGCGCGAAAAACGGCGAGTGGTTCACCGGGATCGGCTCGCCGCCCGTCTGCGCGGCGGCGAATTTCACCGGGTCGGTGCCGCCGACCCACCAGAAGACCGACGGCACGTTCCAGGCCTTGCCGAACAGGCCGAAATCCTCGCTGCCCGACAGCGGCTCCATCAGCGTCAGCCGCGACGCGCCGAAACGCGCATCCAGCGCCTGCATCGTGCGCTGCATCGCTGCCTCGTCGTTGACGGTTAGCGGAAATTTGCTGATCTCCCGGATCTCCGGCGTCTGCGGTGCGCCGGAAGCCGCGGCTTCCGCCTCGATGATGCGCTTGACTGAGGCCAGCACGCGGCTGCGCACCTCTTCCTTGAAGGTGCGGATGTTGAGCCGCAGCAGCGCCTCGTCGGGGATCACGTTTTCGTTGAGGCCCGACTGGATGGTGCCGACGGTGACCACGGCCTGGTCGGCCATGGCGACTTCGCGCGACACCACGGTCTGCAGCCGCATCACGGTCGCAGAGGCCATCACCACGGGATCGACGCTGTTCTGCGGCATCGAGCCATGCGCCCCGCGCCCGAAGATCTTCACTTCCCAGCTGTCGGCGGCTGACATCGCCGTGCCGGGCTTGTAGCCGATCTGGCCGGCCGGCAGCGGGATCAGGTGCTGCCCCAGCGATACCGTCGGTTTCGGAAAGCGCTTCACCATGCCGTCGGCCAGCATGGCGGCCGCGCCGGCGCCGATTTCCTCGGCCGGCTGGAACACCGCCATCACCGTGCCGCGCCAGTGGTCGCGCGACTCCGCCAGCAGGCGGCATACCGCCATCTGCCAGGTGACATGCATGTCATGGGCGCAGGCATGCATGATCGAAACCGACTGGCCGAAGCGGTCGGTGCCGCTGGCCTCGCTGGCATAAGCCAGCCCGCTCTTTTCCTTCACCGGCAGCGCGTCCATATCGGCGCGCAGCAGCACGACAGGACCGTCGCCGTTCTTCAGCAGGCCGACCACGCCGGTCTTGCCGATGCCGTCATGCACCTCGAAGCCGCAATCCTTCAGCCAGGCAGCGGCGATGCCCGCGGTGCGCGTCTCCTGAAACGACAATTCCGGATTCCGGTGCAGGTCGATGTAGATCGTCTCAAGCTGCGGCAGCAGCGCGTCGATCTTCGCAAAGGCCGCGTTGCGGCCGGTTTCGCTGCTCTTGACCTGGACGTTCATCGGCGGGCGATCCTTCTGCTTATCGATATTCCTGAAGCGGCGGCAATCCGGCGCGGGCGCGCGGCAGGCCGGCGCGGGCCAGCCGCGAATTGGCGCAGGCATCATCGATCTCGTCCAGCAGGGCGAGGATATCCTGGCTGAGCCGCAGCACATCCGCGCGCGGCAGGGCATCGGGATGCTCGACCAGGGTCAGCAGCTGCAGCACCTGCTTCTGCCGGGCGGCCTGCTCCGGCGTCAGCGAGTCATTCGGGTTTTCGAGATCGCACCAGCGGCACATCGGCCGATTTGACAGGATGGTTCGTCTGCGGTCAATCCGGCTTCTGCGCGCGGCCGCGCCCGGCCCAGAACAGCGCCAGCGGGCCGAGCAGGACGCCAAGACCCATCACCGACATGCCAAGCCCCCAGGTCATGACGCTTTCGCCACCCCTGGCCTGTTGCGCCGCATCCAGCGCGAAACCGACGAAAATCGGACCCAGCACCGAGACGCCGAAGCCGAGCGCCGAATGCAGCGCCATGGTGGAACCGCGATGCTCCGGCTCGGCGGCCGCCATCATCCCCGCCGTCAGCGCGCCGGAATCGCCGCAGACGAAGACGAAATAGACCGCGCAGAACAGCAATACCGCCCAGACCGGCAGGGCCGCGGTGAAGCCGATGGCCAGCCCGAACAGGCCTGATATGCCCATGATCAGCATCAGCGCCCGGCGACGGCCGATCTTCAGCGCCAGCTCGTTGCCCATCAGGCTGGCCGGCAGGCCGATCAGCGTGATCACCGCGGCGATCACCGTCGGGCTGGGCAGCCGGGCCGCGAGGGCCGCGTCGCGCGCCAGCACGAAGACCAGGAAGGCGGTAAGCCATGAGCGCATGGCGGTAAGCTCGAAGCCATGCGCGGCATAGCCGATGATGTAACCCATGGCGTCGCGGTTGCGCAGAACCGGCTTGAGCGCGAAGAGGGACGGCTTGGCCTGTGCCGGCGGCCGGCACGGCGCCAGCATGAACCAGGCCAGCACGGCCGAGACCAGGCTGAAGACGCCCAGCACGGTGAAGCTGATCCGCCAGCCATAGAATTCGGCGAGCAGGCCGGTCACCGAGAAGCTGAGCGCGATCGCGATGGAATAGCTGGCGGTGTAGAAGGTGACGGCGCGGCTCTGGTCGCCCCCCCGCAGCCGGTCGGTCAGCGCCCGCAGGCCCGGCATGTAGACGGCCGCCTGGCCGGCGCCGCCGATCGCCCGCCAGACAAAGCCCGACCAGAAACCGTCGGCGAAGGCGGCGAAGGCGAGCGTCGCCAGCCCGGTGACCGCGCAGCCCAGCGCGAAGACGAGGCGGGCGTCATAGCGGTCGGTCAGCGTCACTGCCGGCGCCACCAGCAGCATGTAGCCGAGATAATAGACGCCGGCGACCCAGCCGGCCTCGGTGTTGGTCAGGTCCCAGGCAGCGATGAAATCGGGCAGCAGGGCGGGGACGCTGGCGATCGGCAGGATGGCCAGCACCTCCAGCGCGGAGAGCAGCAGGATCAGTTGACGCGACGACATACCATGAAGAGACAAGCTGGGCGGGGCGGAAAGGCGTGCTATGATTCCGGGCAGTATCCACCGTTCCTGCCGAAACCGCCAGCCATCCGGGGACATCTCCATGCCGCTGCCGCCCGCCACCCGCCGCACCTTCCTGCTCGGTTCCGCCGTCCTGGGGCTGGGCCCCCTGATCGGCTGCGCGCCGCGCTACGAAAATCCGACTCCGGTCGTCTTCGTCCATGGCAACGGCGATACCGCCGGCCTCTGGCACACCACCTTCTGGCACTGGGAAAGCAACGGCTTTCCGCGCGACTATCTCTACGCCATCGATTTCCCCTATCCGCTGGCGCGCAGCAACGATGGCGTCGCCCAGCGCTTCCGCTCGTCGACCACCGAGCAGCGCGAGCAGCTGGCGGCCTTCGTGGCCGAGGTGAAGCAGCGCACCAACGCGCCGAAAGTGGCGCTGGTCGGTTCCTCGCGCGGCGGCAATGCGATCCGCAACTACATCAAGAATGGCGGCGGCGCTGCCCATGTCAGCCATGCCGTGCTCTGCGGCACGCCCAATCACGGCGTGCTGGTCTCCGACAAGGCGCTGCTCGGCAGCGAGTTCAATGGCAGCCAGCCCTTCCTGCAGCAGCTGAATGCCGGGCCGAACGAGGTGGTGCCGGGCGTCGCCTGGATGACCACGCGCTCCGACAATGCCGACAAGTTCGCCCAGCCCGACGGCCGCTATCTCGGCATGGCCGGCCAGCCGACCGGCGTCAGCTTCGAAGGCCCGGCGCTGAACGGCGCGAAGAATGTCGTGCTGCCGGGGCTCGATCACCGCGAGACCGCGTTCCATCCCCTCGCCTTCGCCGCGATCTTCGAATTCCTGATGAGGGCGGCACCGGCGACAACCGGCATCGCCGCCGAGATCAGTCCGGTGTTGAACGGCAAGGTCAACGGCATGCCCGGCGGCGTGCAGACCAATCTGCCGGTGCCCGGCGCCGTGGTGGAAATCCACGAGACGGAGCCGCGTACCGGCCAGCGGCGGCGGCTGGTGCATCGCAAGGAGACCGGCGCTGACGGCTATTGGGGGCCGTTCACCGCCTCATCCTCGGCGACCTATGAATTCGTCATTTCCACGCCGGACAACCCGACGACGCATATCTACCGCTCGCCCTTCCCGCGCTCGTCGTCCATCATCCATCTGCGGCCGGGAACGCTGACCGACAAGGACAAGCTGGCCGGCAGCTCGGTGACCATCAGCCGCCCGCGCGGCTATTTCGGCCCCGACGATACGGTTACCTTCGACGGCCAGCGTGCGCCGGGCATCCCCGCCGGCGTGCCGACGGTATCAACCTCCGCCCTGCTGCTGCCGCCCGGTGCGCCGCAGCAGAGCGTCACCTGCCGCTTCAATGACGAGACCATCGTGGCGCAGAGCTGGCCGGTGGCCGATAACCGCGTGGTGATCGCCGAGCTGCATTACTAGCGCCGGATTCACAGGTGCCTGGACGTGGATGCAAGCGCGGCCATCCACGAACGAAAAGGGCGGCTGAGAAGCCGCCCTTCCCAACTGCAGATCACATCCGTCAGATATTGATCGTGCGGCCGTCGACGGCCAGCGCCGCTTCCTTCACCGCTTCGCTCAGGCCCGGATGGGCGTGGCAGGTGCGGTAGACATCTTCGGCGGAGGCGCCGAACTCGATCGCCATCACCAGCTCCTGGACCAGATGTCCGGCATCGGCGCCGATGATGTGGCAGCCGAGCACCCGTTTGGTCTTCTCGTCTTCCAGGATCTTGACGAAGCCGTCGGTCATGGTCATGGCACGGGCGCGGGCATTGGCGCTGAAGGGGAACTTGCCGGCCTTGTAG
>CAYSCA010000043.1:15622-19082 GCA_964429465.1 uncultured Rhodospirillaceae bacterium
TTCAGCTCTTCCTCGGTCTTGCCGACGCTCGCCACTTCCGGCCAGGTGTAAACGACGGCCGGAATGGCGTCGTAATTGATATGCGGCTTCTGGCCGGCCAGCAGCTCGGCCAGCACCACGCCCTCTTCCTCCGCCTTGTGCGCCAGCATGGCGCCGGCGATGCAGTCGCCGATGGCGTAGACGCCCTTGGCCGTGGTCTGGAAATGGCCGTCGGTCTTGACCCGACCGCGCTCGTCGAGCTGCACGCCGGCCGCCTCGAGGCCCAGACCCGCGGTATAGGGGCGACGGCCGATCGAGACCAGCACGACATCTGCCTTCATCTCCTCCGCTGCGCCGCCGGCCGCCGGCTCGAGCGTCAGGGTCACGCCGCCCTTGGCGGTCTTCGCCGAGGTTACCTTGGTGGAGAGTTTGAACTTCAGGCCCTGCTTGGCGAAGATCCGCTGCGCCTGCTTGGACACCTCGCCGTCATTGGTCGGCAGGATGCGGTCGAGGAATTCCACCACCGTCACATCGGCGCCGAGCCGGCTCCAGACCGAGCCGAGCTCCAGCCCGATCACGCCGCCGCCGATCACCACCATGGTCTTCGGCACCGCGCCGAGCGCAATCGCGCCGGTGGAGGAGACAATCTGCTTCTCGTCGATCTCGATGCCCTTCAGCGGGGTGACTTCCGAGCCGGTGGCGATCACGATGTTCTTGGCCGAATAGGTGCCCTTCGACTCGCCGCTCACCTCCACCTTGCCGCCGCCCAGCAGCTTGCCGGCACCCTTCAGCCAGGTGATCTTGTTCTTCTTGAACAGGAACTCGATGCCCTTGTTCGACGAGCTCACCACGCTCTGCTTCTGCGCCATCATGGCGGCAAGGTCGAGGTCGAGCTTGGCCGCCTTGATGCCGTGCTGGGCGAAGCCATGCGCGGCATTGTGATAGAGCTCGGAGGAATGCAGCAGGGCCTTGGAC
This sequence comes from uncultured Rhodospirillaceae bacterium, assembly GCA_964429465.1. GTDB lineage: Bacteria > Pseudomonadota > Alphaproteobacteria > Ferrovibrionales > Ferrovibrionaceae > Ferrovibrio. The sequence continues at coordinate 16,577 of CAYSCA010000043.1, forward strand.
GGGATGCAGCCGACATTGGTGCAGGTGCCGCCAAGCCCGGGATCCTTCTCCACCACCGCGGTCTTCATCCCGAGCTGGGCGCAGCGGATCGCCATGGTGTAGCCGCCCGGGCCGGCGCCGATGATGATGATGTCGAAAGCCTGCTCGCTCATGGCTTACTCCGAAGTCTCTGATTGTCTGGAAATGTCGCTGACGGGCCGCAAAAGCAAGGGCGGGCCCGAAGGCCCGCCGCACGAACTCACATCTCGAACAGCAGGCGCTGCGGGTCTTCGATGTTTTCCTTCACCCGCACCAGGAAGCTGACCGCCTCGCGGCCGTCGATGATGCGGTGATCGTAGGTCAGCGCCAGATACATCATCGGCCGGATCACCACCTGGCCGTTGATCGCCATCGGGCGCTCCTGGATCTTGTGCATGCCGAGGATGGCCGATTGCGGCGGGTTGATGATCGGCGTCGACATCAGCGAGCCGAACACGCCGCCATTGGAGATGCTGAAGGTGCCGCCCTGCAGCTCGTCGATGCCGAGCTTGCCGTCGCGGGCGCGCTTGCCGAAATCGCCGATCGTCTTCTCGATGCCGGCGAACGACAGCTGGTCGGCATCGCGGATCACCGGCACGACCAGGCCGGTCGGCGTCGAGACGGCGCAGCCGATATTGTAGTAGTTCTTGAAGACGATCTCGTCGCCCTCGATCTCGGCATTCACCGCCGGGAATTCCTTCAGCGCCTGCACGCAGGCCTTGACGAAGAAGGACATGAAGCCGAGCCGGACGCCGTGCTTCTTCTCGAAGCCGTCGACATAGGTCTTGCGCGCCGCCATCAGCGCGGTCATGTCGACTTCGTTGAAGGTGGTGAGCAGGGCCGCGGTATTCTGGGCTTCCTTCAGGCGGCGCGCGATGACCTGGCGCAGCTTGGACATGCGCTGGCGCTCTTCGCGCTCGGCATTGGCGCGCGGGCCGGCCGGCACGGCGGGCCGGGCGGCCGGAGCGGCGCCGCCGCCGCTGAGCAGATCCATCACGTCGCCCTTGGTGACGCGGCCACCCTTGCCCGAGCCGGAAACGCCCGAGACATCGACGCCCTTCTCGGCCGCCAGCTTGGCCGCGGCGGGCAAAGCCTGACCGGCGGCGGAGCCCGCCTGCGTGGCGGCGGGCTTGCCGGCAGCGGCAGGCGCCGGCGCGACATTGTCAGGCGCCTTCGCGGCAGCCGGCTTCGCGGCCGGCTTGGCCGCGCCCGCGCCGGGTGTGATCGTCGCCAGCAGGTCGCCGACCTGCACGGTGGCGCCCTCAGCCGCCAGCACCTCGCCGAGCGTACCGGCTTCCGGTGCGTTGACCTCGACGGTCACCTTGTCGGTCTCCAGTTCGACCAGCAACTGGTCGCGGGCGACTGCCTCGCCGGCCTTCGCCGACCATTTGCCGACGGTGGCCTCGGAGATCGATTCCGCGAGCTGCGGGACGCGGATTTCAACTGCCATGGTTCAACTTCCCTTCTAAAACGCCTCTCGGCGTGATCGTCACGCCGTCAGGGCCTCATCGACCAGCTTGGCCTGCTGCTGGTTATGCTTGCTCATCAGGCCGGTGGCCGGCGAAGCCGCCTCGACGCGGCCGGCATAGAGCGGCCGCTTCATCTTCATGTTGAGTTCGGTCAGCGTCGCCTCGATATGGGGCTCGATGAACGACCAGGCGCCCATGTTCTTCGGCTCTTCCTGGCACCAGACCACGGTCTTGGCATTCTTGTAGCGGCTGAGCTCGGCGATCAGCGCCTTGCGCGGGAACGGATAGAGCTGCTCCAGCCGCAGGATCACGGTATCCTTGATCTCGCGCTTCTGGCGCTCCTCGAACAGGTCGTAATAGACCTTGCCGGTGCACAGGATGACGCGCTTGATCTTGGCGTCGTCATGCGGCGCATCGTCCCACAGCACGCGATGGAAGCTGGAACCCGGCCCCATCTCGCCCAGCTTGGAGACCGCCAGCTTGTGCCGCAGCAGCGACTTCGGCGTCATCAGGATCAGCGGCTTGCGGAACTTGCGGTGGATCTGCCGGCGCAGGATGTGGAAGTAGTTGGCCGGCGTGGTGCAGTTCGCCACCTGCATGTTGTCTTCGGCGCAGAGCTGCAGGAAGCGCTCGAGCCGGGCCGAGCTGTGTTCCGGGCCCTGGCCCTCATAGCCGTGCGGCAGCAGCACGGCGAGGCCCGACATGCGCATCCACTTGGCCTCGCCCGAGGAGATGAACTGGTCGAACACCACCTGGGCGCCGTTGGCGAAATCGCCGAACTGGCCTTCCCACATCACCAGCGCCTTGGGCTCCGCCAGGCTGTAGCCGTATTCGTAGCCGAGCACGGCGGCTTCCGACAGCAGGCTGTCGATCACCTCGTAATTGGCCTGGCCCTCGGCGATATGGTTGAGCGGCACATAGCGCTCTTCGGTCTGCTGGTCGTGCCAGACGCTGTGGCGCTGGCTGAAGGTGCCGCGACCGCAATCCTGGCCCGACAGCCGCACGCCATAGCCTTCCAG
>CAYSCA010000044.1:0-2615 GCA_964429465.1 uncultured Rhodospirillaceae bacterium
CTTCATCGAGCAGGCGCGCAGCGACGGGCTGGTCGCTTTCGAGAAGCCGCTTTAGCATTCCTGCATTGCAGATAATGTCATGGCCGGGCTCGTCCCGGCCATCCACGTCTTGCAAAGAAAAACTCGTGAATGCCCGGGTCAGGCCCGGGCATGACAATGTTGGTTTGACTGCATCACTCCAGCAGCGACTGCATCACGGCGTAGAGCCCGGCCTTCTGCTCGAAGCCGATGCCGGGGCTCTGCGGCAGGCGGACATAGGAATCCTCTACCGCGATGCCATCGGCGAAGCCGCCGAAGGGCTTGAACACATCGGGATAGCTTTCATTGCCGCCCAGATGCAGCCCGGCGGCGATGTTGAGCGACATCTGGTGACCGCCATGCGGCACGACGCGGCGCGACGACCAGCCATGGTCCTTCAGCATATCCAGCGTACGCAGATATTCGACCAGACCATAGGAGAGCGCGCAGTCGAATTGCAGCCAGTCGCGGTCCGGCCGCATGCCGCCGAAGCGGATCAGGTTGCGCGCATCCTGATGCGAGAAGAGATTTTCACCGGTCGCCATCGGCTTGTCGTAATGCTTCGCCAGCTCGGCCTGCAGCGCGTAATCCAGCGGATCGCCGACCTCCTCGTACCAGAACAGGTCGTAAGGCAGCAGCGCCTTGCCGTATGCGATCGCCGTATCCAGATCGAAGCGGCCGTTGACGTCGACGCAGAGATTGCGGCCCTCGCCCACCACCTCCAGCACCGCCTCGATGCGGCGCAGATCCTCGTCCAGCGAGGCGCCGCCGATTTTCATCTTGACCACGCGGTAGCCGCGGTCGCGATAGCTGCGCATCTCGTCCTGCAGCGCCTTCAGGTCCTTGCCCGGATAGTAATAGCCGCCGGCGGCATAGACCCAGACCTTCTCGTCCGCCACGCCGTCGCGGTAGCGGTCGGCCAGCAGGCGCCAGAGCGGCACGCCGGCGATCTTGGCCACCGCATCCCAGACCGCCATATCGAGCGTGCCGACGGCGACCGAACGTTCGCCGTGGCCGCCCGGCTTCTCGTTCTGCATCAGGGTCGCCCAGATACGAAACGGATCGAGATTGACGTTCTTCTCGTCGATCAGGCTGTCGGGCTTCGCCTCCATCAGACGCGGCAGGAAGCGCTCGCGCATCAGGGCGCCCTGGCCATAGCGGCCGTTGGAGTTGAAGCCAAAACCAACGACGGGCCTGCCGTCGCGGATCACATCGGTGATCACCGCCACCACCGAACAGGTCATCTTCGAGAAATCGATATAGGCATTGGCGATCGGCGAAGCGATCGAAACGGTCTTTTCGCGGATTTCAGTGATGCGCATGCCTGTTCTGCCCGTCCGTCATGCCAGGACCCAATTCATGAAGAACCGGCCGGGCTTCCCATCAAGTTGGGGCAGCAGAAAGGAATGGGCCCTTCGGGTCAAGCCCGGGGGTGACGATGCGTGGTGCTATGCATCGTGCAGGTCGACGGTGACCGGCGCGATCTCGCCGGCGAGGTAGCGGGCGAGCTGGGCGCGGCCGCGCGGACTGCGCAGCACTTTCTCGTCCTGGGGATTGCTCAGGAAACCCGTCTCGATCAGCACCGAGGGAATGGCGGGCGAGCGCAGCACGGCGAAATTGGCCTGGCGCATCGGGTTGTCGAGCAGATGCACGCTGCGGCCGACGCCGTTGACGATGCGGCGCTTGGCGCTGAGCGAGGCATTGTGGCTGTGGCGGCGGGCCAGATCGATCAGGATCGCCGCCGTCTGCTTGTCGGTGGCGGAGGTGTCGAAGCCGTAGATCGCGTCGACCTGGTTCTCGCGGTCGGCCAGGGCCCGGGCGAAATCGTCGGAGGCCTTTTCCGAGCGGCTGTAAGCCGAGAGGCCGCGGGCATGCCGGTTCGGCGCTGCGTCGGCATGGATCGAGATGAACAGATCGGCGCCCTTCTCATGGGCGAAAGCCACCCGGCTGGCCAGCTGCAGATAGGTGTCGCGCTCGCGGGTGAGGAAGACCTTGATGTCGCGGCGCCGCGCCAGCGCCTGCCGGATCGACAGGCAGATCGAGAGCGTGACGTCCTTCTCCTCGGTGCCGCTGACGCCGATGGCACCGGGATCGCGGCCGCCATGGCCCGGATCGAGCACCAGCACCGCCGGCGCGCGTACCGCCTGCTTCGGTGCCGGCGGCTTCGGCTTGGCCTCGGGGACCGGAATCGCGCCGCGCCGCGCCGCCTGCGCATCCGGCAGCAAAGCCGCACTGCCGAGCAGACCCATGAGCGAGGTGAGGATGAGGCGTCGTGTATACATGCTGCGAATCGGCCCACCGCGAATCGGCGAGATGTCTGCGGACCATAGACGCCCGCCGGACTCCCCGGCAAGGCAGTCCGCGGCCGAGCCTGCCAAGATATGGTGAATGGAGTGTTAAGGGCGGCGGTCAGCCGAGCTGCGCGGCAAGCCGCCTGGGCGCGATCAACCGATAGCTGCGGCGGACCAGTTCGGCAACCTCACTCCAGTCCGGGCGGCGATCCAGCCGCATGCCGACCCAGCCCTTATGCCCGACATAGGGCGGCACGAAGAACCGTTCGGGCTCGGCGCCGACCAGCACCGCCTGGCTGCCCGGAA
>CAYSCA010000044.1:2715-19047 GCA_964429465.1 uncultured Rhodospirillaceae bacterium
GAACATCGCGAAGATCCTGTCGCGGACCCGGAAGGTGGGATCGCCCCAGGCTTCCTTCTCGGTCGCCTCGGGCAGCGCGAGGCAAATGGCGCGCAGGCGATCGGCGGGCGACTTCGCCATGCCCGGCTACTCGACGGTGTATTTGGCGCGCACGTCGTATCGGTTCGACTTGGCCCAGCCCTCGATCAGCTTCTCGAGCGCCGAGTTCGGCCTTTCCGGCAGCACGATCTTCAGCTTCACATACTGGTCGCCGCGCTGGCCCTGGGCCGCGCTCTTGAGCTGGAAGCCGCGGCCCTTCAGCCGCAGCGTCGTGCCGGAACTGGCGCCCTTGGGCACGCTCACCGCCACCATGCCGTCGATCGTCGGCACGCCGATCTTGGCGCCCAGCACCGCCTCGTCGAGCGTGACCGGCAGCTCGACATGGACGTCGTCGCCCTGGCGCGTGAAAAAGGCATGCGGCTCGACGCTGACCTCGATCAGCGCATCGCCCGCCTCCCCGCCCAGCACGCCTTCGTCGCCCTGGTGGCGCAGGCGGATCTGCTGGCCGTCGGCGAGGCCCGGCGGAATGGTGACGTCGAGCTGCTTGCCATCGGGCATGGTGAGCCGCCGCTTGGCGCCGCGGGCGGCATCCATGAAGCCGATCTTCAGGTTGAAGCGGCGATCGGCGCCGCGCTGCGGCATCGCCGTGCGCCGGGCGCCGGCACCGGCGCCCCGTCCGCGGCGCATCTGGCCGAAAATCTCGTCGAAGATGTCTTCCCCGGCGCGCGCATCGAAAGCGCCCTCGTCGAAGCGGCCGCCGAAGGGGCCGCGTGCCCCGCCGAAGCCGGCGCCGCCGCGAAAGCCGCCGGCCTGGCCCTGGCGGAACCCGCCGCGATGGAATCCCTGCGCGCGCGGCTGGCCGGCGGCATCGATCTCGCCGCGGTCGAACTTGCCGCGCTTCTCCGGGTCGCCGACGATGTCATAGGCGGCGGAGACTTCCTTGAACCGGTCGGTGGCCTTGGCGTTGCCGGGATTGCGGTCGGGATGCAGTTCCTTGGCCAGCTTGCGATAGGCCTTGCGCACATCATCCTGGCTGGCCCCGCGGGCCACGCCGAGTACCTCGTAGGGATCACGCATGCCCGGCATCCTGCCAGATAACCGCCGCCGCTGTCACGGCCGCCGCTCGGATTGCGGCTCGGGCGGTGTCTCGGGTGGCGTCTCTGCGGCAGGCGGATCACTGGTGAAGAGATCCGGGAGCGAGACGCCACCGCCCGAACTGATCGCCGAGTAGAAGCGGCCCAGCAGGCCGCGGTTTTCGCCGGCCTGTTCCGCCGGTGGCGCAGGCTGCGCCGGCGCGGTGGCCTGGGCCGGTGCCTGCACTTGCGCTGGTGCCTGCATGGGTGCCTGGGCCGGTGCCGGCGCAGAGGGCGGATCGGCGGCCACGGCAGGCATGGGCGGCGATGGCGGCGCGGCAGTGACGGGCGCGGGGGGAACAGCCGGAGCCGGAGCCGGAGCCGGAGCCGGTGCAGCCGCGGCGGGTGCCGCGGCCTTGTCCATCGGCGGGCCGCCCGCCGGCTGGTCGTCCTGTTTTCCGGGCTGCCACTCGGCGGGTCTGTCGGAAGGCGCCGCGTCGCGATGCATCACCAGCAGCGACAGGCGCTCCAGCGCATCGGGCTGGCCGGCCTTGGCCGCGTTGTTGTACCAGCCGAGCGCGATGGCCTCGTTCTTCTCGACGCCGAGGCCGAGTTCGTACATCAGGCCGAGATTGTACTGCGCCACCGCATGGCCCTGGCGGGCCGCGGCATCGAACCATTTGAACGCTTCGGCATAATCGACCGGCACGCCATCGCCCTGCAGGTAGATGGCGCCGAGATTGGCCTGGGCGCGGGAGAAGCCGGCCTCGGCGGCGCGGCGATACCAGTAGATCGCCTTCTGCGGATCGGCCGCGACGCCCTGGCCCCAGCGATAGAGATGGCCGAGATTGCGCATCGCGGCGACATCGCCGCCTTCGGCGAGCGGCAGCCAGGCCTCATAGGCGCCCTTGTAATCGCCCGCTTCGTAGGCCTTCACGCCGGCGGCGAAATCGGCGAAAGCCGGCGTCGCCAGCCCCAGGCCGGCCGCCAGCACGGCGAGGGCGACGGGTCGCCTGATCGCGCGCCAGGAACACCGCCCCCAGAATGATTGTCTGCGGGGCATGGCAACCCATTCAGCCTTTCACGACTTTCCAGCTGCCGTCCGGCTGGCGGCAGGCGGTGCCATAGGCCTGCTCGGTCTTGCCGCCGACCGTGACGGATTGCTGGAATTCACGACAGTAATCGCCGTTGCTGGCAGTGCCCTCGCGGGTCGGCGTCACGGTGCCGGAATTGCCGCTGTCGGGATTGCGCCAGGAAATCGTTTGGCCGACCGGTGCGGTGGTGGCCTGCTGGCTGGCCTTTTCCATCGCCGTCCGGTCGGCCTTGTCGAGCGAGGAGCCGAGCTGGTTGCCGAGATAGGCGCCGGCCAGCGCGCCGGCGGCGACGCCGACCAGGCGGCCGGTGCCGCTGCCGAAGGCGGAGCCGATCACCGCGCCGCCGATGCCGCCGAGCACGGTGCCGACGGTTTCCTTGTTCATCTGCGGGCCGCCGTTCTCGGTCGCGCAGCCGGCCAGGGCAAGGGCCGCGGCGAACAGTGCGATGACGGAGCGGGAAGCAGAACGACGCATGCGGGACCCCCTGATGAAAGCGCCCGGCCGCGAGGCGCTCGCGGCGATCGCCGAATCGGTTTTTGGTTCCATCTCAGTATATTGGGCGGCGCGTCGGCGCCGCAAGACAGGGCCAGGCACCGGATTCCGCCAAATTTTCGCAGAGCGATCGCGGCCGGTGTGTGGCAAGCCTGTGACGACCCGCCGGCCGGCCCCGAAAAACATGGCCGGGTCAGTTCAGAAGAACCGGAGATTACGACTTGTTGAAGAAGTCGAGGCTGCCGAAGAGCGGCGCGGGTTCGGCGGCGAGGCGGGCGGCATCGAACAGCTCGAGATTGTTCGAGCGCATGATCGAACGGAGCGTGCGGATATAGTCGGCGCCGCGCACCGAGTAGCGGTGGAGATGCGCGACGAGCTCAAAGCTGTCCGGCTGCTCGCCGCGGTCGCGCATGGCCGCCCGGCTGTCGCGGAATTCGCGGTAGCTCGACCGGGTGTTGAGGTTGCGCATATAGGCGGCGACGGAATTCCCCAGGCTCTTGAAGCGCTGCACCTCGTAGGTTTCACCCTCCGGGCGGTTCTCCGGAACGATGCCGGCGCCGGTATTCCAGGTCCATTGCCCGTAGACCGCATTGCCGAGCAGGGCGAAGCGCGAGGTGCCCCAGCCCGATTCCTCGATCGACTGCGCCAGCGCCAGGCCGGGCGGCACGATATCGATGCGGTTCAGCATTTCGGCGGTATCGACCTCGTCGAGCCCGTATTCCTCGGCCTTCTGCCGCAGCCAGGCCTGCTCGCGCGCCGACAGCGTGGCGCCGAACTGCTTGCGGTCATGCAGGCGCTCGAGCTTCTCGCGGTCGGCGGCGATCCGCTCATTCTCATGCAGGATATGCGGCAGCATCACCTTGACGAAGGCGCGCTTGCGCTTCTCGGTGATGTCGACCTCGGCGATGTCGATCGGCAGCGAGGCAAGGAAGATGCGCGGCACTTCGAGCTGGCCGCTGACATTGCGGAAATCGGTCAGCTCGAAGCCCTGCTGCTCGAAGCGGCGCAGCATGGCATCCACGGTGCGGCCGGAATCGGTGCGCAGGGCGGTGCGGTAGGGCGACAGGCGGCGGCCTTCGGCGACGCGGCGCGCAGCCTCTTCCGGCGCCACCGCCGGGGCTTCTTCCTTGCGCGCCGTCTTGACGGCGGCAGCCCCGTGATCGCCGACCAGGCGCTCGCTGCCGCGTTCGGCCAGGGCGCGGGCAGGCTCGGTCACGGCCCGCCAGTCGAGCTGGGCGATCTCGCGCAGGCGATCCCAGGCATCCTGCACGCCGGCGCTCAGGGACGGATGGGCGACATTCGGCATCGCCACTTCGGGCGTGCGCGCAAGCTGCCGGCTGGAAACCAGGCCGACGCCGACACCGGAAACCAGGCCCACGGCCAGCAACAGGCCGAGACCGGCCAGCATCAGACGCACGTCAGAACCGATCGCAAGAAAATGCCGATCGCGATGTACCGTCATGGGTCAAACCTCTCACAGTTCTCAGCGCCGTAACGACTGAACGATCCGGCACGACACGCCAGACCGCCCAGGGCACTGCCCTTGTGCGATCCCCCACCAGGAAACGCTTGAACCGGACGGTCCTGACTCGGACCGGCCGGGATACAGACTAGACAGCCCGGACTTCGGACACCTCGGGCACGTAATGCTTCAGCATGTTTTCGATGCCATAGCGCAGGGTTGCCGTCGAACTCGGGCAACCGGCGCAGGAACCCTGCATATGCAGGAGGACGACTCCCCGATCGAAGCCGCGGAAGACGATGTCGCCGCCATCCTGGGCCACCGCGGGACGGACCCGCGTCTCGATCAGTTCCTTGATCTGGGTGACGATCTCGGCATCGGCCGGATCGAATTGCTCGTCAGCCGCCGCCGCGTCGGCGCCCGCCTTGTTCATGACCGGCAGGCCGGCCATGAAATGCTCCATGATCGCGCCGAGCAGGGCCGGCTTCAGCTCGGGCCAGTCGCGCTGCGCATCCTTGGTGACGGTGATGAAGTCGGAGCCGAGAAAGACGCCCTCCACGCCAGCCACGGCAAACAGGCGCGTCGCCAGCGGCGAGGCCTTGGCCGATTCGGCGTCGGTGAAATTCACGTTGCCTTCGGGCAGCACGTCGCGGCCAGGCAGGAATTTCAGGGTCGCCGGATTGGGCGTGGTTTCGGTCTGGATGAACATCATCGGGTCCTAAAAGGTGACTGGAAATTGGTCGGGGGGTCCGCAAATATCAAGACAAAGACTTGTGGCATTCCAAAGGCGAGCAACAAACTTGCGCCTTTGCGGCAGTCGTTGGAAGATATTTAACCAATGTGGATAAAATCGTCGGTTTTCCCCAAGGCCGTGAGCCCATGAGCGGCGCGATTCTGGAGCCGAAACGCCTGCCGAGCTGGCCCGATTCGCGGCTTCTGCTGACGCCGGCCGCCCTCTGGCTGATCGATCACGGCGGCATCGCCCTGCCGATGCCGGAATTGTTCGACGGATTCTGCACGCGGCTGGTTGAAGAAGGCGTCCAGCTGCTGCGCGTGACCACCGGCCTGCCCTCGATGCACCCGCAGACGCTGGCGCGCGGCTTCGTCTGGCAGCGCGGCAAGGGCGTCGCCATGACCGAGCGCCCGCACGGCGTTCAGAATACCGCCGAATACCTGAACTCGCCGATCGCGGTGATCCATCAGGGCGCGGCTGCGGTGCGCCGCCAGCTGCATCTGCCCGACGCGCCGATGGATTTCGGCATCCTGCCCGAGCTGAAGGCGCTCGGCGTCACCGATTACCTGGCGCTGCCGATGCGGTTCACCCAGGGCCCCACCATGGGCGGCCGGGGCATGAACACCTCCTTCATCAGCTTTGCCACCGACCGGGTGGGCGGCTTCCGCCCCGACGAGCTCAGCTATCTCATGGAACTGATGCCGCTGGTCGCCCTGCGGATGGAACTGGAGACGTCGCGGCGGGTGACCCGCGACCTGCTCAACACCTATCTCGGCCATGGCCCTGCCAAGCGGGTGCTGCAGGGCAATTTCCTGCGCGGCCGCGGCTATGAGGTGGAGGCGGCGATCTGGCTCAGCGACCTGCGCGGCTTTACCGCCTTTTCCGACCGCAACACGGCGCAGGACGTGGTGGCGACGCTGGACAGCTATTTCGACGCCATGGCCGCGCCGATCCAGGCCCATGACGGCGAAATCCTGAAATTCATCGGCGACGGCCTGCTGGCGATCTTCCGCATCGACGACCAGGCCGGCCGCGCCGAGGCCTGCCGCCGCGCGCTCACCGCCGCGCGGCAATCCTTCGCCAGCCTGCATGAGCTGAACCAGGGCCGCGCGCTGGAAGGCGCGCCGCCGCTGCGCGTCGGGCTCGGCCTGCATCTGGGCAAGGTGATGTTCGGCAATATCGGCGCCAGCGACCGGCTCGATTTCACCGTGATCGGCCGCGCGGTGAACGAGGTCGCCCGGCTGGAGGCGCAGACCAAGGTGCTGGAGCGCCCGATCCTCGCCTCGGCGGCTTTCGCCGCGGAGATGCAGGACGAGCCGATGGAGGCGCTCGGCTTCCACGGCCTGCGCGGCGTGAAGGAGCCGCAGGAATTGTTCACCCTGCCGAAGGACTCGCTAGCCGGCTACGACTAGCCGCCCGTCACGTCAGCTTGTCGATCTGCTCGTCGGTCAGGCTGCCGGGCAGCATGGTGATGGGGAATTTCAGATCGCCCGCCATCTGGCCGAAAGCGGCGACCAGCGGCCCCGGTCCCTCGCTGCCGGGCGCGGCGGCCAGCACCAGCATGCGGATATCGGGTTCCTCGTCGACCAGCTTGAGAATCTCGTCCTTGGCCACGCCCTCGCGGATCACCAGCTCGGGCATGATGCCGGATTCCTGGTTCACCTGCTCGGCCAGCTTCTGCAGCAGCTGCTCGGCGGCGTCATGGGCTTCCTCGCGCATGATCTCGGCGACGCCGGCCCATTGCTGGAAATCCACCGGCTCGACGACGCGCAGCATCACCACGCCGCAGCGGATATTGCGGGCGCGGCGGGTCGCGTAGCGCACGGCGACGCGCACCTCGGCGGTGTTGTCGACGACGACCAGGAACTTGCTGCGCCGTTTGGCGTCTTTGCGGGCGGCGGCTGTCTCGCTCATGGGGCGAGAGGTTGCCACTACTTCGGGATTATCCGCAACCCCGCAGAAATCCCCGTCACTTCAGCAGGATATTGCTCAGCTCGCGAATCTGCGCATGGGCGCGCAGCATGTAAAAGCCCATCGACGCCAGATGGTTGGGCAGGATCACCGCATCGGGCTTGGCATTGTGCACGATCAGCGGCCGAAGGTCGGCGGCGGCGGCGAAGGATGCCAGCATCTGGTCCCAGGCAGCGCCCAGCTCGCGGTCGCGCACGATATTGGCATAGTCCGCGCGCAGCTCGCGCAGCAGCATGTAATAAGCGTAGGCCTGCCCCTTGACGCTGTAGAAGACATCGTCGCTCTGCGTGTCGATCCACAATCCGCTGCCCTCGTGGATCTGGCGGTCGATGGCGGCCGACGCCGAACCGACATCGAGCGCGATGCGGTCGAGCGTGGAGAGCAGGTTGTCGGCGCGGCGCTCGAAGATCGCCTGGCCCTGGCCGAGACGGGTGTTGTAGCTGATCAGCGCGCGGCGCGCCTTGCGGTACTGGTCTTCCGATTTCGCCGTCGGCAGCAGCGAGGTGGAGAAATCGAAGATCCACTTGGTGCCGGAATATTGCAGCAGGCCGGCGGCTTCCTGCAGGTCGCTGTCGGTCTGGCTCGAGCCGCGGGTGCGGCCGATCTGGTCGACCATCTCGAAGGCGAAGCGGCCGAGCGCATGGATCATGCCGAGCTGGTAATTCGGCATGTTGTCCAGCATGGCACCGGGCATGAAGAAAGGATCGTTGGCGACCCAGCCGTTGCGGTCGACCTCGCGCTGGATCAGCGCCGCCGCCATCGCCACCGTCTTGCTGGCGCCCGGCGCCGCTTCTCCGGCGCCCGCCTGGTAATCCAGATTGTCGTCGACCTTGTGCACGATCAGCATGCCGACCGGGTAATACAGGCCGAAGATCAGCACGACGGCAATCGCGGTCAGCGGCAGCCAGCGCCCCGGCAGACGGAAACCGCGCAGGCGGGAGGCGAAAGATCCGGAGGAATCGGTCATGCGTGGCGGCCGGAAACGAGGGTGGGCGGACCTCAGCAATGTGGGCCCGCCCCCGGCCATCTTCAAGGTCGCAGGAAGCCGACGATGTCGTAGATCTCGGCGATGATCGGCGCCGAGATGGCCCGCGCCCGCTCGCCGCCCTGGCGCAGGATGCCGTCGACATAGGCCGGATCGTCCATCAGCCGGCGCATCTCCGCCGTGATCGGGCCGAGTACCGCCACCGCCGTCTCGGTCAGCAGCTTCTTGAACTCGGCGAAACCCTTGCCGGCGCAGGCGGCCACCGCCTGCTCCAGCGTCTGGTCCGACAAAGCGGCATAGATGCCCATCAGGTTCTCGGCTTCCGGCCGCCCTTCCAGGCCTTCCACCGTATCCGGCAGCGGCAGCGGATCGGTCTTGGCGCGCTTGATCTTGTCGGCGATGGCATCCGCCGTGTCGGTCAGGTTGATGCGCGACTGGTCGGAGGCGTCCGACTTCGACATCTTCTTCGATCCGTCGCGCAGGGACATCACGCGGGTCGCCGCGCCGAAGATCTGCGGCTCGGTGAGCGGGAAGAATTCCGTACCGTAATCGTGGTTGAACTTCTGCGCGATGTCGCGGGTCAGCTCAAGATGCTGCTTCTGGTCCTCGCCGACCGGCACATGGGTGGCCTTGTAGGCGAGGATGTCGGCCGCCATCAGCGCCGGATAGGCATAGAGGCCGAGCGAGACATTCTCGCGGTCCTTGCCGGCCTTCTCCTTGAACTGCGTCATGCGATTCATCCAGCCCATGCGGGCGACGCAGTTGAAGATCCAGGCGAGCGTCGCGTGATCGGGATTCTGCGACTGGTTGAACAGGATGTTCTTCTGCGGGTCGATGCCCGAGGCGATCATCGCGGCCGCCAGCTCGCGCGTGCTGCGCTTCAGCTCGGCGGGGTCCTGCCATACGGTGATGGCATGCATGTCGACCATGCAGAAAATGCAGTCGAACTCGTTCTGCAGCGCGACCCAGTTGCGCACCGCGCCGAGATAATTGCCGAGATGGAGATTGCCGCTGGGCTGGATGCCCGAGAAGATGCGCCGTTGGAAGGCCATGGTGCGTCCCTTTGGATTTGGGGCGGTGGAAGGCCCCGGTGACGGGAGAAAGATGCGGCGCGGTTATCGCCGCTGGCGCGCAGGCCGTCAACTGCCTGAGGCGGTCCCGCCCGGCGGCCGGCGCAGCATCGCCCGCCATTCCGCCGGCCGGGTGGCGCGCAGCAGCAGCACGGCGGCGAGATAGACCAGCAGCCCGCCGCCGACCAGCAGGGCCAGCGCCGCGAGCCGCAGGGCATCGCCGCCGGCATACCAGCCGGGCAGCAGCAGGCGATCGGCGGCGACAAGCGCCGCGGCCATCAGCAGGGCGGCGGCAAGGATGCGCAGGCTGCGGCTTTTCAGCCGCGCATCGGCGCGCCAGTGGCCGCGCCGCTGCAGCACGAAGCCGAGCAGCAGCGTGTTGGCGATGGCGGCCATGGCGGTCGCCAGCGCCAGCCCGACATGATCGAGCCACTGCATCAGCAGCGCGCCGCCGCCGAGATTGATGCTGATGCTGACCAGCGCCAGCCGCACCGGCGTGGCCGTATCCTGCCGCGCATGGAAGCTGGGCGTCAGGCTGCGCGCCAGCACATAGCCGGGCAGGCCGATGGCATAGGCGAGCAGCGCATCGGCGGTGGCCCGCGCGGTGGCGGAATCGAATTCACCACGCTCGAACAGAATGGAGATGAGCGGAAACGGCACCGCAATCAGGGCCGCCGCCGCCGGGAGCGACAACAGCAGGCCGAATTCCAGCGCGCGGTTCTGGTTGGCGATGGCCGCCTCGGTCTGCCCGCGGGCGAGCTGCGCCGAGATGGTGGGCAGCAGCGCGGTAGCGATGGCGACGCCGACCACGCCGACGGTGAGCTGGTTCAGCCGGTCGGCATAGAAGAGATACGAGACCGAGCCGGCCGGCAGCAGCGAGGCGAGCATCAGCCCTACCACAAGATTGATCTGCGTCGCGCCGGCGCCGAGCGCGGCCGGCAGCACCAGGCGGAACAGGCGCCGGATCCTGTCGTCCAGGCGCGGCCGGTGCAGCCGCAGGCTGAGGCCTGCGCGCCGCACGGAATGGCTGAGCCAGAGGAATTGCAGCATGCCGCCGGCCAGCACCGACCAGGCCAGCGCATGGCCGGGCCCGCCGACATGGTCGCTGAGCAACGCCAGGCCGGCGATCATCGTGAGGTTGAGCAGGATCGGCGTCGCCGCCATCGCGGCGAACCGCCCGACGCTGTTCAGCATGGCGCCGAACAGAGCCGCCAGGCTGATGAAGATCAGATAGGGGAAGGTGATGATGCTGAGCGTCACCGCGAGGTCGAAGCGTTCAACATCGCCGAGGAAGCCCGGCGCCAGCACCAGGATCACCGCCGGCATCGCGATCTGCGCGATCACGGTGAAGGCGAAGGTGACCGGCAGCAGGATGCCGAGCGCGCGCTCGGCGAAGTTCCGCGCCGCGTCCCGGCCTTCGACCGCCTCGGTCTTGGAAAACAGCGGCAGGAAGCCGGCCGTGAAGGCGCCTTCGGCGAACAGCGAGCGGAAGAAATTGGGCAGCCGCAGCGCGACGAAGAAGGCATCCGCCAGCGGCCCGGCGCCGAGATAGCGCGCAATCATCAGGTCGCGCCCGAAGCCGGCGATACGGCTCAGCATGGTCAGGCTGCCGACGGTGGCGATGGCGCGGAACAGGGACATGGGTCAGTGAGGTATCAGAGAATCACATCGTCATGCCACGGCTTTGCCATGCCCGCCATGAATTTTCGCGACGGCCGAACCCTCACTCTCCCATTGCGTCGCAATGGGCCCCTCCCTCTCCCGCTGGGGCGGGCGAGGGTATTTTGACCCTCTCCCTCCGGGAGGGGGGACCCGCGAAGCGGGAGAGTGAGGGCTTCCCTACGCCGCTTTCGCCTTGGCCGGCTTCTCTTCCGGGGTGATGCGCTTGAGCAGCGCCTTCTCGACCTGGGTGAGCCGGCGCTTGTCGGTCAGCTTCATGCCGGTCAGGTCCTGCACGTAGAAGACGTCGACGGCGCGTTCGCCATAGGTCGCGATATGGGCCGAGCCGATCGAAAGGTTGGCGTCGTAAAGCCCGCGGGTGACGTCATAGAGGAAGCCCGGCCGGTCGCGGCCGTTCACCTCGATCACCGTCCAGCGGTTCGACGCGGCATTGTCGATCAGCACCCGCGGCTCGACCTTGAAGACCCGCGCCCGGCTCGGCACGCCCGGCGTTTCCGGCGCGATCGCCGAGCGCAATTTGAGATCGCCCGACAGCGCGCGCTCGATGGCGAGGTTGAGCCGCTTCAGCCGCTCCGGCTTGTCGAAGGCTGCGCCTTCGACATCCTGGATGAAGAACATGTCGAGCGCCATGCCGTCATTGGTGGTGAAGACCTTCGCATCCACGATATTGGCGCCGGCCGCCGCCATGGCGCCGGCGACGCGCGCGAACAGCCCCGGATGGTCGGGCGCATAGAGAGTGAATTCGGTGACGGCGCGGAACTTGTCGGGGCTGGTCTCGGTGGTGAGCGGGCGGCCTTCCGCATCGCCGCGCCGCACCAGCCGCGCGTGGCGCACGATGGTCTCGGCGTCGTTGGAGTACCAGTAATTCTCGTAATGGCGCTTCATCAGCCGGTCGAGATCGGCCTTCGGCCAGTCGGCAAGCTGCTGGCGCACCTCCGCCTTGGTATCGGCGATGCGCTGGTCGCGGCCGCGCCCGGTGAAGCCGCCCGACAGATATTCCTCGGCGCGGTAATAGATGTCGCGCAGCAGCTGCCCCTTCCAGCCATTCCAAACCGTCGGCCCCACCGCGCGGATATCGGCCACCGTCAGGCAGAGCAGCAGCCGCAGGCGTTCCGGGCTCTGCACCAGCTGCGAGAAGTCGATCACCGTCTTGGGATCGGAGATGTCGCGCTTGAACGCGGTGGCCGACATGGCGAGGTGATGCCGCACCAGCCAGGCGACCGTCTCGGTCTCGGCGCCGGTCAGGCCGAAGCGCGGCCCGAGCTTCTCCGCCACCTTGGCGCCCAGCACGGAATGATCGCCGCCGCGGCCCTTGGCGATGTCGTGCAGCAGCACGGCGACATAGAGCACGCGGCGCGACAGCACCTCCTGGATGATGCCGACCGACAGCGGATGATCCTCTTTCAGCGCGCCGTTCTCGATGCGCGAGAGGATGCCGATGGCGCGGATCGTGTGCTCGTCCACCGTATAGGTGTGGTACATGTCGTGCTGCGTCTGCGCCACGACGCGGCCGAAATCGGGCACGAAGCGGCCGAACACGCCGGCCTCGTTGAGGCGGCGCAGGGTCGTCTCCGGATCGTTCACCGAGCAGAGCATTTCCATGAACAGCCGGTTGGCCTCTTCATCGTTGCGCAGGCGGGCATCGATCAGCTTGAGATTCCGCCGCACCAGCCGCAGGGCTTCGGGATGGATGTCGAGCCCCTGCTCCTGCGCCAGATGGAACAGCCGCAGCATCTTCACCGGCTGCTTCTCGAACAAATCCTCGGCGCCGACATTGACCCGGCCGCCCTCGATCTCGAAGCCGTCCAGCGTCTTGGGGCGGCGGATCCGGGCGCGGATCGCCGCCAGCGGTTTCTTCTTCTTGTGGCGCTCCTCCAGGGCGGCGGCGAAAATGCGCGTCAGGTCGCCGACCTCCTTGGCGATGAGGTAGTATTTCTTCATGAAGCGCTCGACATCGCTGCGGCCCGGCCGGTCGGCATAGCCCATCGCCTTGGCGATCTCGGTCTGGGTATCGAAGGTCAGCCGCTCCTCCGGCCGGCCGGTCAGGTAATGCAGGTGGATGCGCACGGTCCACAGGTATTCGCTGGCCTGCACGAAGCGGCGCTGCTCTTCCCCGTTCAGCAGCCCGCGGCCGACCAGCTCGGCAACGTCCTCAATGCCGTAGACGTATTTCGTGATCCACAGCAGCGTGTGGAGATCGCGCAAGCCCCCCTTGCCTTCCTTGATGTTGGGCTCGACTACATAGCGGGAATCGCCCATGCGGCGATGGCGCTCGTCGCGCTCGGCCAGCTTCTTCTCGATGAAATCCGGACCGGTCTTGGCCACCACCTCGGCCTGGAAGCGCTGCCGCAGCTGCACGGCCAGCTCCTGCTCGCCCCAGATCCAGCGCTGCTCGAGGATCGCCGTGCGGATGGTGACGTCCGACAGCGACAGCCGGATGCATTCATCCACGCTGCGCGTCGCATGCCCGACCTTCAGCCCCAGGTCCCACAGCAGGTAGAGCATGTATTCGACCACCTGCTCGCCCCAGGGGGTCTGCTTGTAGGGGAACAGGAACAGCAGGTCGACATCGGAAAACGGCGCCATCTCGCCGCGGCCGTAGCCGCCGACGGCGACGATGGAGAGCTTCTCGGCCGCGGTCGGATTGGGCAGGCGGTAGACGCGGTTCACCGTGAAATCATGGGTCAGCCGCACGATCTGGTCAGTGAGGAAGGCGAGCGACTGCCGCGTCGCCAGGGCGGGCATGCCGGCTTGGAAGCGCTGCCGGATCGTCTCGCGGCCGGCATTCAGCGCCGCCTTCAGCAGCGCCAGCGCCTGGCGGCGCTGCTCCGGCGTGCCATGCACCCCCTCGCCGCCCAGCGCATCCAGCTGCAGCATCAGCGCCTTGCGGTCGACGATCTCGCGCGGGTTCTGGATGGTCGGGCGGGGGGTCATGGCTCTTTATATAATGCGCTGCGCTGGACGTCGTTACCTTTGACCACTCCCAAAAACCCACACCCTCCCGCTGTCGCGGGTCCCTCCCTCTCCCGATTGCGGGAGAGGGTCGGGGTGAGGGCGTTCCTCACACGCTCTGGAAATTCACCATGCCGCCGCCGTCGATCACCATGGTCTGGCCGGTCATGAAGCTACCGGCGCGCGAGGCGAGGAAGACGGCGGCGCCGGCGATCTCGTCGGGCTCGCCGACCCGCTTCAGCGCATAGCCATGCGTCGCCTTCCTGGCGATATCGGGATTCTCCCACAGGGCGCGGGCGAAATCGGTGCGGATCAGGCCCGGCGCGATGCAGTTGGCGCGGATATTGTCGGGCCCCCACTCGACCGCGAGGTTGCGGGCGAGCTGCATGTCGGCCGCCTTCGAGATGGCATAGGCGCCGAGCAGGTTGGAGCCGATCAGGCCGCCGACCGAGGAGATGATGACGATCGCGCCGTCCTTCCTTTTGGCCATGTCGGGCGCCACCATGTTGCACAGCCAGTGATTCGACTTGATGTTGACGGCCATGATCTTGTCGAAGGCGTCGTCGGGGATGTCCTTGGCCGAGCCGAAGAAGGGATTCACCGCGGCATTGCAGACCAGGATGTCGATCTTGCCCCAGTGTTTGATCGTGGTATCCACCAGCGTCTGAAGCTGCGCCTTGTCGGAGACGTTGCAGGGCACGACCAGGGCGTCGCCGCCCGCGGCCTTGATCTCGCCGGCCACCTTCTCGCAGGCCTCGGCCTTGCGGCTGGACACCACCACCCTGGCGCCATGCTGGGCCATGCGCAGCGCGATCGACCGGCCGATGCCCCGGCTGGACCCGGTGATCACCGCGACCCTGCCCGTCAGATCGAAAAGATGGTCCGTTCCGCTCATCGCTCCCTCATGCCGCCTGTTTTGTCCGGTTTTCAAAGCGGCGCAGCTTAGCGCGCGGCCGCAGCGGTGAACAGGCGCCCTCTCCGGCGGGTTATCCCAACCGAGATTCACATTATATATGCGGACATCATGATCCCCCGCCTCGTCGCCGGCCTGCTCGTCATCCTGCTCGCCGCCTGCAGCCATCCGAACCCGCCGCCGCCCCGCGTCGCGGCCTGGATGGGCGAGCGGACCGAGCTGCTGTTCATGCGGGTGATCAGCCAGGACGCCCTGCGCGATGCGCGGCTGACGGCACCCGGCGGCCAGACCATCCTGACCCAGCGGCTGACCACGCCGGGACAGGGCGGCGGCTATGACAATGGCGGCTATGGCGTCGGCCGGCCCACGGTGGGCGTCGGCGTGGGCGCCGGATCGAGCGGCAGCTTCGGCACTGGCATCGGGCTGTCCTTCCCCGTGCTGGGCGGCGGCGGCGCACCGCGGCCCAGCGGGTTTTCCACCCAGGTCGAGTTCGATCTCACCCCCGAGCAGCTGGCGAGCTACCGCGCCCGGCCGCAGGACTGGCTGCTCGAGCTGCGCTTCGACACCGGCATCGCCAGCATGCCGGCCCCGGCCCTGCAGCCTTAATCCGGCCCGGCAAAAGCTGCCGGCCGGCGATCCTGCCGCCGCCGGATTTGGCGGAAAACCGCGCGCGTCCCGATGGCACGCCGCTTGCTCCGCCTTAACCAAAACCGCTTGGCAAGGAGTTGGGTCATGGGCATTGCATTACTGTCGCTGCGTCAGTCGGAAAAGGTCGAGCCGCAGCTGAAGGCGGCCATCAAGGGCATTCCGGCCGCGGCCGCCGCGCTGTCGGCGCGCGAGCGGCTGGCGCGGCGCGACGGCGAGGCGGCGCCCGGCGCCGGCACGCTCAGCGCGCGGCAATATGTGCAGCAGCTCGGGATCATCGAACAGGATGCCACCAAGGCGCAGATGGTCTGGGCTTTGGGCCGCATCGAGCCGGGCGAGCTGGAAACCATGGTGAAGTCGCTGGCCAAGATGCGCGGCCGCTATGCCAGCCTGGTGCTGGAATACAGCCAGACCGACCGTCCGATCGGCCATGTCGCGCTGGATGAGCTGCGCGGCCTGCGTGAACGCATCGCGGAATTCGAGCTCGGGCTGGAGACGATCAAGACCGCCATCCTCGACGGCACGGCGGAAGTCGCCGGCGTGAAGACCGCGACGCTGTAACCGTTACCTCGTCGCTCCCGCGATTTGAGTTCAGCGTCTATCGAATGCCAGCCGCAGCGCCATCGCGGCGAACACGCCGCCGAGCAGGCGGTTCTGCCAGCGCACGAAGGCCGGCCGCTGGGCCAGCCATTCGCCGAGCCGGCCCGCCACCAGCGCGATGCCGCCATTGACGATGCCGCCCGCGGTGCTCAGCACCACGGCGAGGATCAGCGCCTGCCACACCGCCGTGTCGGGATCGGGCCGCATGAATTGCGGAAACAGCGCGAGGAAGAACAGCGCCACTTTCGGATTGAGCAGGTTGGTCAGCAGCCCCTGCCGGAACAGGCTCCAGAGCGGCAGCTTCGGCGCATCGGCGCGCGGCGGCTGGAACCCGCCGGCGCCGCGGAAGGCCTGGATGCCGAGCCAGAGCAGATAGACCGCGCCGGCCCAGCGGATCGCCTCGAACATCACCGGCGCGATCAGCAGCACGCCACTCAGGGAAAAGCCGGCCAGTAGGGCATGGCCGTAGCAGCCCACCGTGATGCCGGCCAGCGTCACCAGTCCGGCGGCGCGGCCCTGCGCGACGGAGCGCGTCATGACCAGCAGCATGTCGGGGCCGGGCGTCAGCGCCAGCGCGAAAGCCGCGGCGGCAAAGGTCAGCAGGGTGGGCAGATCCATCATGG
>CAYSCA010000045.1:0-15091 GCA_964429465.1 uncultured Rhodospirillaceae bacterium
CGCGTCCTGCCATTCGAACGGCACCGCCAGATAGCGCGACCATTCGACCCAGTATTCGATGGTGCGCTCGAGGAATTCGCGGCTGATATGGGCGACCGAATTGCTGAAGCTTTCGTCCGGCCCGAGGATCATCGTCACCGGATGGCTCAGCACGAATTCGCTTTCGCTGTCGATATAGCCGATCGGCGCATCGGTGGTCAGCCGGATCGCCGCGCCCGGCGCCGAGAAGCGGATATGATTGCTGCCCAGCGTGCGGCTCGGCTGGGCGGCGCCGTAATGGAACAGCGGCCGCACCCGCAGGCGGACCACCGGCGCGCCGGCAATCGGCTCGATGCGGCGGATCAGCATGGCCGGGCGATACATCCGGTCATACTGCTTGAAGCGCGGCGCGAAATCGGTGACGCGGACGGAGGCGCCGTCGGCGCTGGTCAGCACGGTCACCAGGATCGCCGTGTTGTCGATGTAATGCTGTTCGCTGGCGGCATAGCCGCGCAGCTCGACCGAGATGACGCCGTCCTCGTGATGCTTGGGTTCCAGCAGGCGGCAGAGCACCGGATCGCCGTCGAGCCTTGGCACGCAATGCCAGACGATATTGGCATGCGGATCGATCAGGGCGGCGACGATGGCATTGCCGATCAGGCCGAGCTGCAGGTTGCCCGGACCGCGGAGCGGAATCTGGTCCGCCATCGGCTGGCTCTCGCCGCCGGGTTTGGCTGTAACCTCGTTCATCGCGCTGCTCCGTTGCTGACGGCGGCGAATTCCGCCAGCCAGGCGCGGACCGCGACGGGATCGGCAAAGCCCGGCTTGCCGGACCGCACCAGCGGGCCGACCGGCAGGGCCAGGCCGCCCAGCGCCTCGACGGCGAGGAAGCCGTCGAGATCGGTGGTGTCGTCGCCGACGAAGACCGGCAGCCGGCCGGCAAAGCCCGGCCGCGCCATGAAGCGCTGCACCGCCGTGCCTTTCGACTGCGAGGAATCCTTCACCTCCCAGACCGAGCGGCCGGACAGCAGCTGCAGGCCGTCGATACCGGCCATCGCCTCGGCCAGCCGGGCGCCCAGTTCGGGGCCGAGATCCGGCGCATGCCGGTAATGCACCGCGATGGCATGGCTTTTCTGCTCGACGACGATGCCGGGATGCAGCCTCAGCAGGCCGTCGGCGACCGCGCGCAGGTTCGGCGGCACGGTCTGGCCCGCGATCACTTCGGTCGCCTGCTGCGGCACCGGGCGCCATTCGCCGCCATGCTGGCCCGAGGCGGGCAGTCTCAGCGGGTCGAACAGCCGGTCGATGTCGGAGACCGGGCGGCCCGAAACCAGCGCCAGCGCGCCCTCGAGCTGGCTTGCCGCGCGATCGAGGTCATTGCGCAGGGCGGGGGGCACCCGGACCTGGTCGGGGGTTTCGGCGATATCGAGCAACGTGCCATCGATATCGAGGAACAGGGCCCAGTTGCTGCCCGGCGGCGGAGGCGGCTCGGGCGGCAATCCGGGGGTTTCCGGGATTGCGGTTTCTGTCATCGGCCTGGCTTTGGCCCGCGGCGGGCCGGAATTGATCGGGTGAGCTCCAATTTTCTCGGATTTCCAAGAAATTGGGTTGCGGTCTCCTGATTACAACCCCAAACCCCCGCAATTGGCCAATGCGATTTTGCACTGCCCGCAACGCGGGTGGCCCGGCCAGGCCGGCCGCCAGCCCCGAAGTCACGCCGCGAAAGCCGGGTCGGGGCGGGGACCCGGCCGGCCCCGCCTCCGCCCCTGGCGTCAGGCTGCCGCCTTCTTGGCAGCGGCGAAGCGGTAGGCCTGGGCCAGCGGGCTCGCCGGCCTGACGCGCAGGCGCTCGGCGGCCAGCGCCCGCACCAGCGCCGTGTCGCCGCCGCGGTGCGCCGCCTCGATCAGGGTGAGGTCGAGCAGGTCGCGCTGGGCATGGGAGCCGCCGAAGCGATGCGCGATGCTGCGCACCGGCCGCAGCCAGGAGACCGTCTGGCGGTAGCGGCCCTCCGCGAAGGCGAGCAGCGCCTCGGCCACCGGCAGTGCGACCTGGGCCGCCATCGCGGCGTTGCTGCCGCCGTCGCGCGCGCTGCGCCGCAGCGTGGCGAGCTGCTGCTCGACCCGGTCGCGGCGGCCGGCGCCGAGGAAGCTGATCAGCGCATGCACATCGTTGAAGGCGTA
The DNA here is from genome assembly GCA_964429465.1 of uncultured Rhodospirillaceae bacterium. GTDB lineage: Bacteria > Pseudomonadota > Alphaproteobacteria > Ferrovibrionales > Ferrovibrionaceae > Ferrovibrio. Next base: position 2,160 of record CAYSCA010000045.1, read on the forward strand.
GAAGCCATCCTCCCTGAGCGGCGCCCAGGCCTCGGCGATCTCGTCCCAGCGCGCCTGGCCGATCGCGACGCCGCGCAGCTGCAGGCGCCACAGCAGCGCCGAGGCGTCGATCATGTCGAGCACCACCGTCGAGGCGCCGCCGCGCACCTGCCGGTCATAGAGCTGCAGCACCGTGGCAATCTCCTCGCGCTCGAGGTGATAGAGCGCCAGATGCCACCAGTTATGCACCGCCATCATGTTGTCGGGCGCCCAGTGGTCGACGCGGCTGGAGGCCCAGGCGATGCCATCCTCGACCCGCCCCTGCATCTCCATCACATGGGCGACGGCATGATGCGCCCAGGCGTCCTGCGGCTGAATCTCGCAGGCGGCGCGGCCCGCCTCTTCCGCTTTCGCATATTCGCCGCATTCCTCCAGCCCGAAGGCCTGCATCCCGAGCAGGGCATGCCAGCCGGGCAGATTCTTCGACCAGTTCGGCATCACGCGCACCACGCGGTCGCGCAGGTTGCGCGCATCGCCGCGATAGAAGTCGAGCAGATGGCCCATCTGCAAGGCCAGCGCGTCGCGCGGATGGGCCAGCAGGATGTCCTCGAAGCGCTCGGCGGCATCGTCGAAACGGCCCTGCGCCAGGGCGCCGGCGGCAGCCGCATGCAGCCTCTCGCGTTCGGTGCGGAGCAGCGGCGTCGCCGCGGCGATAGCCTCGCGCGCCGGCGCGAGGCCGGCCGCCTCCATGCCCGAGAGGAAGAGATGCGCCCGCATCAGGTGGGCCATCGCGAAATCCGGCGCGGCTGCGATCGCGGCATCCAGCGGCACAAAGGGATTGCCGCGATAGCAGTGGAAATCGGCGAGGGCCTGCTCGAAATGGGCCAGCGCCTCGGCCGTGGCGCCGCTAACGGCATCGCCGCGAAAATCCTTGATCGTCATCATCTGCTCCTCGACTGCATGCCCCGCGGCCCGCCTCGGGACGAAGCGGCCGCGGAAGGTTGATCTCGCCCGTTTCAGGGTAGTTAAACTGACCGGTTGGTATAGATACGAGGCAGGGCCCGGTCAAGGTATACATTGCGGGTTGCGCCAGCCTGCCGCCTTCAGCCTTAAGTAACTGTCCATGCTGATATTCTTGCCGGGACGTCGGGCGGAAACGCCTGTGCTCACGATTTTGTGATATACCGACTGGTCTGTTATTCCGGCTGGATTTGGAATGGTTAAAAACCATATGGTTGCAGGTGTAACTTCCCCGGAGCCGCCCCATGCCCCGTAACGGCGCCGCCACCCGCAAGGCCATCATGGATGCCGCCCAGGCGCTGATCCTGGAGGCCGGGTTCTCGGCCACCAGCGTGGATGCGGTGATCGCCCGCGCCGGCATCACCAAGGGCGCCTTTTTCTATCATTTCAGGACCAAGGCCGATCTTGCCGAGGCGCTGGTGCTGCGCGATGCCGCCAACGATGCCGCCCATCTGGAAAAGCATCTGACCAAGGCCGAGCGCCTGAGCGCCGATCCGCTGCAGCAGGTGCTGCTCTGCATGGGCCTGTTCGAGCAGGAGATGGCGGCGCTGGTCTCGCCCTATCCCGGCTGCCTCTACGCCTCGTTCATCTACGAGGCGCAGCTCTTCGACGAGCGCACGCTCCGGATCGTGCGCGAGGTGTTTGCCGGCTGGCGCCGGCGCATCGGCGAGAAGCTGCGGCTGGTGATGGAACTCTATCCGCCGCGGCAGCCGGTCAGCACCGAGACGCTGGCCGACATGAACCTGGCGATCGCCGAAGGCGCCTATATCCTGTCCAAGGTCAACAACGATCCCGGCGCGGTGGCGGCGCAGTTCCGGCATTACCGCAATTACCTGCATCTGCTGTTTGCGCCCGATCCCGCCGCGCCGCTGGCTGCGGTGCCGGCGCCGGACTCCATCCCGGCGGCGGAACCAGCAAAGCTGGATTCTGCAGGCGCCGGCTCCTAGACTCCGCCGCATGGATGCCGCGGGGGGCACGCGCTGGGAAGAGCTCTACAGCCGGACGAAGCTGGCGTCGGGGCTGGTGCTCTTTACCTTCCTGCTCACGCATCTGCTCAACCACGCGCTCGGCCTGATCGCGCTCGATGCCATGCAGGCCGGCGCGGTGGCCTTCAAGTTCCTGTGGCGCAGCTGGCCCGGCACCATCCTGCTCTACGCGGCCGCCCTGCTGCATCCCCTGCTCGCGCTCTATGCCTGGTTCCGCCGCGGCCATTACCGCGGCATTCCCTGGCAGGGCTGGACGCAGCTCGCCTTGGGGATCTGCATCCCGCCGCTGGTGGTCGAGCATCTGCTGGGCACGCGGCTGAGCCATGAAGTGCTCGGCCTCAACGATTCTTATGCCTATGTGCTGCTGGTGCAGTTCGTGCAGGCGCCGCAGGTCGGGCTGCGGCAGAATCTGCTGGTGCTGATCGCCTGGGGCCATGGCTGCATCGGCGTCTATTACTGGCTGCGGCTTAAAGCCCTTTTCGAGCGCGCCTGGCCGTTTCTCTATGCGGCCGCGCTGCTGCTGCCGATGCTGGCGATGCTGGGCTATGTCGCGGGCGGCCGCTCGGTGCGCCTGCTGATGCAGCAGCCGGAATGGCTCGACGCCTTCCGCGCCGGGCTCAATTATCCCGGCCCGATCGCGATCGACTTCACCAACCACTGGAGCGAGGTCGCCTATCAGGTGATGGCGCTGCTGCTGCTCGGCGCGCTGCTCGGCCGCCTGCTGCTGGCCCTGCTGCACCGCCGGCGCGGCCGGCTCATCATCACCTATCCCGACGGGCGGCGCTATCGGGGCCTGAGCGGCCGCATCTCGGTGCTGGAGGCCAGCCGCGCCATCGGCTATCCGCATGCCTCGGTCTGCGGCGGCCAGGGCCGCTGTTCGACCTGCCGGGTGCGCGTGATCGGCCCCGGCGCCGCCTCGCTGCCGCCGCCCGACAGCGCCGAGCAGAAGGTGCTCGAGCGCATCCATGCCTCGCCCGGCGTGCGGCTCGCCTGCCAGATCCGGCCGACCGAGGACATCGCCGTGGTGCCGTTGCTGCCGGCCGGCGTGCCGCCGCGCATCGCCTATGGCGCGGCGAATACCGCGCAGGGCGCCGAGCGCCGCATCGCGATCCTGTTCGCCGACCTGCGCGGCTTTACCCGGCTGTCGGAAGGCCGGCTGCCCTTCGATGTCGTCTTCCTGCTCAACCAGTATTTCAAGGCGATGGGCGAAGCGGTCGAAAGCGCCGGCGGCCGCATCGACAAGTTCATTGGCGACGGCGTGATGGCGCTGTTCGGCATCGAGGAAGGGCCCGACGAGGGCTGCCGCCGCGCGCTGGACGCCGCCAGCCGCATGGCCGCGGCGCTGGCGCAGCTCAATGCCGCCCTGCAGATGGATCTCGACCAGATGCTGAAGCTCGGCATCGGGATTCACTGCGGGCCCGCCATCGTCGGCGCCATGGGCCATGGCAGCGTGCTGCATCTCACCGCGGTCGGCGACGCGGTGAACACCGCCAGCCGGCTGGAAAGCGCCACCAAGGATTTCGGCGCCGAGCTGGTGATCTCGGAAGAGGTGGCCCGGCGCGGTGGCCTGGAAATGCGCGAAGGCTGGCGGCGCGAAACCGTCAGCCTTCGGGGAAAATCGGAGACGCTCGCCGTGCTGGTGGCGGAGCGGGTGCTGGACCGCTAGGCGGAGGCTCAGCCCCGCCAGAACGGCTTCTCGGCTTCGGCGATCGCATCGCTGCGGGTCAGGCCGACATCCTTCAGATCATAATCGCTCAAGGCGGCGAGCTGCTGCCGCTCGGCGGCGCGATGCTGCCAGGCCAGCAGGGTTTCGACCGCGCCGCGCAGCAGCCGGGCCGGCGCGGCAGCCGCCGCCTGGGCAGAAAATACAGAAGAAGCAGGAACTTGGATGCTGTAGGCCATGACGACCTCCTTGCTCTGGGTGGCTCGGGCGCGCTGTCCGGCGCCGCGTCTGGGAGCAAAACTAGGCTCGCGGGGCTTGCTTCACAAACGATCATTCCTCATCCTTCGCATAAGCCCATCTAATGTGAAGAAAGGGTCGCGATGAGCCGCCGCCTGCCGCCGCTGAACGCGCTGCGCGTCTTCGAAGCCGCCGCCCGGCATCTCTCCTTCACCAAGGCGGCCGAGGAGCTGAACGTCACCCAGGCCGCGATCAGCCATCAGGTGAAGCTGCTGGAGGACGTGCTGGGCGTGACGCTGTTCCGCCGGCTGAACCGCCGGCTGGTGCTGACCGAGGCGGGCCAGGCCTATCTGCCGCCGTTGCGCGATGCCTTCGACCAGATGGCGGCGGCGACCCGGCGCGTGACGCAGAAGGGCGACAGCCGCATGCTGCGCGTCAGCACGCTGCAGTCATTCGCCGCGCGCTTCCTGATGCCGCGCATGCCGCGCTTCCGCGCGAAGCATCCCGAGATCGAGCTGATGATCTCGGCCACGCACCAGCTGGTGGATTTCCGCCGCGACGATGTCGATGTCGGCATCCGCGTCGGCCGCGGCGAATATCCCGGCCTGCATGTCACCAAGCTGATGGACGATTACATCTTCCCGGTCTGCGCGCCCGCCCTGCTGCAGGGCGCGCATCCGCTGCGCAGCGCCGCCGATCTCAAGCATCACACCCTGCTGCACGACATGTCGGATGCGGTGGAGGAAGAAACCCTGACCTGGCGCGCCTGGCTGCGCCAGGCCGGCGTCGAGGATGTCGATCACACGCGCGGTCCGGGCTTCAGCGATTCCGCCATGACGATCCAGGCCGCCATCGCCGGCCATGGCGTCGCGCTGGGCCGCCGCGCGCTGGCGGCCGAGGAGCTGGCCGCGGGCCATCTGGTGCAGCCCTTCGCGCTCGAGATCAAGAACCGCTATTCCTATTACCTGGTCTGCGCCGCCGCGAATGCCGGGCAGCCCAAGCAGCGCGCCTTCCGCGCCTGGATCCTGGAGGAGGTGGCGCGCAGCGGATTGTGAGAAGCCGCCGCCGCGCGGCGCCTATTCGCCTTCCTTCCGCAGCATGCGGCCGAGATGCCGGCCGCCGAAGACATGCATGTGCAGATGCGGCACTTCCTGATGGCCGTTGACGCCGCAATTGCTCAGCACGCGATAACCGTCTTCGGCGACGCCGAGCATCCGGGCGGTGTCGCCGACGGCCCGGATGAAGTCCACCTGCTCCTCGGCGCTCGCCCTGGCGGAGAAATCGTCGAAGCTGACATAGGCGCCCTTGGGGATCACCAGCACATGCACCGGCGCCAGCGGATTGATATCGTGGAAGGCGAGGCTGTGCGGTGTCTCATGCACCTTCTTGCACGGAATCTCGCCGCGCAGGATTTTCGCGAAGACGTTGTTGGGATCATACGCCGCAGCCATCTTTTCCTCCGTCCGGGGCCAGTTTTTATGTGAGCTGCCGCGCCTTCTTCTCGTCGATGCCCGACCGGCCTTCGCGGCGGGTCAGTTCGGCGCGGACCTCGTCGATGGTGATGCCGCATTCGGCCCACAGCACGAGCAGGTGGAAGATGAGATCGGCGCTTTCCGAGACGATCGCCTCGCGCGGCTCGGACACCGCGGCGATGGCGAGCTCGACCGCCTCCTCGCCCATCTTCTGCGCGATCTTGGCGCGGCCCTTGGCGAACAGCTTGGCGCTGTGCGACACCGCGGGATCGCCGCCCTTGCGGCTCAGGATCGTGGCGTAAAGCCGTTCCAGCGTGTCGCGGTTGTCGCTGCTCATCGCGCGCGCGTCTCCTCTCAGCGCCGGACCGGGATGCCGGAAGCGGCCATGTGTTGCTTCGCTTCCGCAATGCTATGCCGGCCGAAATGGAAAATCGAGGCCGCCAGCACCGCCGAGGCATGGCCCTGCTTCACGCCATCGACGAAATGGTCGAGATTGCCGACGCCGCCCGACGCGATCACCGGGATGCCGACCGCATCCGAGACGGCGCGGGTGAGCTCCAGGTCGAAGCCCTTCTCGGTGCCGTCGCGGTCCATCGAGGTGAGCAGGATTTCGCCGGCGCCGAGGCTTTGCATGCGCTTCGCCCAGTCGACGACATCCAGCCCGGTGGCCTTGCGGCCGCCATGGGTGAAGACCTCCCATCTGCCGGGCGCGGCCTGGCGGGCATCGATGGCGACCACGATGCACTGGCTGCCGAATTTCTCGGCCGCCTCGCGCACGAAATCGGGCCGCGCCACGGCGGCGGTGTTGATGCTGGCCTTGTCGGCACCGGCGAGCAGCAGCTTGCGCACGTCTTCCACCGCGCGCACGCCGCCGCCGACGGTGAGCGGCATGAAGCAGCGCTCGGCCGTGCGCGCCACCACGTCGAACAGGGTGTCGCGCGCATCGGAGGAGGCGGTGATGTCGAGGAAGGTGAGCTCGTCGGCGCCGGCGGCGTCATAGACCGCCGCCTGCTCGACCGGATCGCCGGCATCGCGCAGGTTGACGAAATTCACGCCCTTGACCACGCGGCCGTCCTTGACGTCGAGGCAGGGAATGATGCGGACCTTGAGCGACATGATCACGGCTTCCTAAAGCAGCAGGGCGGCGAGGCGGCGCGCCAGCGGATGCGAATCCTGCAACTCCGCCAGTTCGGCATTGATGACCTCGAGCAGGCCGAAAGTCTCCGTCGCGCCGTCCATCCAGGGCCGCGAGAACGACAGCGAGAGGATCACGATGCGGCCTTCGCGCTCCTCATAGCTGCCGCGCAGCTCCAGCGGATGCGGCTCGCCGGCCAGCAGCAGGGTGGCGGAGATCGCGCGGGTGCGCCGGTCGATGGCGACGCGGTCGACCTTCGCCCAGTCGAGCGAGCGGTTCTTCAGCACCAGCTTCGCGACCTGTCCCGCCATCCAGCTTACCGTCCGGTCGAGGATCGCCATGATCTGTGATCCCGGCGCTGCATCACGCCGCTTCCCGCAGGGCGGCGGCCGGATCGATGCGCCCGTCATACAGCGCGCGGCCGAGGATGGCGCCGTCGATGCGCGCGCCTGCGGCGACTTCCGCCTTCAGTGCGGTGAGATCGGCCAGGCCGGCAAGGCCGCCCGAGGCGATCACCGGGATCGGCACGGCGCGGGCCATCGCCGCGGTGGCAGCGACATTCACGCCCTTGAGCAGGCCATCGCGGTCGATATCGGTGTAGACGATGGCGGCGACGCCGGCATCGGTGAACTTCTTCGCCAGATCGATGGCGTCGAGATCGCTCGCCTCGGCCCAGCCTTCGACGGCGACGCGGCCGGAGCGCGCATCGATGCCGACCACCACGCGGCCGGGCCAGCGTTTCGCCGCCGCCTTCACCAGCGCCGGATTGCGCACCGCCACGGTGCCGAGGATGACGCGGGTGATGCCGGCCTCGAGCCAGCTTTCGATCGTGGCCTCGTCGCGGATGCCGCCGCCGAGCTGGATCGGCAGCCTGACAGCCTGGCGGATCGCCTTCACGGCTGCGGCATTGGCCGGCTTGCCGGCGAAGGCGCCGTCGAGATCGACCAGATGCAGATAGCGGAAGCCGGCCTGCTCCCAGGCGGCGGCCTGGGCCGCCGGATCGCGGTTGAACACGGTGACGCGATCCATGTCGCCCTGCTGCAGGCGCACGCATTCGCCGTTCTTCAGGTCGATGGCGGGATAGAGGTTCAGCCCGCTCATTCGACCAGCACCTTGGTGTAATACATGCCGTCGACATAGGCGCCGTCGACATAGGCATAGCGCGGCTTGAGGCCCCAGCGGGTATAGCCCGCCTGCTCGACCAGCTGGATCGCCGCGATCTGGCTGGCGCGGAAATCGAGATCGATCTGGCGCAGCTTGCCGGCGCGCGCCGATTCCTCGACCGCCTTCAGCAGCCCGCGCGCCAGGCCATGGCCGCGCGCCCAGGGCGCGATGAAGAAGGTGGTGAGCTGGCAGGCATGGGCCTGCGCCTCGTTGTTCGGCGGCGGGCGCAGCAGCTGCGTCGAGCCGACGATGGCACCGTCGAGCCGGGCGACGAACAGTTCGCGCTGCGGCATCAGCAGCACGCCGCGCCAGTAGCTTTCCAGCACGCGGCGCGGCGGCGGATTGAGCCAGCCGAAGCCGTTGCCGTCGAGGATCGCCTTCTCGGCGGCGTCGCAGAGCTCGTCGAGCTCGTCATCGCTGAGCGCCGCCACCTTCTCGACGATGGCGCTCGGCCTGATGTTCTTCACCTTGATCGTCATACGCTACTCCTCAAGGTTTCCAGCGCAGGAAATTGGCCAGCAGCCGCAGGCCGGTCGCCTGGCTTTTTTCCGGATGGAACTGCGTGCCGACCATGTTGTCGCGGCCGAGCGCGGCCAGCACCGGGCCGCCGTAATCGGTATCGGCGAGGATCACCGCGGCATCCTGCGGCTTCATCTGGTAGCTGTGCACGAAATAGGCATGCGCGCCATCGGCCAGGCCGGCCAGCACCGGATGCTGCTGCAGCACGCGCAGCTCGTTCCAGCCCATATGCGGAATCTTCAGGCCGGCATCGGCCGGCGCGATCTTCTCCACCGCGCCGGGAATCCAGCCCAGGCCCTTATGCTCGCCATGCTCGCGGCCGATGCTGGCCATGAGCTGCATGCCGACGCAGATGCCGAGGAACGGACGGCCCTGCCCGATCACCCGCTGGTTCAGCGCCTCCACCATGCCGTCCAGCGCGGCGAGGCCGCGATAGCAATCGGCAAAGGCGCCGACGCCGGGCAGCACGATGCGGTCGGCGGCGGCGACATCCTCGACCCGGTTCGTCACCGCCAGGTCGAGCGCGACGCCATCCTCGGCGGCGGCGCGCTGAATCGCCTTCGCCGCCGAGCGCAGGTTGCCGGAGCCGTAATCGATCAGCGCCAGCCGCATGTCACACCAGCCGCGGGAAGGCGTCGCCGCCCCCCGAAGACGTCATGGGCCGCGGCGGGCCGGAGAGCGGGACGGCGCCGGCGCCCGGCGGCACGGCGGGGCTGCCGCGGCCGCGCGCCAGCATGTAGCGCTGCTCGGCATCCCAGGCGCTCTCGGCCAGCACCACGCCGCGCGTCGCCCAGCCATGGCGCGCATAGGTCCAGCGCCGGTAATCGGCGGCCATCGCGCCGATCAGGTAGCTGCCCGCGACGCCGATCACCATGCCGGCCGGCTCGGCGATGCCGCCGAGCTCGAGCAGCAGGCCGAGCAGGCTGCCGATCACCGCATAGGCGATCAGCCCGAGCCAGAGCCGGTGCCACAGGAACCAGACCAGCGGTACGAGCGCGGCGAACCAGGAGAAGCCGCTGGCAACAGCGATCACTTCGCTCCCGTGGTCCGCGGGGCGCTCATGGAGGGTGAAGAAACGCATGAGAGCCCCTTAGAGACTGCCCTTGGTGGAGGGCACGGCATGGGGGCTGCGCGGATCGACGGTCAGTGCCGTGCGCAGGGCGCGCGCCAGCCCCTTGTAGCAGGACTCGACGATATGATGGTTGTTCTCGCCGTAGAGATTCTCGACATGCAGGGTGATGCCGGCATTCTGGGCAAAGGCCTGGAACCATTCCTTGAACAGCTCGGTGTCCATCTCGCCCAGCTTGGGCTTGGAGAAATTCACCTTCCAGATCAGGTAGGGCCGGTTCGACACGTCGAGCGCCACGCGGGTCAGCGTCTCGTCCATCGGTATCAGCGCATCGCCATAGCGCATGATGCCGGCGCGCTCGCCCAGCGCCTGGGCGACCCCCTGGCCGATGGCGATGCCGGTATCCTCGGTGAGGTGGTGGTAATCGATATGGATGTCGCCCTTCGCCTGGACCTCGAGGTCGATCAGGCTGTGGCGCGACAGCTGCTCCAGCATATGGTCGAGGAAGCCGACGCCGGTGGCGACCTTGTAGGTGCCGGTGCCGTCCAGATCGAGGCTGACGGCGATCTCGGTTTCCTTGGTTTTACGGGAAATTCTGGCCTTGCGTGCGGCCATGCCGCTCTCCTTCCCCAATACCGGACCAGGGGCAGCGCCACGGGGCGCCGCCGGGTCGCGGGCGGTATAGCAGGAAGTGGCCGGGCAGGCTAGGTCGTGCCGACCAGCAGCGGCGGGTCGGGCGCCTGCTGGCGCTCGGCCATCGCGGCCAGCGCCGCCCGGCACTGGCGCAGCCGGCTCTGGAAGATGCCCATCTCGGCGATCGTCTGGTTCAGGCTGACGCCCTGGGCCTCGATCTCGGCCAGCAGCGGCCGCAGCAGGCCGAGCTTGGCCGTGGTCGGCAGGCCGGAAAGGCAGGATACCGGCAGGCCCTCGATCATGCGGTTGAACAGCCGCACGGCGCGCCCGGCCCGGCCTTCCTCCCGCGGCGACTGGCCCTGCAGCAGATGCAGGATCTGCTGCAGATTGCCCAGCGCGACCAGCCATTGGCCGGTCTTGGCCGGGTTGTCGGCCAGATCGACCGGCAGCGGGGTACCCTGCAGCAGGGTCAGGGCGCGGGAAAGCCGTTCGCGCATCGCTGCCGCCTCAGCCGGCATGGGCGGCCTCCGCCCCGGCGATCCGGGCCAGACTGGCAGGCATCGTGGAATGATTTCCTTGGAGCACCGTGTTTGTTATCCGGATTCCGCGAAAAACGTCACCGCCACGCAACACCGCCCGCACCTTGTACAAAGGTACGGAAAATCCATCACTTAACAGAGAACCCAACCCTCAACCCTCTTCACAGTAATGTGACTACTCGTTTTTGGCGAGTATAAATCGAAACTGTTTCGTCTTTTCTGATCGGCGGAACCATAAAAGCGTATGCAGCGGCTGAACAAAGGCGGATAGGGATTTCCGGGTCAGGCCAGCCGGAAGCGGCCGATCAGGCCGGCCAGCTCCTCGGCCTGGCTGGCCAGGGTCTGGGCCGAAGCCGTGGTCTGCTCGACGAGCGCGCCGTTGCGCTGGGTCATCTCGTCCATGTTGACCACCGCGCCGTTGACCTCCTCCAGGCCGCGCGCCTGTTCGGCCGAGGCCGCCGCGATCTCGGCCACGATGTCGGAGACCTGCTTCACGGCCGCGACGATCTCGGTGAGCGAGGCGCCGGCCTGGTTCACGAGGCCCGCGCCGGTCTTCACCTGCGCGTTGCTCTCGCTGATCAGCGCCTTGATGTCTTTCGACGCACTGGCCGAGCGCTGCGCCAGCGCGCGCACTTCCTGCGCGACGACGGCGAAGCCCTTGCCGGCCTCGCCTGCACGCGCCGCCTCCACGCTGGCATTCAGCGCCAGCAGGTTGGTCTGAAACGCGATCTCGTCGATCAGCGACACGATGTCGACGATCTTCTGCGCGCTACCCTCGATGCCGCCCATCGCGGTGACCGCCTGGGCGACGATGCCGCCGCTGCGGTCGGCGATGTCGCGCGCCGCGGCGGCCAGCCGGTTCGCCGCCTGGGCATTCTCGGCATTCTGCTTCACCGTCGCGGTCACCTCATGCATCGAGGCGGCGGTCTGCTCCAGCGCCGCGGCCTGGCTTTCGGTCCGCTGCGCCAGGTCCTGGCTGCCGGTCGAGATTTCGCCGGCGGCGTCGCGCACGGTATTGGCATTGTCGGCGATGCGGCCCAGCGCATCCTTCAGCGTGTCGCCGGTCTGGTTCACATCCTCCTTCAGCCGGGCGAAGATGCCGCGATAGGCGCCGCCGACGCGCCGCGTCAGGTCGCCATCAGCCAGCCCGGCCAGCACGCCGCCGACCTCGTCGATGGCGGTGCTCACCGCCTCCAGCAGCTGGTTGACGCCGGCGCCGAGCTTCGCCGCGACGCCCGAAAGCGGCGCGGTATCGATCCGCTGCGTCAGGTCGCCGTCGGCGGCCGCGGCAACGATCTCGCCGACCGCATGATCGAGCAGCGCCTCCTGCCCGGCGCGGCTCTGCTCGGCGCTGCGGCGCTCGGCCTCCACCTCGCCGCGCAGGCGCTCGTTCTCCGCGCCGTTGCGCTTGAACACCTCGACGGCGGCGGCCATGCGGCCGATCTCGTCGCCGCGCTCCAGTCCCGGCACCGCGGCGCGGTAATCGCCGGTGGCCAGCCGGCCCATCGTCTCGGTCAGCGCCAGGACCGGATTGGCGATGCTGCGCCCGATCAGCCAGGCGAACGCCACGCCGGTCGCCAGCGCCGCCAGCGAAACCGCGAGAACGGTGGCGAAGGTCGCGTCGAAAGCGGCGCTGGCCGCGGCCTGCTCGTGCTTCAGCTCGGCGACCTGGCTGGCCTTCACCTGCGCCAGCTTCTCGGCGATGCCGGCGATGTCGCCTTCCATCTCCTGATAGACCAGGCGGTACATGTCACCGGCAGCCTGCGCGGCGCTGAGGATGCCGGTCTCATACTGCTTGGCGAAGGTCTCCGCCGCTTCCGCGTCCTTGCGCTGCTCCTCCTTGTCGAGCTGGCCCTTGAGGTCCTCGATCATGTCGACGAAGACCGGCACCTTGCCGCGCGCCTCGGCCGCCATCGCCATGTCGCCCTGGCCGACGAAACGGGTGGCGGCGACGCGGATTTCGGAAAAGGCATCCAGCACCAGGCCGGCCTCGGTGGCGGTGACGAAATCGCCGCCGCGGGTGGCGCTGCGGATCAGCTGCATCAGGCTGTCGCGCGCCTTCGGGCCATAGACTTCCAGCTGGCTGCCGTTGATTTCCTTCAGCTTGGCGCGCGCATTGATGGCCTGGCCGAGATTGCCGAAGGTGCGATCCAGCAGCGGCGCGATCTCGTTGAGCCAGGCGAGCCGCTGCGGCTCGGCCGTGGCGGCGGTCATCGCGCTCAGCGTCTCGCGCAGGCTGGGCTCGAGCCGGCGCAGGCTGAGCAGGCCGCGCGGATCGTCGCGCTCGACATAGAGCAGCATGTTGCGGCGCAGATCGAGCAGGTCGCGCTCGAATTGCTGCACCAGCCGGCTGCTCTCGGCGATCGCGTCATAGCTGCCGAAAGCCCGGTCGCCGCGCCGCACGCCCAGCATCGCCGCCACCGCGACGATGACCAGCAGGATGAGCGCGACGGCAAAGCCGGCGCCGATGCGGCGGCGGATGCTCAGGCCGGCGAACCGGGCGGCGAGGGAGGCGG
>CAYSCA010000045.1:15191-18914 GCA_964429465.1 uncultured Rhodospirillaceae bacterium
GCGCCGATGCGGCGGCGGATGCTCAGGCCGGCGAACCGGGCGGCGAGGGAGGCGGAAACGGCCATGGTGGAGCAGCTCCTTGCAGCGGACCGGTTCGTCATGACGGCTGGCCCGCAGGGATGCAACTATCGGGCCCCCGGCGACAGCTTCAGATGTGACAACCTTCGCCCGGTTATCGGAAATTAATATCGCGGCCGGGGCGGGTGGCGGCGCCCCGCCGCCGCCCCGGAATCCGGTTGAACCGCGTAAGCCTTTCTCGCGCATGACGGATTCGTCCTGCTGCGGGACGTATAAGTTACGGAAATCACCGGGATTTGTTGAGAACCGTTCCTGCAACCGGGGTAGCAAGCGCTGGTCATAAGTGGTAAAAAGGTTACATAAAATTCTGTGGTGACTCACTTTAGAGGGAGAAATCCATGCGTAAACCGAACCCATACGATGCGCATGTCGGTTCCCGCCTGCGGGCCTGCCGGACTCTCGCCGGCTTCAGCCAGGAACGCCTGGGCGCGGCAGTGAGCCTGAGCTTCCAGCAGATCCAGAAATACGAGAAGGGCCTGAATCGCATCGGCGCCAGCCGGCTGCAGCAATTCGCCCAGATCCTGAACGTGCCGCCGTCCTATTTCTTCGAGGACATGCCCGGCATCGAGCAGCAGCCGACGGCGCGGCCCGAGCATTCCGTCGTGTCGGAGATCGAGCAGGACCGCAGCCCGGTCTCGCGCCGCCAGGCGCTGGAGCTGGTGCGCAATTTCGGCAAGATCACCGACTCCACCGTGCGCGACCGCATCTTCCAGCTGATCAAGGCGGCCGCGACCTCCTATAGCGGCAAGGCCGAGGGCGAAGAGGAAGCCGCCGCGCCGGAGACCGTCCAGGGCTGAGGCCCGGCCGCCGCTCCATTTACCCACAGTTTCGATCAGGCCGGGCCGCGCAAGCGGCCCGGTTTTTTTGCGCGGAATCAACAGCCTTCACGAGCGGATGCCGAAGCCCCGGAAACCTGACCGGGAAATGCGGAGTCTCATTGTAATCTCCTGCTGGGTTCAAACAGAGGAGATACCCGATGACCCTTCACATGCCACGGCTGAAGCAGCAGGCGCAGATCCGGCGCCTGCCCGACCAGATCACCATCAATTACGGCCCGCGCGAGCAGCTCGGCCGCTTCTTCCTCGCCGCCGACAAGGCCGCCCGCGACCGCGGCGTCAGCCTGAGCCTCAGCACGGATTTTGATTTTCTGCGGCAGATCAACGCTGCAAACAGAAACAGCTGGGACAGCCTTGCACCCAGCTTCAACAACGAGGTGAGCGATATAGATGAGCATAACGGCTTTTGCCTGATCGGCACTGCCGCTGACGGTACGATCGTTTCCACTCAGGCCGCCAAATTTTACGACCTCAACGGCAGCAGCCTGGCAGAGAGCGTCGCCAGCTTCCGCTTTTTCTATGCCGATCCGGAGAAGACCTGTGAGCCGGGTGAAACCTGCAGTCTGACATCGCCGAGCGCGGGCCGGATTAGTGGCCCGATCGTCTTCTCGGGCTCAACCTGGATTCACCCGGATTACCGCAAGCTGGGCCTTCCTGCCATTCTGCCTCGCATTTCGCGGGCGCTGGCGCTGGCGAAATGGAATACGTTCTACACGATAAGCTTCGTCAAGTTTGTTCTGGTGGAGAAAGGCGTGGCGCGCGCTTATGGCTACAATAATGTTGAGCCCGCGCTGGAGTGGCGGGGCCCTTCGGGTGAAACGCGGTATCAGGGCGCGCTGATCTGGATGAACCGGGAGGAACTCTTGGCCGATCTCGCGCGGTTTCCTTCGCTCATCGAGACGAAGGAAGCACCGGCACGGCGTGCCGACCAAACGGCAGCCGTTCCCGTCTTCCATTAATGATAGAGTCAGCTGCTATCTGAATCCGTCGAAAGCGGAATTGAAATATCCGCATTCAGCAACGAGCTACCAGAAAGTATGAGGCTGCCGTCAGGCCGTTGCCAGCGCAAAATCAGGCGCTGGTAGCGGCGGCGGCGCGCATCGTAACCGGGCTGCTCAACAATTGCGTCGATGTCGTCAATCTGCGGATCGCCTGTCTCCAGGCAGGCCTTATAGGATGTTTCCACCCATTTGCCATAGGCGCGGTCCGGCTGGTCGGCAATGGTGCGCCCAACCACGCGGTTCATCGCGAAACCGTCGTAAATCATAAATCCGGATCCGGTGTTGGTGACCCGGAGATTGATTTGATTGTCAGGTTCGGCGAAGACTGTCCTTGCACCAAGTCCGGTGCGACGCAAATAGGCGACAATGGGATCGGAATAGAGGCCGCCCAGCGTACGCCACAATGAAAACAATCCGGCAAGATCATGCTGGCTGTCCCGCAGCCAATCCCGAGGCGCCTGTGGCTGGCGGATGAACAAATCCCGGATATGGGGCTCGTTGAAATCCGACAACTCGCTAAGCCGCGCGATCAGCGGCTCAGCCTCGGTATGGGCTTCCTCAATCCAGCCGCTGGCGAAGAAGACGAGGCCGACCGGCTTGAGGTCCTTCAGGCTTTTCACGAGATAGGGACGCAGCGCGTCGATGCTGGCCATGCTGATCATGCCGGCGCGGAACTGCAGGAAGGTCGCATTATCCTCGGGCGCCACCCAGACATAGCCGAGATTGCGCGCCGCATAGGCGGCGAGGTCGAAATCCGGATCGGGATAGCCGAGCTGCTCGGCGAGCACGGCGGATGGCCAGCGCCACCAGCGACCTGTCGGATCGATAAGATAGGTCATCATGCCCCCATGGCCGGTTCCAGCAGCAGGCTGGGCCGGCACGTTCTGGCCGGCAACCGGTTGGAATGACTCTAGGGCAGCCGCGGCGGCGAGTCGAGAGGAGCCTCCTGCGACCTTGGTCACCCCATAGACCGCCGGTAGCATTTTTCCGGCCGGGACCGCAGGATGTGTACCGGAGCGTGTCACGCTTGCAGACACACCGGCGCCTTCCTACATGAGACGGCATTGCAGATGAGGATTCTCCCCGATGTATAGCAGCGACGGGCCGGGCGGCCAGATTCCCGCCGGGCAGATTCCCGTGTGGCACGGCACGACCATCCTGGCCGTCCGCAAGGACAACCAGGTGGTGCTGGCGGGCGACGGCCAGGTCAGCCTCGGCCAGACGGTAGTCAAGGCCAATGCGCGCAAGGTGCGCCGCATCGGCGACGGCTCGATCCTGGCCGGCTTCGCCGGCGCCACCGCCGACGCCTTTACGCTGTTCGAGCGGCTGGAAGCCAAGCTGGAGCGCCATCCGGGCCAGCTTGCCCGCGCCTGCGTCGAGCTGGCGAAGGACTGGCGCACCGACAAATACCTGCGCCGCCTGGAGGCGATGATGGCGGTCGCCGACAGATCGGTGTCGCTGATCCTCACCGGCACCGGCGACGTGCTGGAGCCGCAGGACGGCCTGATCGGCATCGGCTCGGGCGGCAATTTCGCGCTGGCCGCCGCCCGCGCGCTGATCGACCGCAGCGACATGGATGCGGAGGCCATCGCGCGCCGCAGCCTCGAGATCGCCGCCGATATCTGCGTCTACACCAACCGCAACATCATTGTCGAAAAGCTCGCATGACCTCCTTCTCGCCGCGTGAAATCGTCTCCGAACTCGACCGCTACATCGTCGGCCAGAAGGACGCCAAGAAGGCCGTCGCGGTCGCGCTGCGCAACCGCTGGCGCCGGCAGCAGCTGCCCGATGCCCTGCGCGACGAAGTG
>CAYSCA010000046.1:0-16095 GCA_964429465.1 uncultured Rhodospirillaceae bacterium
ACGCTCTTCACGTTGCCGAACAGGTTGTCCAGAACGTAGCGCCAGTGGCAGAGCATGTCGAGGATGATGCCGCCGCCATCCTTCACGCGGTAATTCCATGAGGGACGCTGCGCCTGCTGCCAGTCGCCCTCGAAGACCCAATAGCCGAACTCGCCGCGCACCGACAGGATCTTGCCGAAGAAGCCGCTGTCGATCAGGACCTTCATCTTCTCCAGGCCCGGCAGGAACAGCTTGTCCTGCACGACGCCGTTCTTCACGCCGTATTTCTTCGCCGCCTTCACCAGGTCCATGGCAACGTCCAGGGTTTCCGAAATCGGCTTCTCGCAATAGATGTCCTTCCCGGCGGCCATGGCTTTCTTCAGCAGGCTGGCGCGCAGCTGCGTGGTGGCGGCATCGAAGAACAGCGTGTCGTCCTTGTTCTTCAGCGCGGCATCGAGATCATCGGTATAGCGCTCGATGCCGTACTGCTTCGCCAGACGGCCGACTTTATCGAGATCGCGACCGACCAGGATCGGATCAGGCATCACCCGGCGGCCGTTCTTCAGCACCACGCCGCCATCCTTGCGGATCGCCACGATGGAGCGGATCAGGTGCTGGTTCATGCCCATGCGTCCCGTCACGCCGTTCATGATGATCCCGAGGCGGATATCCTTGCTCATTGGTTCGGTCCCTGGTTGAAATCGGAAGGAGGCATGGCCGCGAGCGCGGCCCAATCGGGTTCGGCGGCGCTGGCAAAGCCGGGCGCGTCGAGAATGCTGTCCAGCGCCAGATCGCCGTTTGCGACATGCAGCCGCACGCGGCCGCCGCTGCGGTGATAGAGATCGGGATGGGCATTGAGGAATTTCTGCTGCTCGGCCTCAGGCGCCGTGCCGAAGCCGTCGACATAATGATGCCCGTTGCGCTCGACATGGGTGAGGCCGAGCGCGGCGACCAGCGCGAGATCCTGCTGCACGGCGAGGCCGGCCTGGCAGGTCAGGTCCTCGCCGGTGATGAAGTAGTCTTTGCCCCAGGCATGGCAGCGCGCCGCATTCAGCACGGCGCGGTAGACGCCCTTGCAGGTCTTCGAGGAAATGCCGCGATAGCCGAGCTGGCGCGCCGCGGGGAACACGTCGTAATCGGCATCCGATTCGTCGATGATGACGGGCACCTGCGCGCTCAGGCTGTCCACCGGCCGTTCCAGCGCCGCGGCGCGCTTGATCGGCTGCTCGATATAGAGGATCGAGCTACAGAGCCGCCGCAGGGCAGGATCGGCCTGCATCGCCTGCCACAGCGCGGCGATGCCGTTCGCATCGTCATACTGCTCATTGCCGTCGAGGCTGGCCTGATACGGCTCCGTCTGCCGGTCCAGCACGGCGGCGATGGCCCGCAAACGCTTCAGGTCGTCTTCGATATGGCCGCCGACCTTGAGTTTGAAGAACCGCAGGCCATAGCCCGCAATCGCGCCTTCCAGCGTTTCCGGCAGCCCGTCGTTGAGCCGGTCGCCGGCCGGCAGATCGGCCTCGGCCAGCGGATCGAGCATGCCCACCGTATGGCGCAGGGCGATCCGGCGGGTCGGCTGCAGGTCCTTGAGGAAGCCGGGGAGATCGAAACCGGCGAGATCGGGCGTCAATGCCGCGTCGATGCCGAACAGATTGCGCTGCAGGGCCGTGACGAATGGCAGATCGTGAATGCGGCAGAGCGCATCCATCACGGCACGGTCCAGCAGCGCGGGCCCATAGCTGGCGACCAGCGCGTTCAGTCCCCGCCCGGCCCCCTGCTGCACCAGGGCACGATGATGCGCGGCGGAATGGCCGAAGGCAGTGCGAGGTGTCGCATCGGCGGCATAGGCCGCCTTTGCATTCTGCAGGCTGAGCCGCAGCTGCGCGAAATTCTGTTCGTTCGAGAGCGCCGGATCCTTGTCGAACCATTTCGGCGCCATCAGCTCGGCGGCCGCGCCGGCCGCGCTGCGGCCATCGTCCATCGTGATCCGCAGCGACACGAAAACCTGCGGCGCCTCGCGCAGGGTCACCACGCCGAAGCGGAACGGCATGCGCAGACGCACCGGCCGCTCATACAGCCGTATATCGCTGATGCGGAAAGCCGGCGCGGTCATCGCAGCTTCCCAAGCACGTCGCGCAGATATTCGATGCTGTGCGCCGCCACGCCCGGTCCGTCGGGCTCGTAGATGAAGGGTTCGACGCCGATATCGCCGTCATAGCCGCCCTGCTTCAGCGCCGCCAGGATCGGCCCGAAATCCATCTCGCCCTGGCCGGGCCCCTTGCGGTTCGGGTCGTTCACCTGGACATGCGCGATCAGGCCGCTGGGCAGCCACCGGGCGATCACCTCGGGCACGCTCTCGTCTTCCGCCAGACCGGCCGCCGAGCAGTCGATCATGGTGCGGAAATGGCTGCTGCCGATACCCTCGACCACGCCGATCGCCTCGGCCACAGTATTGATGAAATTGGTCTCGCGCCGCGACAGCGGCTCGAGGCAATAGAGCACATCGGCTTCCTCCGCCGCCTGCGCCGCCTTGCGGAAGGCCTCCAGCGCATAGCCTTTCGCCGCGTGAATGTCGCGGTCGGGCAGGCGCCGCTGCGCCGGCGAGCCATGCACCAGATAACGGCCGCCCAATTCGGCGCAAAGGCCGCATAGCCGCTTCATCACCTCGATGGTGCGACGGCGGGTCGGCGGATCGGGATCGGTGAGCGACAGGCCCTTGGGCGCGACCAGCAGCCAATGCAGCCCGGTCACCGCCAGGCCGGAATCTTCGACGGTTTTCCTGATCTCGCGGATCGCGCTGGCGTCGAGCGCAAGAGGGTCGTCTGCCAGCGTGAACGGCGCGATCTCCAGCCCGTCATAGCCCAGCGAGGCCGCCAGCGCGCATTGCGCCTGCAGCGACATTCCGCCGAGCACCTCGTTGCACAAGCTGATCCGCATCACCGACCTTTGTAACTGACTAGTTACTTATAGCGGCAGACGCCCTGCTCCGTCAATTCGGGAATCAGGCGCCGCGCCGGAAGGGTTTCAGCAGCAATCCGGCGCCATGGCCGAACGCACGCCGGGCCGGCGGTACGCTCATCAGCACGGTGAAAGCCACCATCAGGAAGACCAGGAGGCTGATGGGCCGCGTGAAGAAGGGCGCCAGATCGCCATCCGACAGGGTCAGGCCCCGGCGCAGGTTCTTGTCGAGCAGATCGCCCAGCACGATCCCGAGCACCAGCGGCGCCGGCGGGTAGTTGAACTGGCGCAGCACCAGGCCGAGCACGCCGAAGGCCAGCATCACCAGGATATCGAAGGGCCGCGAGGCGATGGCATAGGAGCCGACCGCGCAGAGCACGAAGATGACCGGCATGATCAGGGCACGCGGCACCAGCAGGATCTTGACCAGCACCTTGGTCAGCACCAGCCCATAGAACAGGATGCCGAACGACGCCAGCAGCATCATGGTCACGACGTCGTACACGAATTGCGGATTCTCGATCATGATCAGCGGCCCCGGCCGGATGCCGTGGATCAGCATGGCCGCAAGCAGGACAGCGGCGGGCGCCGAGCCGGGAATGGCAAGCGTGAGCACCGGGATCACCGAGCCGGGTACGCAGGCATTGTCGCCGGTCTCGGCGGCCATCAGCCCTTCCACCGACCCCTTGCCGTATTTCTCCTTCTCCTTGCTGGCGCGCCGGGCCGCAGCATAGGAGCTCCAGGCCGCGATATCTTCGCCCACGCCGGGAACGATGCCGCAGAAGGTGCCGATCAGCCCCGAACGGATCACCGTGCGCCAGTATTGCAGCACGTCCCGGATTCTCGGCATCACCGTGTCATAGGTGCTGATGATGGTCTTGACCGGCCGGTCGCGCATCACCGCCAGCACTTCGGCAAAACCGAAAATGCCGACCAGCGCCGGGATCAGCGAGATGCCGCCGGACAGGTCGTGAATGCCGAAGGTGAACCGGTCATAGGCATACATGCCTTCCTGCCCGATGCAGGCAATGAACAGGCCGATGAAGCCCGAAATCCAGCCTTTCAGCGGATCGGTGCCGGTCAGGTTGCCCGAGATCACCACGCCGAAGATGGCCAGCCAGAAGAACTCATAGGCGCCGAATTTCAGCGCCATTTCGCCCAGCACCGGGGTGAACAGCGCCAGGAAGAACATGCCGATCCAGGTGCCGAGCACCGAACCCGAGGTGGCGATGCCCATGGCGCGGCCGGCCAGTCCCTGCTTGGCGAGCGCGTAACCGTCGAGGCAGGAGGCGGCCGAAGCCGGCGTGCCGGGGATATTCAGCAGGATCGCGCTGCGGCTGCCGCCATAGATGGCGCCGACATAGGTGCAGATCAGGATCAGCAGCGCCTGGCTCGACGGCAGCTTGAGCGTCATGGTGGTCATCAGCGCCACGCCCATGGTCGCCGTCAAACCGGGGAGAGCCCCGATAACCACGCCAACCAGCGACGCCAGGAAGGCGAACAGCAGCGTTTGCGGGGCGGCGAAATTCGCGATGGAAGTGCCGAATGCGATCAGGCCATCAAACATGACTGGTCTCCGCCTACGGCAGACGCACGAGGAACAGGTCCTCGAAGACGTAGTGAATGATCAGGCCGGACAGCAATCCGTGCACCAGGGCGACGGCAAGGCCGCGCAGCAACTGGCCGCTGGCCCGGCGCTCCTCATACTGGAACACAAGGACGAAGACCGCGATATAGAACGCCGTGGAGAGCCAGAACGGCAGCATGCCGGCGACAACGACCATGGCATAGAAGACCGACCAGCCGAGCGTGAAGGCAAACCGCCAATGGGCGGCGGGGTCGAACTGCCGGGGCGCCACGGAGTCCAGGGCGCCGGCCCGGATCGCACGGCCGAGCAGGATGACGCCCATCAATGCGATCATCAGGCCAAGGATGCCGGGCAGAAGACCCGGAACGGTGTAGAACTGGATATGAAAATGCGGCAGCCGATCCATGACCCAGCTGCCCCAGAAGATCAGCAGACCGATCGCAATCCAGACGATCCCGCCCCACAGATCGGCCCGCGGCGAGGTGCCGTCGCTTTCGGTGGCTGACTCCATCGTGAAATCCTTTACTGAAACAGATGGGCCGCCCGGCACGATCGGCGCCGGGCGGCCGTAATCACTGCCGCGTTACGGCTTCGGGATGCCCACGGTATCAGGCGACACCTTGGACTTGCCACTGGCATGCAGCAGCCAGGCGGCATTCTGCAGCGCCGGGAAGACGGCCTTCTGGGCAGCCGCGCCGTATTCGGGGGCAAACAACGCGCCCTTCGAGGCAGCATACTTCTTCAGCGCCGCCGAGTTCTTGATCTTCTCGGCCCAGATCTTGTCCAGGGTCGCAGTGACCTCCGCCGGCACGCCCTTCGGCACGAAGACCCCGAAATAATTGGTGTCGTTCGGGAAATCCTTGATCCAGTTGGTGATCGGCGGAATCTGGCCATAACCGTCGAGTTCGAGCGGCTTGTCGGCCAGCACCGCCAGGGGACGGATGCGCTTGGCCCGGATCATTTCCGCCTGCTCGACGCCGAGCTGCGTGGTGACCTGGGTCTCGCCCGAGACGGTGGCGATCACCGCGGGATTGCCGCCATCGTAGGAGACGTGCTTGTAGGTGATGCCGGCGGCGCGGGCCAGGCCCTCGATGCCGTAATGGCCGGCGGAGTTCACGCCGGCGGTGGCGACCGAGATCTGGCCGGGCTTTTCCTTCATCGCCTTGAGCAGATCGGGCATGGTCTTGAACGGCGTGTCGGGATTGACGCCCACGACGGTCAGATTGGCCACGTTGAGGTAAAGGTGCCAGTCGGCGATGCGGGTATCGAGCAGCCCGGTCACCGGATAGGCGCCAAGATCCTTGGCGGCGCCCGCCGTCCAGGTATAGCCGTCCTTGGGCGCATCCAGCGCGCTCTTGGTGCCGATCGAGCCGGAACCGCCCGGCTGATTGACCACGACGACCTTCTGACCGAGCGCCGCTTCGAGCTCGGCGGCAGTGACGCGGGAAACCTGGTCGGTCGAGCCGCCGGCCGCCCAGGGGACGATCAGGGTGATCGGTCGGGTGGGTTTCCACTGCGCCTGCGCCGGTGCGGCAACAGTAAGCGCGCCGAGCGCCAGAGCGGCAACTGCCGCCCGAACTGCGAAATGAGCCATGTCGTCTCCTCCGTTTATAACCCGTGCTCGTGTGATCGGGTTTCGCTGATTGGGCGCTAGCATTCCGCCCCATGCTGTTCTTGTCAACGGATAAGTAACCGGACGGTTACGAAAGTCAGGGACGCAGATAGCCCAGCACTACCTCTATGGAATGATCCAGCCGGGCTTTCTGGCTTTTCGGCGACAGCAGGTTGCGGCCGAAGATGGTCGAGAGCGTATAGGCATTGGAGAAATAGAACATGCCGAGCGCCGCAATGGTGGTGTAAAGCTCCACCGGGTCGACGCCCTTGCGGAACACGCCATCCTGTTCGCCGCGCTCGAGCAGGTCGCGGATCACCGCGAGCAGCGGCGAGTAGAGCTGCTGGATTTTCTTGGAATCGCGCAGATAACTCGCCCGGTGCAGGTTTTCCGCGCTCAACAATGCGATGAATTCCGGATTGCGTGAGCAGTATTTGAAGTTGAACTCCATCAGGTAGCGCATGCCATCCACCGGCGGCATGCGCGCGACATCGATGGCGTGCTCCTCCTCGCGCATTTTCTCATAGGCGCGTTCGAGCACGGTGAGCCACAGCCCCTCCTTGTTGCCGAAATACTCGTAGATCATCCGTTTGTTGGAGCCTGATCGCTCGGCGATCTCGTCGACCCGGGCGCCGGCCAGGCCCTTGGCGGCGAATTCGTAAAGCGCCGCATCGAGGATATTGCGCCGGGTCACGTCGGGCTGGCGCATCCGCTTTGCCGGCATATCGCTGCTTTTCCTGCTGACCATCTCGCCGCCCCCTTTGGCGGCAGTCTTGACCGCCCATGGGGGTAAGCGTCAAGCGCAAGGCAGGCGGCGGTCGGCGATGAACCTTCGCCAGCGCCCGCCACCCTTCGCCGGACCCGGCGCTTTCGGCACGAGCCACGATGCGCTTGGTCAGGCCCTGCATCGGGCATGCCGGAACAATAGAAGAACCGGGATTGAGTCGCCCGACACAACCCTCCGCACTGCGTCTTCCAACCTGTCCGTTGGCGCAATTTCGGGGAATGGGCGAGAACGGCCTGACACAATTACTGCAAGCGGCCACCGACCCGGGGCCGGGGCGTAAGTCGTGGGGTTTAAGGGGGTCAGGGATGACCAAGCGGATGGTCGCGATGCGCAACATCTGGCTCCGGATTGAGGTGACTCTGAACTTTACGATTTCAGACCGATATGGCACGCCCGCGTGGGCGATGGCGTGATCAGCACAGCCTGGACGGTATTGGCGATGCCTGCTCTCTGATCGGTGCGATGGCGGGTAGAGATGGGCTGACCGGTTGTCTCGTGACGGACCAAATGGACCCGGCGCATCCGGCGCTGACCCGCGTTGCGGGTCAGCGCCGGACATGGCCGGGGCAATCGACTTCTTGTCCGTCCTAGGCCGGCTCCCGGGAGGCTTCGAGCGGGTCAAGCTGTCTCATGATCCATCGACAGATCGGGCGACGATGCGGCTTCAGCGCTTAGCAGCCCTATCTCGAAGTGCAGGTTGATCTGCTTCTTTGGTCGACCGACCTGACAGGCTGCATGATATGCGGCGGCTGGCCCATCGGTGACAATTGCCTCGCCAAAACAGGAGGCAATCATGAATGTGAATCTTGTATCGCAGCCCGGAAGATATAAGCCCGACGAAATGGTTCCGTCGCGCTATGCGCTGCAGGTCGGCGACTATGAAGTCCTGGTGATCAGCGATGGCGTGTTGACGATTCCTACCTCGGTGCTGGCCACCAACGCCGATCCGGCCGCTCTCGCAGCCTGGCTGAAGGAGATGTTCATGCCCGCGGACGTGCTCGAATGGCCGCTGAACGTGATCGTGGTGCGCGGCCGCGGCCGGAACATTCTCATCGATGCCGGGATCGGGTTGGAGTATCCTGGCTTCCCCAAGGCCGGGCGCCTGGCGCAACGACTCGAAGCTGCCGGGATCGATCTCGCATCCGTGACCGATATCGTGCTCACGCACCTGCATATGGATCACGTTGGCGGGCTGCTCGGTGACGGGCTGAAAGCGCGACTGCGGCCGGATGTGCCGATCCATGTCGCGGCAATCGAGGTCGATTTCTGGGCCACGCCCGATTTCTCTCATACCACCATGCCAAAGCCTATTCCGCCCGTGCTGCGGTCGGTCGCGACCCGGTTCCTCGAAGAATACGGCAACCAGCTGCGGCAATTCGACGAGCAGCACGAGATCGCGCCAGGCGTGGTCGTCCATCGCACCGGCGGCCATACGCCCGGGCACAGCGTGGTTCGCATCACATCCGGCGGTGATCGCCTGACCTTCGCCGGCGACGCCTTGTTCCCCGTCGGGTTCGAGCACCCCTACTGGTACAACGGCTTCGAGCACGATCCTGAGGAATCGGCTCGCGTCCGGGTCAATCTTTTGCGGGAACTGGCAGGAACCGGTGAGGTGCTGGTGGCCGCGCATCTCTCATTCCCGTTCTGCCGGGTGGCGGCCGACGGCGATGTATTCCGTTGGATTCCTGCCCACTGGGAGTACTAACCGCCTGTACTAAGACCGGCGCTTCGGCGAAGCGCCGGTATGGCTGCTTGGGCGCTTCTTGCGCTTCAGCCGTTGACTGGGCGACCGGCCATTCTGCCGATACAGGGACGCACAGGCGCCGCCCGGGTGCAAGTGCTGCTATTCCCTGCCGCCATTCCGCATCTGTGCGGGCAGCGCCTCCCAGACGCGGACCAGTTCGCCGACGGAGCCGACCTCCATTTTCCGCATGGCATTGCTGCGATGGAGCTTTACTGTCACATCGCTGATGCCGAGATCGAAGGCGATCTGCTTGTTCTGTCTTCCGCGCACCACTTCCTGAAGCACCTCGAGTTCGCGCTGCGTCAGTGCCTTCAGACGTCTGACGCTGCGTTCGATCATGACAGCGCGAGCCCGTCGTTCGGCGTCCAATGCAATTGCCGTGGCGATGGCATCCAGAAGGTCCTGGTCACGCACGGGTTTGGTGAGGAAGTCGACTGCGCCGGCCTTCATGGCTTGTACGCTCATCGGGATATCGCCGTGGCCGGTCAGGAAGATGATCGGCTTAGTGTCGCCTTTTTGCGCCAGCCGGCGCTGCAGGTCGAGTCCGCTCGCACCCGGCATGCGCACGTCCAGCACAAGACATCCAGGGCCATCCAGGATATCGGCGTCAGCGAGGTCGCCTGTCGACGCAAAGCCCGCGGAATGGAATCCGGCGGACTGCACCAGGTCCGACAGCGCTTCCCGAACCGCGGCATCGTCGTCGACGATAATGACGACTGGCTGCTGCGCACCCCGATCCGGCTGCGAAGATGACTGCTTCGATCCCCGCTGGGGCAACTGGTCTACTCTCATGATCACCCTCCCTTTCCCTTGTCCTGCAGGGCATCGCCGATCGCCGCGAGCAGCACCTGGCCATCGAAAGGCTTGTGGAATAGCCCGCCGGCTTCCTGGGCGCGCTGTTGATCCACAATCTCGTGGCGGCCGGAAATCAGAAAGACCGGCAATTCCGGCCGGGTGACTTTCAGCTTGTCGCGGAGTTCGAAACCACTCATTCCCGGCATTCCGATGTCGGTGATGAGCAGGTCGACACCCGACATGCCACTGGACAGCAATGCCCCGGCCGATGAAAAGCTGCGCGCAACGTAGCCGGCCGATTCCAGCAGTTCTTCCAGCGATTCAAGCACCCGCGGATCGTCATCCACGACGGCAACGACTGATTTCACATCACTCACTTTCGCGTTCCTCCCGCCCGGCGGGAGTGTGTCACCGGTATTCCCAGGCGCTCCGCGACCCGCACAAGGTCGGCAAACGAATCGGCGCCCATCTTCTGCGTGACGTTCCTGCGGTGGATCTGCAGCATCACCTCGCTGATCCCCAGTTCGGCGGCCGCCTGTTTGTTCAGAAGGCCGCTCACCACCAGCGGAAACACTTCGCGTTCTCGCGGCGTCAGATCGCCGTAGCGTCGCCGCAGATCTTCCAGATCGACGCGCGCCGTCCGATTCTCCCGGTCCTGCTCGATGGCCGCCGTGATTGCAGCCATCAGGTCGGCAGCGCTGAAGGGCTTGGTCAGGAAATCGACTGCGCCACGCTTGATCGCACGCACGGAGGAGGGAATATCGCCATGCCCGGTGATGAATACAATGGGCGGATGATTGGTCGTCGCAATCTGCCCCTGCAGGTCGAGCCCGTTGATATCCGGCAGCTCGACGTCAAGGATCAGGCAGGCCGGCACGTCGGGCTTGTCGGCCGCGATATAGTCGCGAGCCGACTCGAAGGCGATAGTGTGCAAGCCGTGTGATGCAAGAAGGTCGTTCAGTGCTTCGCGGATGCGCGCGTCGTCGTCGACAATGAAAACGATCTGATCGGTACTCATGACAGAACTTTCGACTCTATCGGCAAGGTGAATACAAGGATCGCGCCATGCGGCTCGTTCTTCTCGGCCCAGAGCCGGCCGCCATGTGTCTCCACGATGGACCGGCAGATTGCCAGGCCCATGCCCATGCCCTGCTCCTTGGTGGTGAAGAACGGCTCGAATATCCGGTCCGGCGCCACAATACCGGTGCCGCGGTCCCGGATCTCGATCCGGATCGAATTATCGATGCGGCTGACACGCAACTGCAGAACCTTATCGCCCGTAAGGCTGCTCATCGCCTCCATGCCGTTGCGGATCAGGTTGACCAGAACTTGCTTGATCTGAACGCCATCGATGAAAATGTCAGGAAGATCGCGGACGATCTCGACATCCAGCCGGACGCGGTGACGCGCGGCCTCCTCGGCCATCAAGTTGTGCGCCTCCGACACGACACTGCCGATTGCGCCATAGGCTCTGGTATCGCCGGATTGCTTGAACAGGGCGCGAATACGGCTCACGACATCCGCCGCCGAGTTCGCATCGCGAATGATGCGATCGACTGTCTTGTTTGCCCGCTCGATATTCGGCGGATCGGTCGTCAGCCAGCGATGGCAGGCATGGGAATTGGCGATGACCGCGGCCAGTGGTTGGTTAACCTCATGGGCGATGGAGGCTGACAGCTCTGCAAGACTTGCGGCCTGGCTCTGGCGTGCGAGACTGTCCTGCGCCGCGCGCAACGCTTGCTGCGCGCGCAATTCATCCTCGATATCGATCGATACGATATGCCACTGGATGATCGTGCCAAAGGTATCGCGCTGCGGCTGTGCGCGCGCCTCGATCCAGCGATAGATGCCCTGCTTGTCACGGCGTCGAAAGCGGTTCACGAAGGGTTGGCCGGTGGTAAAGCCGTGCAATGCGACGGAAGACATCCTGGGAAAATCCTCAGGATGCGCGACGTCCCGAGCCAGAGCTTCGAAGTCGTCGATGTGCACCAGCGGCGCACCGACCTTCTCGATGTAACGTTTGCTCGCAAAGGTCATTTTGCGTGACGGCGCAAAGCTGAGAATGTTGATGGGCAGCGCGTCAAGCAGGTCCTGCAGTCCCCGCTCGCGTTCACGCACGGCTTCCTCGGCATGGACCTGATCGTCGATGTCGTGGCAAAGGCCGTACCACTGAACGATGCGACCGTCTTCGCCGCGCAGCGGGTCAGCCCGGCTTGACATCCAGCGATACACTCCATCGGCGCGGCGCAGGCGGTAGCGCAAGGCAAAGGCCTCGCCCGAGTCCAACGAATGCCTGAGTGCCGTCCTGAATGAAGGTGCGTCGTCCGGATGGACGGTTTCGATGAGGGCGTCCAGCCGGCTCATGCCCGGGCGGTTGATGTCCGCAATGCTCATGCCGAGAAATTCGGTCATCTTCCTGTTGAAGAAGATAGGCTCTCCAGCCGGTGTCAGTCGCCACAGATGGCTCGGCACCATGTTCACCAGCTGGGTGAGTTCCCATTCACGTTGGCGCAGGACGTCCATGCTCCGGCTTAAGCTGAGCAGCCCCAGACGGTGCTGGCGGGAAATGACCGCCGCCATCATCGCCGATAGGGCTGCGATGGCGAGAAAGAGTTGCAGCAGGATATGCCGCTCTTCCGGGGAGTCTGACACGCTGGCAAAGCCACCAGAGCCCGACATGGTGAAGAGGGCGGTGATCAGGGCGAGTGGGATCAGCGCTATGGCAGCACCCTTGAACTCAAAGCGCACCGCCGCCCAAAGCAGTGACGGCAAGATGATGTAAGTGAAGGACAGGTAATGGTTCAGGGAGAGTGCGGCGGCTCCGAGGAAGATCAGGCCGAGAATGCAGATTTCCATCCATTGCGCGGTCGAGAGCCGCCACCTGTCGTTCCGGTTCTGCAATATGGCCAGCGCGAGGGGCGCGACGATCAGTACCCCCGTGGCGTCGCCAATCCAGAAAAGCGGCCAGGCTGTCGCAAAAACCTGCGACAGCATATCGAACCAGTCGACGGTCGCGGCGCCGATCGTTGCAGCCATGATCGGTGCGATGCCGGCGCCTAAAGCGACAAAGACAAGCAGCCGTTGCGGGGTATCCAGGCGAACCGGATGGCCTAGGATCCGCCGGATGAGCCATGCGCCGGTCAGGGCTTCCAGCGCGTTACCCAGATAGATCAGGGCTGCCGCCGGCAGCGGACTGTGGAACCACAGAGTATTGGCAAGCAGTTCGGCAAGGCAGCCAGTCAGCACCCACCAGGGCCAGCTCCGGCGAGAGGTGTGCAGCAGCAGGGCGACGAATATGCCGCTTGGAAGCCAGAGTGAGATGCCGGTCCCCGGCATGAATGCGAGAATCTGGGCGAAGCCGCAGCCCACGACATAGGCCACGAAGAAGACCCCGAGATGGGCGAGTTTCGGGCGCGGCGGCCAGAGGCCGGTCATCTGCTGTTCCCTCTGGACCAGGCGGCAGCCAGGGCATAGGCGTGTCGTCCAGCGTCCACCAGATTGCCTGCCCTGACGAAGCGCATGATCTGACACTAATTACGCCATATCAGCGTCGCAACTATGGAAATCCATGTATGGCCGGGCCGTGGAAAAAGGACCGCCACCCACCGACTGGGGTGAGTGGCGGCCAGGACCGGCACGCCCAGGGAGAGGCTACCGGGACTGGCCGCTCGCCGGGGACTGCGAGTGGCCAGTTGGCCGGCGCCCCCAGGGGAGGAAGGCCACCGGCGAGAGGAGGCAGGCGCGGCGCCGCCGGGACGGCCAGCCGGGTCGGGGACTCAGGCGGCGAAGAAGGCGAGCAGATCCTGATTGATCATCTCGGCATGCGTCGCCGCCATCCCATGTGGCAGGCCCTTGTAAAGCTTGAGCGTGCCATGCCTCACCAGCTTGATGGCTTTCTCGGCCGCGTCATGCACCGGAACGACCTGGTCGTCGTCACCGTGCATGATCAGCACCGGCAGGTTGATCTTCTTCAGATCCGCCGTGAAGTCGGTCTCGGAAAAGGCCTTGATGCAGTCGTACTGCGGCTTGGTTCCGCCCATCATCGCCTGGCGGAACCAGTTGTGCACCAGGCCCATGGAAATCTCGCTGCCCTTACGGTTGAAGCCGTAGAACGGGCCAGCGGCGAGTTCGAGAAAGAACTGCGCCCGGTTCCTGAGGTGGGCTGCGCGGAAGCCGTCGAACACCTCCAGCGGCAAACCCTCCGGGTTGGCAGCCGACTTCACCATCACTGGCGTCACGGCGCCGATCAGGGCCAGCTTGGCGACGCGGCCGGCTTCGGCGCGGGCGACATAGCGTGTGGCCTCGCCGCCGCCGGTGGAATGGCCGACATGGAAGGCATTCTTCAGATCCAGCGCCTTGGCCAGATCGATCAGGTCGGCGGCATAGGTGTCCATGTCGTTGCCGCTGTCAGTCTGACCCGAGCGGCCATGACCGCGGCGGTCATGCGCGATCACGCGATATCCCTTGGCATAGAAATAGAGCATCTGATTGTCCCATTCGTCGCCGCTGAGCGGCCAACCGTGATGGAACACAATGGGCTGCGCATTGCGCGGCCCCCAGTCCTTGAAGAAAAGCCGGGTGCCGTCGCGCAGGGTAATGGTGTCAGCGGAGGAGCCCTGGGGGGGCGACTTCGGCGTAACCGCCGTCGCCTGCGCCTGAGCAACGCCGGGAAGCGATGCCACGCCAGCAAGGCCAAGGCCGGCCTTGAGCAGGCTGCGCCGCTGCGGGGCGGCGGTATTGATGGATTGAATCATTGCAGTTTCCTTCTTTCTTTCGGGCGGGTTGGGAATGGGCTGCCCGACGGCCTGGCGTCAGGTCAGTGACATGCCGCCGTCGACGGTGAGTTCGATTCCGGTGATGAAGCTGCCTGCATCGCAGGCGAGGAACAGCGCGGCGCTGGCCAGGTCATCGGGCAGGCCCATGCGGCCCAGCGGGATCATGTCGCCCATCGCCTTGACGAAGTCGGGCCGGTCTTGCTCGGTGACGCCGAGCTTGTTGAGGATTGGGGTTGCGACCGGGCCCGGGCTCAGGAGGTTGACGCGGATCTTCCGGGTTTTCAGTTCCAGGGCCCAGGCGCGGGCGAAGGCGCTGATCGCCGCCTTGCTGCCGGCATAAACGGCGTGATTGTCGAGTGTCTTGGTCGCGGCGATGGAGCCGACCAGGATTATGCTGCCGCCGTCACGCATCAGGGGCAGGATTGCCTGCACGCCGAAAAAGACGCCGCGCGTATTGACGTTGAATTGGTGGTCGTAATCTTCCACCGTCACCTTGTCAGATGGCGCAAGCCTGATAACGCCGGCATTGGCGACAAAGATGTCGAGCCCGCCGAAGCGCCGCCGCACCTCACGGACAAGGCGGGCATGCTGCGCGATATCCGCCGAATCGCCCTGAATGCCAACGACACCTGAGCCGATCTCCGCGACTGCAGCATCGAGCACGTCCTGCCGCCGGCCGGTGATGGCAACCTTGGCGCCCTGCTCGGCGAAGCGCCGCGCTGTAGCTTTGCCGATCCCGCTATTGCCGCCGGTAATGACGGCGATCTTTCCCGCCAGGACTTGCATCGACAACTCCGTCCGTTGAGTGAACTGTCCGGTCGCAGTGTGTCGGTATGGCCGGGCTTGTGGAATCGCACGCCGGTCTAGCGCGTACTGGCCATTCGTAAGGAGGATTAGGGCTCTGGTATGGTTTGCCCTATCCGAGCTGCGATGGACGGGGAAAGTC
Organism: uncultured Rhodospirillaceae bacterium; assembly: GCA_964429465.1. GTDB lineage: Bacteria > Pseudomonadota > Alphaproteobacteria > Ferrovibrionales > Ferrovibrionaceae > Ferrovibrio. The sequence continues at coordinate 15,185 of CAYSCA010000046.1, forward strand.
CGGCGCAGCTAGTGCGGCTGGGAGCGCCGCCATGCACCCGGGCTGATGCCCGCGATGGCCTTGAAAACCCGGCTGAGGTGGCTGGCATCGGTGAAGCCTGCCATGGTCGCCACTTCGGCGAGCGCCAGCGTCGGCACCTGCATCAGGGCTTTCGCGGCTTCGACCCGCCGGCGCAGCAGCCATTGATGCGGCGAGACGCCGGTTGTGTGGCGGAACGCGCGCGCGAAATGGCTGGGCGACAGGTTGCATTCGGCCGCGAGCGCCTCCAGCCTGGTCGTGCCTTCCAGGTTGGCATCGATATAGTCGCAGACCCGCTTGAACTGGCGCTGCGTCAGGCCGCCTTTTGCAGGGGTTCTGAGGAACCGCATGCCGCCGTAGGTCGTCGCTGCATGCAAGGCAATCGCCATGGTGACATGGTCGACGAACAGCTGATTGGCCTCAGCCGGTCGACGCACGGCCTCCAGCAGCGACATGCCGAGGTGACGGATCACCGGGTCGTCGAAGGCTTCGCCAAGCGGACAGTGCAGGTGATGGATCGTGGCACTCGATTGCTCGGCGACTGCATTCAGGGCGCGGCGCGGCACGTAAAAGAAGATCGAATGATAGGGCTTGTTGATGACGTAACGCGGATCGGTCTTCAGGTCATAGATATAGGTGGCGCCAGCGAACACGTTATACTTCAAGACCTTCCGCTCAGCCCGCCCCTCGCAGTCGGGATAGTCCTTCAGCTTCAGGCTGATCATATAGGCATCGTCGGCAGGAATGGAACCGGACAGGCCGACCTCCGGCTCGTCCGATCGAACCTCGGTGATTGCGATCTCGGACTTGCGCAGCGAGCGACTGACCAGGACGGGGGCGATATCCGAGCGGAGCACCTTCCCAAGAGCATCGCCATATATGCCGGTCTGCAT
>CAYSCA010000046.1:16195-18727 GCA_964429465.1 uncultured Rhodospirillaceae bacterium
TGCTGCCGCCGCTGACCTGCAACCCTCCGGCGACCGGGAGACGAACATGAATATGCTTCTGACGAGTTCACAAAGAGCTGCAGCGGCGAACGAGCGGCCGCAGGTCATCGTCGTTGATGACGACGATAGCGTACGCATGGCATTGAAAGAACTGCTTGAGTCCGTGGGACTCGAAGCGGCCTGCTTCAGTTCGGCGCAGGAGATCGCCAGGATACGCCTCGCCGACCGCCCCGGCTGCATCATCTTGGACGTTCGCTTGCCGGGCATCAGCGGCCTGGATTTTCACGGCCAGTTGGCAGAGATGGGAATCGCCAAGCCGGTGATTTTCCTGACCGGGCATGGCGATATTGCGATGTCGGTACAGGCGATGAAGGCGGGCGCTATCGATTTTCTTACCAAACCGGTGCGCGACCAGACGCTGCTCGACGCGGTCATGGTTGGCGTCGAGCGTGACGTCGAAAGCCGCATCGTTGCGCAGGCGACCAAGGTCTATGTCGACCGGTTCAGCAGCCTGACCCCGCGCGAACGGCAGGTCTTTCGCGGTGTAGCAAATGGACGGGTGAACAAGCAGATCGCGTTTGACCTTGGCATCAGCGATATCACCGTCAAACTGCATCGCGCTAACGCGATGCGGAAGATGCGGATCACTGCTGTCGGAGACGCGGTTCGGATCTGGGAGACGATACCGACTGCCATCCGCGACCGCGGTATCAACTAGGGTTGAGACTGGTTAAATCCGCCAGGCCATGGCTGCGACGAGGCAGACCGAGGCCAGGAGGTTCCGGGCGTCATAGCGGGTGGCGATGACGCTCGTCGGCTCCGTTGATCGGGCAATTTCGGCTCATACTGCAGGGGTCGTTGGTGCTTGAGAATGGATTTGCAACATCTCAAAGACCCTCGGTCGTCATCGATGCGAAACGCCAGGCATTCTCTGCTTTAGCCCAATCTATCTCATCCCCATGACGTTCCGCAGCCAGACAGCTGGCTTGCCGTTCCACTGCCATTGAACATGGCGGGCGGATCCAGGCTTCAACTCATCCGGATGGCGGCGCACTCCTCCAACTCTCGTCGCCGGCTGCACCTGAAGGCCATCCTCCGGCTGACGGGCGCGAGTAAGGTTAAATGGGCTAATGCCAAAGCATAGCCCGACCCATCGATAGGTGACTGTGGTCGACCCGCGTGCACAATATCCCGCGCACCTCCCCAGGGGCACATTGATCTCGCTCCATCGGGCCGGCGCTATGCCGTGCATTTCCAGGGCGATCCTCGGAGCGAACCGCCCGACCATAGAATGAGCGGAGATGTCAAATGCAAAAGCGAATTCTGATCATCGGCGCCGGCTTTGCCGGCATGTACGCAGCCCTGTCCGCTGCACGCCTGCGCCACCTGAAAGGTGTAACGCCCGATCAGCTGGAAATCGCGCTGATTGCGCCGCGGCCGGCGCTGGTGATCCGCCCCCGCCTGTATGAGGCAAAGCCGGAAACCCTGTCTGCGCCGCTGCTCGATGTGCTCAAGGCCGTCGATGTCGCCTATATCCAGGGCGACGTGACGGGCGTCGACACCGACAGGCGTATCGTTGAAGCGGTCGGCCATCCGGAAGACCCCTTCACCGTCACCTACGACCGGCTGGTGGTGGCGACGGGGAGCCAGCTGTTCCGTCCGCCGGTGCCGGGCTTGGCCGAATTCGGCTTCAGCGTCGACAGCCTTGCAGACGCGGTCGCGCTAGACAAGCATCTTCACGCACTGGCCAAGCAGCCGGAGTCGGAAGCCCGCAACACGGTGGTGGTCGCCGGAGGCGGCTTCACCGGCATCGAGGCCGCAACCGAACTACCGGCGCGCCTGAAGGGCATCCTTGGGCCGAAGGCAAAAATGCGCATCATCATCGTCGACCGTTCCGATGCTATCGCGCCGGACATGGGGGCCGGTCCCCGGCCCATCATCGAAACGGCGTTGCAGGATCTGGGCATTGAAATGCGCATGAGGGTCGGTGTCGTCGCGCTGACCAAGAATGGCGTGAAGCTGTCAGATGGCAGCGAAATCTCTGCCTCCACCGTGGTCTGGGCGGCCGGCATCCGCGCCAATCCGCTCACCCAGAAGCTTGCCGCCGAACGCGACAACTTCGGCCGCCTGATCGTCGATCGCGATCTTCGCGTCCCCGGCCTGCCCGGTGTGTTCGCCACCGGCGATTCCGCCAGGGCAGTCTGCGACGACGATGGCAATTTCGCGCTGATGTCGTGTCAACATGCCACGCGGATGGGCGCATTCGCAGGCAACAATGCCGCCGCCGAACTGCTCGGCGTTCCCGCAAGCCCGTATCACCAGAAGGCCTACGTCACCTGTCTGGATCTTGGTGCCGCCGGAGCGCTTTTCACGCGCGGCTGGGATCGCAAGGTGGAGATGGTCGGGGCGGTTGCCAAGGCAACCAAGCGTGAGATCAACACGGTCTGGATCTATCCGCCCAAGCCCGAACGCGGGGCGGCGCTGGCTTCGGCCGAGCCGGCTAAAGTCACCGATCTGGGCTGAGCCAGGTTG
>CAYSCA010000047.1:0-18438 GCA_964429465.1 uncultured Rhodospirillaceae bacterium
CGAGATCATCGTCGGCGTGCTGCGGACCCGGGCGCCCGGCATGACGCTCGACAGGATTCCGGTCTATGCCTGGGCCATGCTGGTTTTCGCTGGTATGATCATCTTCGCCTTTCCGGCGATCATTCTGGCCACCCTGCTGCTGGAGCTGGAGCGCGCCTTTCACTGGCCGTTTTTCATTGCGGAGAAAGGTGGTGATCCGCTGCTCTGGCAGCATCTGTTCTGGTTCTTCGGTCATCCGGAGGTCTACATCATTTTCCTGCCGGCGGCCGGCATGGTGTCGATGATCCTGCCAACGATGGTGCACAAGCCCCTGGTCGGCCACCGTTATGTCGTGCTGGCTCTGATATCCACCGGCTTTCTCAGCTTCGGCCTGTGGGTGCATCACATGTTTGCCACCGGCATGCCGAAGCTCTCCATGGGCCTGTTTTCGGTTGCCAGCATGGCGGTGGCCGTGCCCAGCGGCGTTCAGGTCTTTGCGTGGATCGCCACTCTGGCCGCCGGGCGGCTTCGGCTGACGGTGCCGTCGCTGTTCATCCTCGGCTTTCTCTTCATCTTCGTGCTCGGCGGCCTGACCGGCGTAATGGTCGGCATGATGCCGTTCGACTGGCAGGCCCACGACACCTACTTCATCGTCGCTCACCTTCATTATGTCCTGATCGGCGGCATGGTCTTCCCCTTGTTTGCCGCCTTCTATTACTGGGCACCGAGCGTCAGCCGCCGCGCCCTGTCGGAACGCCTTGGCCGCTGGGTCTTCGGCCTGATGTTCATCGGCGTCAATGTGACCTTCTTTCCGATGCATATCGCCGGCCTGCGCGGCATGCCGCGACGAGTCTACACGTATCCCACCGAACTCGGCTGGGACCTGCTGAACCTGATCTCCAGCCTCGGCGCTTTCGTGATCGCGGCGGGCGTCGCCCTGTTCCTGTTCGACGTCGCCCGCAACTTCCGGATCAGCTTCGCCGGCAACCCGGGCAATATCTGGAACGCCGGAACGCTCGAGTGGCTGCCCAATGATGTGTACGGCACGCGCAGTATTCCGCGGGTCAGCAGTCGTTATCCGCTCTGGGACCAGCCGGGCATCAGCGAGGATGTCAAAGAGGGCCGGTATTATCTGCCCGGCGCACCGACCGGCGGACGGGAAACCATCATCACCAGCCCCATCGAGGCCGAGCCGCAATATCTTCAGCAGGTTCCCGGCCCGAGCTGGGTGCCGGTTCTGGCCGCCATCGGTACCGCGGGATTCTTTCTCCTGCTGACGGTGAAGCTGGTGATCCCCGCCGTCGCTTTTGGGCTGCTGGCGATCGGCAGCGTGATCCGCTGGCTCTGGGAAACCGACCCCGGCCCGAATCATCCGCCTGCCGATATCGGTGGAGGCATCCGCCTGCCCGTCTATGTCACCGGACCGGTCTCTCATGCCTGGTGGGCGATGATCGTGCTGCTCATCGTCGTCGGGATGATCTTTGCCTGCCTGATCTTCTCATACCTGTTTCTCTGGAGCATCGATCCGGGCCAGTGGCCGCCGCCTGCAGTTCGGCTGCCGCCACTGGACACAGCCCTGTGGCCGGCCCTGCTGCATGTCGCCGCTATCGCCGCTGTAGCGGTATCCGGGCGCAGTCTCGGCCATCGCCTCCGCCTCCCCTTGCTTCCGATGGCAACAACTCTGCTGGCAGGCAGCCTTCTCCTCGCCGGGTCGCTGCTGGAATTGTGGCTGCACTGGGCCGGAGGGCTCCGGCCGCAGGCGCACAGCTATGGCGCGACGGTCTATACAGTATCCGCGCTGCAGGTCACCTGCGCGATCACCAGCGCCATCATGCTGCTCTACTGCATGGCGCGGCTGGCCGCAGGGAAGCTGGATGGCGTGCGGCGCTCGGCCTTCGACATGGCCATGTTGTTCGGCTACTACACGGCGGCGCAGGGGCTTGTCGGGCTTGCCTCGACCCATCTGCTGCCCCGACTCCTGGCGGCCGCATGAGAATGGGCCGCCGCTTCACGCCGACCTTCGCCTACCTGCTGTCGGCAATGATCGTCTGGGCCGTATTTTTCATGGGAAGCTATGGCCTGGTCTCGCTCTTCTGCGCGATCCGCCCGTCTCCGGCAATCGCAGGAATCCCGGCCGCCCCGGTCGCTCTGGGCCTCATGACTTTTATGGCTCTCGCTGCAACATCCTTTCTGGTCTTCACGGCATGGCGGCACAGGTCGGATAACCAGGATGATCGCTTCATCGCCGGCCTTGTGCTCCTGCAGGGAGGCATCGCGGCGGTCGCCATTCTGTGGAATCTCCTGCCGCTTGCCTTCCTGGAGGGATGCGGCTGGCAGGAGCTGGTGCGCCTGTAGGGAAAGCCGCGGACCGTCCGGCCCGCGGCGGCATTGCTGGAGGCGCTTAGAGCCAGTAGGGCGTCACGCCATAATACTCATGGACCTGCCGACCCCAGGCCTGGTCTTCCCAGTCCATGCGGTCGCCGGCGCCGTAATTCGGCGCGCCCTTGAGTTTGTCCTTGTCAAGGTTGACCACGTACCCATCCTGCTGGGTGTCGTATTTCAGGACACTCCATGGCAACGGATGATGCCGGTCTCCGATACCGAGGAAGCCGCCGAAGGCCATGTCGGCATAGGCCACCTTCCCCGATATTTTGTCGATCATTACGTTCTGGATCGAACCCAGTTTTTCTCCCGCAGTATTGTATACCGTCGTCCCTTCCACCTTCTCTGACGAAATCAGCCGATCAGCCATCTGCAGCCCTCCTTTTTCCTGACGCTATTCACCTGGATCCGCCGGAGCGGATCCGGGACCCCGCCGCTCGTAGACAAGGCCCACTCGGTAAACCAGCCGCAATGACGATCGGTTCCAAGCGGTGCCCGCCCGGAACAGGAGGAAACCTGCTGGTGTTGGCCTTGCGAGACCGCCGCAGGAGCAGCTTATGCCGCAGGACAAATCTGAATCGGCGCGACCGGCACAGCAGCAAGCACGTCAGCCGGGCCATGTCGAACCGATGCGGCCGCGTCCGCAGGACCGGGCCGAGCATTATCGGGGCGCGGGCAAGCTGAAAGGCAAGGTTGCCTTGATTACGGGGGGCGACAGCGGCATCGGCCGCTCCACCGCCGTGGCCATGGCCAAGGAGGGAGCGGATATCGTTTTCGTCTATCTCGATGAGAGCGAAGATGCCGAAGAGACGAAACGGCTGGTCAAGGCGGCGGGCACCTCATGCCGCAGCATCGCCGGCGATCTCGGCAGGCGCGAAACCGCAACCGGCGTCGTTGAAGCCGCGCTGACGTCCTTCGGGCACATTGATATCCTGGTCAACAATGCCGCCGAACAGCATGTCGCCCGCGACCTGACCGAGATCGATGAAAAGCAGCTGAAGGTCACGTTCGAGACCAATATCTTCTCCATGTTCTTCCTGACCCAGGCTGTCCTGCCTCACCTCGGCAAGGGCTCTGCCATCGTCAATACGACATCCATCACGGCTTTCCACGGCAATCCGAAGCTGATCGACTATTCCTCCACCAAGGGCGCGATCGTCGCGTTCACCCGGTCGCTCGCCAAGGCGCTTGTAGGCCGGGGAATCCGGGTCAATGCGGTCGCCCCCGGCCCGGTCTGGACACCGCTGATCCCGGCATCTTTCAGTGCCGAGGATGTGAAGACGTTCGGCACCAGCAATCCGATGGGCCGCGCTGCCGAACCGGACGAAATTTCGCCCTGCTTTGTCTTTCTGGCGTCAAGCGATTCCGCCTTCATGACCGGACAGGTGCTGCATCCCAATGGCGGCGAATACATGGGCTGATTCGATTGGGAACCAAATCCCCGGACCGGTGTTTCGGTTTTAGGGAGCTTCCGAAAAAAGGATGGCGATGATGGCCGGTTTTGGCGGACTTGCCCGTGATTTGGTGTTTCTCTGCCTGGTCGTCGGGGCGCTCGGCGTCGTTGTGTGAACCCAACGGTCAGGTTTCGGTGAGACTCGAGGCCGGCTTGCCGCCCGGCTCCGGCAGCGCAGCAGCCTCCTCCAGCGCCTCCTGGCCGAAGCCGCGCAGCATCTGACCCTCTCCCTCCAGCATCACCGCCATCGCCTGCCGCGCCCTGGACAGCCGGCTTTTGATCGTTCCGATGCTGCAGCCGCAGATCGTCGCTGCTTCCTCATAGGAAAGCCCGCTGGCGCCGATCAGGATCAGCACCTCCCTCTGCTTCAACGGCAGGCGATGCAGCGCTTCGGCGACTTCCTGCAATTCGAGACGGGCCTGCTGGGCTGGCTGAGCCACCAGACCTTCGGCGTATTTCCCGTCCGCGTCGGCCACCTCGCGACGTTTCTGGCGCAGCAGGTTGTAATAGGTGTTGCGCAGAATGGTGTAGAGCCACGCCCGCATGCTGGTGCCGAGCATGAACGCCTTGCGGTTGGCCCAGGCTTTCGCCAGCGTCTCCTGGATGAGGTCGTCGGCCAGATCGCGGTTGTGACACAGAGAATGCGCCCAAGCACGCAGGGCAGGGATTTCGGCCAGTAATGTCGCTTTGAAATCAGGCTTTTCCGCCATGAACTTCCTTTACTCGACTCCTGAAAACAGTCCGCCCCCTGACGGGACGGCTGCCGTCCATGTCGTCATGGTCATCGTGCAATGACAAGGGATAAAGTTGTGTCGGAGAGAGGTAGAAGGTGAATGGGAAAGCGCCATTACAGTCAGGAGATGCAATCCCGACTATTGCAGCGAAACAGCTAGTCCTTCTGCTCCAGTTCCTGGAGCTTGTCGACAATCCGCTGCGGAATGGGCTCACTCGCAATATTGTCGAACAGCTGCTTCAGGCTGCGCCCGAGCCAATCCTGCGAATTGTCCTCGGCAACCGCGAGCGAAACGACGGTGGCACCGCCTCCCGCCCGCGCCCGCTTGCGCAAAGCCGTCATCCTGTCTTGTGAATCAGCCATCGCACAGCCTCGTCGGGAAACATCGCCCGGGATGGGCAATGGGGGCGCGAGAAACAGTCGATCCCTTGCCACAATCAACTGATCTGCAACTATAATCCGGCTCTCCGGTCAAGCAAATACTCCAGACTCCGCCATGCATCATCTGCATGCAAAGCAACCCATGAAACCCGTCTTTGTTCGCCTCAAACCGCTGATCAGGTTTTTCGCGGCATTCTGCCGCTTATCCCGCCGGAGCGGAACTCGCGGAGAGTATTGGGGTTTCTGACCGGCGGCAGCATCGCCGGAAGGGGTACGGGTTCGCGATGGCAAAACAGAAAACCTCGTCCAGAAAGCCCAAGACAAAGGCCCGGAAGACCAGATCGAATAAACCCGCTGCCGGGCGGGGTGGTGTGACTTCGGCGCGTCCGCTATGGACCGGAAATCTGCGCCTGGCTCTCGTTTCGGTTCCCGTTCGCTTGTATCCCGCGACCAAGACTGGTGCCCAGATCAGTTTCCATCAGGTCCATGAGCCTTCGGGAAAACGCATCCGCTATCAGAAAGTGGTTCCCGGAATCGGCCCGGTCGATACCGACGAGATCGTGAAGGGATATGAGCTGACCAAAGGCAGCTATGTTCTGATCGATCCGGAGGAAATCGAGGCGCTCAGGATCGAGACCAAGAAGACCCTCGACCTCATCCAGTTCGTCAAGCAGGGCGAAATAGATCCGATCTGGTTCGATCGTCCCTATTATGTCGTTGCCGATGGCGATCTGGCGGAAGAGGCCTATAGCGTCCTGCGCGATGCCCTGCGGTCGTCGGGTCGCCTCGGCCTTGGCCAGTTCGTGATGCGCGGCCGTGAATATGTGGCGGCGCTGAAGCCCTGCGGCAACGGCCTCCTTCTGGAAACCCTGCGCTTCGCCGACGAAGTAAGAGCCGCGGCGCCATTCTTCGCCGATGTCGACGCCGGCGCATCGGACAACGAACTTCTCGGGCTGGCCAAGGAACTGATCGAGCGGAAAAGCGCCCCCTTCGATCCCGGCCGCTTCAAAGACACGTATACCAGCGCTGTCCGGGAACTGATCGAGGCCAAGGCGAAGCATAAGAAGCCGGTCCAGGTCGAAGAGGACGAGCCCTCGGGAGGCGGCGCCCAGGTCATCGATCTTGTCGAGGCGCTGAAACGCAGCGTGAAGGGCGCCGACCGCCCGACCTCCGCGGCAAGGGGTGCTGCGCGAAAAGCCGGCTGACGTGCCGCGGCGGTTTGCCATCCTCGGCGTGATCTCGGCTGCGATCCTTGCGGCCAGCTGCGAGCGCCAGACAACGGCCGGTGACGCTGACCGCGGTAAGGCGGCAATCCATGCGCTTGGCTGCGGCGCGTGCCATGAGATCGCTGGAATCCGAAGCGCCAGGGGCCGGGTCGGACCGCCGCTCCTGGCCGTCGGACGCCAGGCCTATATCGCGGGAATATTGCCGAACACCCCCGCCAATCTGAGCAGATGGCTGCAGAATCCGCCGGCCGTAGCGCCGCTTACCGCGATGCCGAACCTCGGCATCACGCCGGCGGAAGCGCGCGACATGGTCGCCTACCTGTATACACTGCGCGGCGATCAGCCATGAAGCGGACGATGCTTGTCGGCATCGCCGGCATCCTGCTGGCCGGCTTGCTTGGCATCGCAGCGGGCATCGCCTTCATCTATTCCGGCATCTACAACGTAGCGGCGACACGACAGCATACCGCCCCCGTATACTGGGCCATTCACACCGCCATGATCCATTCGGTCAGGCGGCGGGCTGATGATGTCCCTCCAATGCCGCCTCCCACGCTGTTGTTCGAACCGGGCCTCTGGCTGTATCAGAGCCATTGCGTTCAGTGTCACGGCGCGCCGGGTGTTGCGCCAGAGCCGTTTGCGCTGGGCATGACTCCGGTTCCGGGGAGCCTGGTGCAGGCGGCCCGCGAATGGCGGATACCGGAGATTTACTGGACCGTGAAGCACGGCATCAAGATGACCGGCATGCCGGCCTGGGAGTTCCGTCTCGACGATACCGAATTATGGGCGGTCGTCGCCTTCGTCGCCTGCCTGCCCGTCCTGTCGCCGAAGGATTATCAGACGATGATCCGCTCCGGCCGGCCCGGAGTCGAAGGCCTGCCATTGTCCTCCTATTGCGCCGAGCGGGTGAAGCCCGATGAATAGACGAACATCGCTGCTGGCTCTGCTGTTGCCGCTGCTGCCGGTTCTGCTTTCGGCATGCGACGCACAGCCGCCTTCCGGGCGAAAGGACGTCACCAGACTGGGCGATCCGAAAATCGGAGAGATCGCCATCCAGCAATATGCCTGCGTCACCTGCCATAGAATACCCGGCGTGGTCGGGCCTGACGCCTGGATCGGGCCCAGCCTGCGCCATATCGGTTCGCGGGTCTATCTGGCCGGCATCGTGCCGAACACGCCCGAGAACATGGTTGCCTGGCTGTCCGATCCGAAGGCCATCGCGCCCGATACCGCCATGCCCGACCTCGGCGTAACCGATGCGCATGCGCGCGATATTGCGGCTTTCCTCTATCAACTCGACTGACCGGCTTTACCCCGACCCGAGATAGACGGCTACCGGAACATCGCGGAAGCCGTCGGAAAGCGGCAGCAGATCGCGGCAAGTTTCCCCAGGGCGCAGGACATTCTGGAAAACCTGGCCGGCCGGCAGATCGATCGCGGTATCCATCCAATCCCGCCCTTGCGGCCAGCGCCGCCCTCCGTCGGTCAGCCCGGCCATCAATCGTCCCGTCGCGACGATCACGCTCTGCCCGCCGTGATTGCGGCTGAATGCCATTACCTTGTCGGAATGCCGCCCCTTCACCGGGGTCGCGCGGTAATCCCCGTCCCTGAACAGATCGGCTTTCGCCTCTCGCAGGCGAAGCAATGCCTGGGAAAGGGCGAACTTGATCCGCCCGTCGCGCCATGCCGCAGCCAGTGCTGGCCAATCGATGCCATCGCGCAGTTCCTGCTGCAATTTCTGCCGCAGCCCGAAATCGACAGGCCGGCGGTTGTCAGGGTCGACGAAAGAGAAATCCCACAGCTCGGTACCCTGATAGAGGTCCGGAACGCCGGGCATCATGAGCTTCAGCGTCACCTGACTGAGACTGTTCAATCCTCCCAGCAGAGCGATCCGTTCGGCCAGGCTGCTGAAATCGGCAAGGAATTGGACGGACCGGGCGGGATCGAGAATACCGCGCAGGAAACGCTCAAGCGCCGCCTCGTAGTGGGGATCGGGATAATGCCAGGAAGTTTCCTGCTTGCCCTCTCGCGCCGCCTTGATCGCATAGGCGACGGCACGATCGGTGAATTCCTGGTCCGGGCCCGCCAGCGGCCAGGCTCCCAGCAGGGCCTGATAGAGCATATACTGATGGCTCCGCGATGGTCCGCCGGCGGCGAGCGGCTTGTTCCAGTCCTGCCACCGGCCCACCGCTTTGCGCCATTCCTCCACCAGTTCGGACAGCGCGGCGATGCGAGTGCGAGCGTCTTCGCCGCGCTTGGTATCATGCGTGGCGGTTGCGGTCAGGCCATGGGGCTGTTGCTTCATGCGCTGCGCCATCAGGGCATGAAAGCCAGGGCCATCCAGGCCGCGGCCGTTGGGCTGGCCGCCGACCTCGTTGAAGCTGAGCAGGCGGAAATGGCGGTAGAAGCAGGTATCTTCCAGGGCCTTTGCCATTACGGGCCCGGTGAATTGCTGCAGCTTGCCGACAAACAGATGCGTGCGGCGACGGCTGTAGCCATGATGCCGCGGCTTCAGGATATCCAGGGTGAGCAGATCGCGCAGGAAATCGAACAGCGCAGGTTCGATACGCGGCGCGGATTTCCGCGCCGCCTCTATGGCGGCGTCGATGATTGCACGATCCGGGGCAGATGCGCCCTTCTCGGATGTGACATAGGTCCGGTAGACGGGCAACGCACCCACGTAGGCCCGCAGCGCGCTTCGCAGCTGGTCCGCGGTGAAATCCTGGCTGCGCCGGTTGCCGGCGGCGATCCGGCGCAGCAGACGGACCAGTGTTTCCAGTTCGCCGGCGAACATGCCGGAGATGGTCTCGGCTTTCGCATCCTGCTCCATCCGGAAATAGGATTGTGATTCCCCAGTGAACTCACGCCACACCTCTTCGAGGCTGGGCAGCCCCGCGTCGCTGACCAGCAATCGGCAAATCGCGTTCAGCCATTCGTAACCGGTCGTGCCCGCAACTCCGGGGAAGTCCGGAAATGCCTCCGTCTCCCCGAGGATCTTCTCGACCAGGATATAGAACCCGCCGGGCCTCGCATCTGCTTGCTGGACAAGCCCTCGCAGCTTCCTGCAATAGTCGGCCGGGTCATAGAGTCCATCGATATGGTCGAGCCGCAGCCCATGCAACTGGCCTATCTGAATGAGTTTTTTCACGAGCCTGTGCGTGGCCGCGAAGACCCGGTCGTCCTCCATCCGGAGGCCGGCGAGACCATTGATATCGAAGAAGCGGCGGTAGTTGATTTCGCTTGCCGAACTGCGCCAGTAGGCCAGCATGTAATGCTGCCGTAGCAGCAGCCGGTGCAGCCTGTCCGTCGACGGCTCGCCTTCAAGCGCCGCATCGATCCGACGGGCAACAGCGGGGGATGCTGCCAGAGCCGACTTCATCTCGGCAGCGACCGCCCGGTCTGTCGCAAGTTTGCCGTGCGGAAACTTGGGCAGGTCGGCGTCGGGAATCCGCAGGTCCTTCAGGATGGCCGGGTAGTCGCCCGGGCGAATGGGCAGGCGATGATCGTAATACCAGACCGAAAAACTCCCCTCGGCGGCATCGAAGCACAGCCGCAATTCCCCGGCGGCCAGGGCCTCGCCATAAGGCTTGCCGAGCAGCGGCAGGAGAATCCCGGGCCTGCTGCGCCCCGGCAGGTTGCTCCAGTCGACATCAAAAAACCGGGCATAAGGTGAGCGCGGCCCCCATTCCAGCATGTCCAGCCACCAGGCATTGTCGGCATGGCCGACGCCCATGTGATTGGGCACGAAATCGAGAATGAGCCCCATATCGGCCCTGGCGAGCGCGGCGGCCAGTTTGCTGAATTCCTCCTCGCCCCCGAATTGCGGATCGAGCTGATTGTGATCAACCACGTCGTAGCCATGCGTGCTCCCTTCGCGGGCGCGCAGGAAAGGCGAGGCGTAGACATGCGTGATGCCGAGAGCCTTGAGGTAAGGAACCAGCTTCGTCGCGTCAGCAAAGCCGAAGCCGTTGGTAAACTGCAGTCGATAGGTCGCACTCGGGATGAGGGACGGCATCAGCTCCGCTCGATCTGCCAGAATACGGACCAGGGCGGCAGGTCCTGCATCGGCTGTACGCCCCAGACCGGCATGCCAACCGGCCGTTGCTCCGGCAGGTGAGCCGGCTCGACGCCAATATTGGCAAGCAGATGCAGGCGGCTGTTGTCGCCCAGCGTCCAGCTTGCCGAGATGCTTCCGTTGCCGTGGTCCTGCGCCGGCTGCTGCGAGCCGGTCATGCCCGGCAGTCGCGGGACGATCTGGGTGCGGCGAACCTCCAGCAGGCGCCGGACGAGATCGTGCCGCGCGCGGCATTCCTGCCGATGGAGGTCTGACCAGTCGAGCCTGGCGCTTTCGAAGGTCGCCAGGTCCATCGGATTGGGCAATGTCTGCCCCGGCGGCAGACGCGAGAAGATATCCTGGAATTCCCGTTTACGTCCCTCCTCGACGGCGCGGGCGAGATCGCCGGTGAAATCGCAGAAGAAGGGAAACGGCTGCCGCGCCCCCCATTCCTCGCCCATGAACAGCATCGGCGGCATCGGCAGCAGCAGGGTGATCGCCAGGGCCGCTTCCACGGCCGCGGCGGGGGCAAGGGTTTCCAGCCGCTCGCCGAAGGGCCGGTTGCCGATCTGGTCGTGATTCTGCAGGAAATTCACGAAAGCCGTAGCAGGCAGTCCGGTTGCATCCTCGCCGCGCGGCACGAATCCGCGATGCGGGGAGATTTCTCCCTGATAGGCGAAGCCGCCCGAGAGGCAGCGCAGCAGGTGCCGCCGCGGCTCGGCATAGTCGCCGTAATAGCCGGCGGTCTCCCCGGTCAGCAGGACATGCCAGGCGTGATGGTAGTCGTCGTTCCACTGGGCCCGGTATCTGCCGGCGGGCGGATCGGTGGCAGGATCGAGCAGATGCGCGGCATTGTCGTCATTCTCGAGCACGAGATGGATCTGCCGCCCGCTCGCCTCGGCCAGATGGCCGACGGCGCGGCTCAGTTCGTGCAGGAGCGGCGGATCGCCGGACTCCTTGATCGCATGAACCGCGTCCAGCCGCAGGCCGTCGAAGCGGTAGTTGCGCAGCCAGTGCAGTGCGTTCTCGATGGCGAAGGTGCGAACTTCGGGGATGCGGTAATCGATCGCTCCGCCCCAGGGGGTATGTCGGTCCTGGGTGAAAAAGGCCGGGGCATAGCGCGGCAGGTAATTTCCCTCCGGACCGAAATGATTGTAGACGACATCGAGGAAAACCATCAGGCCGCGCTGATGCGCGGCATCCACCAGGGCCCGCAGGTCCTCCGGCCGGCCATAGGCGTGATCGGGCGCGAAAGGCAATACGCCGTCATAGCCCCAGTTGCGGCTTCCGGAAAAGTCCGACAGCGGCATCAGTTCGATCGCCGTGATTCCGGTGTCGGCAAGATGATCCAGATGTCTCATCACCCCGCGGTAATCGCCTTCCGCGGAGAAGGTGCCGACATGCAGCTCGACGAAAACTGCCTCATCCCATGGCCGTCCGCGCCAGCGATCCGCCTGCCATTGCCAGCCATGGTCGATCACCTCGCTGGCGCCGGCGACATCCGCCGGCTGGAAGGCCGAGGCCGGGTCGGGCACTTCCAGCTCCCCGTCGATCCGGAACTTGTACAGGCTGCCCGGCCCTGCCTCCCGGCGGATCAGCTTGAACCATCCGTCTTCTGCTGGCGCCATCGGGCTCGCGGTGCCGTCGAGCATCAGCTCGACCATCCTCGCGGCAGGAGCCCAGAGGCGGAATTCCACGCCCCCGTCCGGCAGCAGCATCGGCCCGAAAGCATGTGTCGTCATGGCGTACCTGCAAGGAGTGATGTGGATCGTGCAGCGGCCGCAAATGCCTCGCCCGCAGCCAGGGTTTCGGCCTGCAATTCGCCGCCCCTGAGGGCCGTGCTGAAGACGCAGTTCCAGTTGCCGTATTGCGGCCAGTCCGGCAGCGTCTGTTCGATCACGGCGCCGGAGCCGTTGATGACGATCAGAACCGGCGGCGCTTCCTCCTCGACAGGGCCGAGCAGATAGGCAAGGAACCGCGCCGCCGGGAAATGCCAGTCCTTCTGCGCCATCTCGCTGCCATCGGGTTTCAGCCAGTGGACCGAATAGGGCTCGCCCGGCTGCCCGCCCCGCAGCCACCGTCGCGGCGCCAACTGGCGATAACGCCGGCGCAGGCCGGCCAGTTCCGAGATCAATGAGGTCAGATCGCGCCGCGGATCGCCCAGTCCGCTCCAGTCGGTCCAGCCCACCTCGTTGTCCTGGCAATAGGCATTGTTGTTGCCGGCCTGGCTGTTGCCGGCCTCATCGCCGGCAAGCAGCAGCGGCACGCCCTGCGCCAGGAACAGGCTGGCCAGCAGGTTCTGCCGCAACCGCAGGCGCCGCTTGAGGACCGCCGGATCGTCCGTGCCGCCTTCCACGCCGCAATTATGGCTGCAATTGTCGTCGCTGCCGTCCCGGTTGTCTTCCCCGTTCGCCTCGTTGTGCTTGTCGTTGTAGCTGACCAGATCACTCAGCGTGAAACCGTCATGCACGGTAATGTGGTTGATGCCCGACCACGGCCCGCGGCCGTCATGGTTAAACAGGTCGGCCGAGCCGGTCATCCGCCCGGCCAGTTCGCCGATCATGCTTTTCTCGCCGCGCCAGAAGCGGCGCTGGGCCTGCCGGAAAGTATCGTTCCATTCCGACCAACCTTCCGGAAAATGGCCTACCTGATAGCCGCCCGTGGCGATATCCCATGGCTCCGCCACCAGCTTGACGCGGGACAGCACCGGATCCTGGCGCACAGCCGCGAAGAAGGCTGCCTGCCGCTCGAAACCCTGCGCCCCGCGCCCCAGCGTGCTTGCCAGGTCGAAACGGAAACCATCGATATGATAGTTGACCACCCAGTGGCGCAGGGAATCCATCACCATCCTCAGCACATGCCGCTGCGTGAGGTTGAGCGCGTTGCCGCAGCCGGTGAAGTTCTCGTAATAGCGCGGGCTGTCAGGGCGCAGCCAGTAATAGGCAGCGTTATCTATGCCGCGGAAGCAAAGCGTCGGCCCGAGATGGTCGCCCTCCGCGGTATGATTGTAGACGACATCAAGGAAGACCTCGATCCCGGCATCATGCAGCCGCGCTATGGTCGACCTGAAGACCGCTGGCGTGTTGTCGGGGCCATAGCCGGGATCGGGCGCGAAAAAGCCGATCGTGTTATAGCCCCAGTAATTCCGCAGGCCGCGCTCCACCAGCATCCGATCATCGATGAAGGCATGGACCGGCAGCAGCTCCAGCGAGGTCACGCCCAGGCGCCGGAGGTGATCGATCACGCCCGGCGCAGCCAGCCCGCGGAACAATCCCCGCCAGCCGGGCGGCACATCCTCGCGCCGGATCGTGAATCCCCTGACATGCGCCTCGTAGATGATCGTTTCAGGCCAAGGAATTCGCGGGTTTCGGTCATTGCCCCAGGTGAAGGCGTCATCGGCGACCATTGCTTTCAGCATTCCGCGGGCATTGTCGCGGCGGTCGAAGGACAGGTCGCCGCGGGGGCTGCCGTAACGATAGCCGAAATGGGCATCGCTCCAGACCAGGCGCCCGGCAACCCTTTTGGCATAGGGATCGAGCAGAAGCTTGTGCGGATTGAAACGATGACCCTGGTTGGGCTCGTAAGGGCCATAAACGCGATAGCCGTAGAGCTGGCCGGGCGAGACATCCGGCAGATAGCAATGCCAGATGCCTTCAGTGCATTCCGGCATCGCGACCCGCTCCAGTTCGCGGCGCCCCTGCGGATCGAACAGGCAGAGTTCGACCTTTTCCGCATGAGTCGAGAACAGCGCAAAATTGACGCCGCGCCCATCCCAGGTCGCACCAAGGGTTCCGGCATGCCCTGTCTGCACCCGCATCAATCAGTCCGGCACGAGAAACAGCGCCGCCAGGGGAGGAATGACGAGGGTCAGCTCCGGTCCGGCTGCACCGCGCTCGACGGAGCTGACAACGCCATTGTTGCCGATATTGCTGCCGCCGTAATACTCGGAATCGGTGTTGAGGACTTCCCGCCACGCGCCCGGCAGCGGCGCCGGCACCCGATACTCCCGCCTCACCTCGGGCGTGAAATTGACCGCGATCAGGCAGCAATCCCGCGGGTCGCGACCGCGGCGTACCCAGGCAAAGACGCTCTGGGCGCTGTCATCTGCCACCAACCACTGGAACCCGTCCGGCTCGCTGTCGCGTTCATGCAGCGCCTTCACGTTGCGATACAGGTGATTGAGATCCCGGATCAGCGACTGGATGCCGTGATGGAGCGGCTGCTCCAGGGCATGCCAGTCCAGGCTGCGGTCATGGCTCCATTCGCGCTCCTGGGCGATCTCTCCCCCCATGAACAGCAGCTTCTTGCCGGGATGGCCGTACATGAAGGCGAAATAGGCGCGCAGATTGGCAAAGCGCTGCCACTGATCGCCCGGCATACGCGCGAGCAGAGACCCCTTCCCATGCACGACTTCATCATGGGACAGCGGCAGCACGAAATTTTCCGAGAATGCGTAATGCAGCCCGAACAGGATCTCGCCGTGATGATGGCTGCGATAGAGCGGGTCGCGGCTGATGTAGTTCAGGCTGTCATGCATCCAGCCCATGTTCCATTTGTAGCCGAAGCCCAGCCCCCCCCATTCGACCGGCCGCGACACCATAGGCCAGGCGGTGGATTCCTCCGCCATCGTGGTCGCCTCGGGGAATTGCCCGAAGACAAGAATATTGGTGCGCCGAAGGAATTCTATCGCTTCGATATTCTCCCGCCCGCCATGCCGGTTCGGCACCCAGCCGCCGGCGGGGCGGCTGTAATCGAGATAGAGCATGGAGGCCACGGCATCGACCCGCAGCCCGTCGACGCCATAGCGGTCGAGCCAGAACAGCGCATTCGACATCAGGAAGTTGACGACTTCATTCCTGCCGTAATTGTAGATCAGCGTATTCCAGTCGAGATGGCGGCCCTGACGCGGATCGGCATGCTCGTACAAGCCGGTGCCGTCGAATTGCCCGAGGCCATGCGGATCGTCGGGGAAATGCCCCGGCACCCAGTCGAGGATCACGGCAAGGCCGGCCCGGTGACAGGCATCGACGAAAAAGGCGAAATCCTCCGGTGGCCCGAAGCGGCTGGTCGGCGCATAGAGACCGGTCGGCTGATAGCCCCAGGAACCGTCGAAAGGATGCTCCATCACCGGCAGGAGCTCGATATGGGTGAACCCCATATCTGTGGCATAGGCCGGCAACTGCTCGGCCAGCTCGCGATAGGTAAGCCAGCGATTGCCTTCCGCCCGCCGCCACGAGCCGAGATGGACTTCGTAGATCGAGATCGGCCGGTCCAGCCGGTTGACGCCCTTTGGCGCGGCTGCCGGATGCGGAATACCGGCCGGGTCCATGATGACAGACGCCGTATTGGGCCGCATCTCAGCCGCGAAGGCGAACGGATCGGCTTTCGCGGGAAGCAGCCGGTTATCGGGCCCGAGAATCTCGTACTTGTATTTCTGACCCGGCCGCGCATCGGGGATGAAAATCTCCCAGAAGCCGTTGCCGCGCGACCGCATGGCATGCCGGCGGCCATCCCAGAAATTGAACTCCCCGACGACGCTGACGCGCCGTGCATTCGGCGCGAGAACCACAAAGGCCACGCCGTCTATGCCGTCCACCTTTCTCGGATGCGCCCCGAGCACCTCCCACGCGCGCTGATGCGTCCCCTCGCCCAGCAGATAGAGGTCGTAGTCGGACAGGATCGGCGGAAAGCGATAGGCGTCTTCCAGTTCGATGATGGTGTCGGCAAACTGCGCGCGGAGCCGATAGGCACCCTCGCCGGCTTGGCCCTTCCCGGCAAACAGGCCCGCGTCATGCAGCGGCTGGAGCTTGAATTCCTTGCCCCTGGACGGCAGGACGCTGACGCTGACGGCGGAAGGCAGATAGGCGCGCACCACCGTCCCGTCTTCCTCGGCATGAGGGCCAAGATAGGCGAAGGGATCGCTGTGCCGGCCTTCGATAATGGCCCAGGCCTCGGGCGGCAACTTGTTCATCGCGGCAATTCCTCGCCAGGAAACAACAACTCCCACATGCCGATCAGCGGGACATGAAGCCAGCCGGGGCGATTGGCCAGCTCATATCCGACTTCATAGACCACCTTCTCCAGCAGCAGAAAACGCAGCCAGCCGTCGAACCCTTCGGGGGCCGAGGGATGCAGTTCGGCCGCATCGACCCGCAGGCGATAGGCGTGAAGGAATTCCTGCACGGCGGCGCGCCGCCATTGATGGGCCGCATCGTAGATGGGGCCGGCGCCATCCGGCATCGTCTGGATCATGCGGTCGACGGCGGCGAGCGCCGCATAGTCGAGCGACCGGATCAGGCCGGCGACGTCGCGCAACGGCGATGCCTTGTGCCGGCGCTCTTCCATGCTGCGCTCGGGCTCGCCTTCGAAGTCGATCAGGAACACGTCGTCGCGCACGATCATGATCTGGCCGAGATGGAAGTCGCCATGGTGGCGGGCCTTCCGCGCCCCGGCCAGATCGGGCTGGAGTGCAGTCACCCGCCGCATGGCCTCCTTGCGACGCTCCGCCAATGCCGCGGCCAGCGGCCGGGCGCGTTCCGAGGCACTGCCCGACACCTGCTCGAGGCGGCGAAACACGTCTTCCATATTGTGCAGCAGCCTTCCCTTCTGACTGGCCAGATCCGCCTGGGTGACGGGCTCGGGGGTGAAGGCGGGATCGCCATGCGGTTCCGTCAATGCCAGATGCAGTTCAGCCAGCCGCGTGCCGATCTGCTGCATGCGCGGCAGGTAGCCGCCATGCTGTGACTGTGATGCCTCTGCCGGAGTCTCCAGCAATCGCTGTTCTTCCAGGAAGCGGTCCAGGTAGCTGGCCGTCAGCGCCCAGCCATCGCCCTGGTTCAGGACGTACTGCTGCACGATGGCCAGGGCATATTGCCCGTCATCCATGGCCGCCTCCAGGGTGCCGACCAGAAGCGGCGTATTGCGATAGGAGGTCTTGGCCAGATGGCGGCCGATCTCGATATCCGGATTGAGGCCCGGCTGCAGCCGGCGATACCATTTGACGACATAGGTTTCGTCGACGATCACCGAGGAGTTGCTCTGCTCGACGCCCATCGCCTTGGCGTCCTGCACGGTCGGGGCTTCCGCCGGCAGGGCGGCAGTGGGCCGGAATTCCAGCCGGCAGCCGGGCTTCTCCATCGTGCTGCCTTTGTGGATATTGGTGAGCAGCCATGCGGCAAGCTCCCTGTCGCCCACCGCATTCAGCAGCGCACCCTGGCGCGGGCCGCGCCGCACCACGGCCAAGACCAGCGACGGCGCCAATCCCTGGGTCTGCTTCGACCAGTCCCAGCGAACCCCCAGCGGCAGAAGATATCGGCTTTGCCCGCCGCCCGCCGGAACATCCACCATCGCGAGCGCCAGCTCAACACGGGTTCCGTCGGCCGGCACGATGGCCTTGAGCTGGGGCGCGATGACGCGCTGCTCCTTGCCGGCGAACCAGCGCTGCGCGGTCAGGAAGGACGGCAATGCATCGGACTCGAACGCCTGCCGCACGGCGGCGTTGCGCAGGGAATCCCATGAGTTCGTCCAGACCAGGGTTGTAAAGGCAGGCAGCAGGGCGCGCGGCGCCCTGACCGGCTCGTCGCCGCTGCAGAGCTGGAACCAGAAGAAACCATAGGGTGCCAGGGTCACCGGAAACGGCGACCGACCGATCTTCGGAAAGGTGGTCCGCCCCAGCATCTCCAGCGGCACGCGACCGGCAAAGGCGGAGAGATCGATCTCGACGGCCTGCGCCGAGCGCGACAGATTGGCGACGCACAGGATCACCTCGTCGCCGCATTGCCGCAGATAAACCAGAACCGACCGATTCTCCGGACGCAGGAATGTCAGCGTTCCGCGGCCGAAACAATGCGTCGATTTCCGCACCGCGATGATGCGCTTCATCCAGCTCAGCAGGGAGGCGATATTCTTCGACTGCGCCTCGACATTGACCGCCTGATAGCCGTAGATCGGGTCCATGATCGCGGGCAGATAAAGCTGCGCCGGATCGGTCTGGGAGAATCCGCCATTGCGGTCCGGCGTCCATTGCATCGGCGTCCACACGCCGTTGCGGTCGCCGAGAAAAATATTGTCGCCCATGCCGATCTCGTCGCCGTAATAGATGATTGGCGTGCCCGGGAAGGAGAACAGCAGGCTGTTGACCAGCTCGATCTTGCGGCGGTCGTTCTCGAGCAGGGGCGCCAGCCGCCGGCGGATGCCGAGATTGATCCGGGCGCGCGGGGAAGCGTTCGTC
>CAYSCA010000048.1:0-18378 GCA_964429465.1 uncultured Rhodospirillaceae bacterium
TGCAGCGGCGCGGCGTGGCGGGCCAGGCCGGTGGCGTCGTCGGTCTCGACCAGCAGGCCGCACACGGTGGCGGCGCCCTCGGCCGGGCTCAGGCGCTCGGTCGGCAGCTTGGTGACGAAGCGGGCGATCGCCGGCTCCTTCTTCATGCCGATCACGCTGTCGTAGTCGCCGCACATGCCGGCATCGGTCTGGTAGGCCGTGCCGTTGGGCAGAATCTGCGCATCCGCCGTCGGCACATGGCTGTGCGTGCCGCAGACAAGCGAGGCGCGGCCATCGCAGAAATGGCCCATCGCCATCTTCTCCGAGGTCGCCTCGCCATGGATGTCGACGATGATCGCGTCGACCCCCAGTCCTGTTCCTGGGCCGAGGCGGCATTTCTGCAACTCGGCTTCCACGGCGGCGAAGGGATCGTCGAGC
Organism: uncultured Rhodospirillaceae bacterium; assembly: GCA_964429465.1. Taxonomy (GTDB): domain Bacteria; phylum Pseudomonadota; class Alphaproteobacteria; order Ferrovibrionales; family Ferrovibrionaceae; genus Ferrovibrio. Next base: position 418 of record CAYSCA010000048.1, read on the forward strand.
GGGTCCATGAAGACGCGGCCCATCACCTGGACGACCAGCACCTTCTGGCCGCGCTGCGTGGTGAAGACGGCGGCGCCGCGGCCCGGCGTGCCCTTCGGGTAATTCAGTGGCCGCAGCAGCTTCGGGTCGCCGTTGATATAGCCGATGGTCTCGCGCTGGTCCCAGCTGTGGTTGCCGAGCACCAGCGCATCCACGCCGGCGCCGTAGAATTCCTCGCAGATCTTGCCCGTGATGCCGAAACCCGAAGCGGCGTTCTCGCCGTTGACCAGCACGAAATCGAGGCCGAGCGACGCGCGCAGTTCGGGGATCTTCGTCACCACCGCGTCGCGCCCCGACCGGCCGACCACATCGCCGCAATAGAGAAGCTTCACGTCAATCCTGCTTTCCGTCTGCGCACGCGATCGCCGCGCGCTCGGTCACAATCCAGTCCAGCCGCTGGTCCCAGCTGCCGGCAGGCAGTTCCGGAACCTGCTGCACGGCGAAGGCATAGCCTACCGCCAGAATACCTGCCGCCCCGGCGCGCAAAGCCGCCAGGGTGGCGTCGTAATAGCCGCCGCCCATGCCGAGCCTGCGGCCTGTCATATCAAATCCCACCAGCGGCACCAGCAGTATATCCGGTCGCAGCAGCGGCGCATCGGCCGGCGGCGAGGGAATCCGGTGCATGCCGGGCGGCGGTGGCTGCGACAGATCGTCCCAGCGGCGGAAATCGAGCGGCGTGGCGCGGCCGGCCGCGGCGACCGGCAGGGCGATCACGGCGCCGCGCTGCTGCAGCGTTCTGAGCAGCGGACGCGGATCGAGCTCGTCGGCCAGCGGCCAGTAGGCGCCGACCGCCCGCGCGCCCTGCACCGGAATGGCTTCGAGGAACCGCGTGGCGGCCACGTCGGCGATGGCAGCGCCGTTGGCCTTCGCCGCCTCGGCGCGGCGCTGCCTCAGCCGGACGCGCAGCTTTGCCTTGGCGGCATCGAGATCGGCATCGGAAGAGAGTGCGGGGGCCACGGCCTGGGATGAGAAAGTGAGCGGACGGGCCCGCCCTGGCCGTTGGCATGAACTAACCTCTGTGGCCTGGCGTACCAGGTGGGCGCCGTATGATCGGAACCACGGTTCCGGCAGGGACAGCTCCCTCAGAGATGAGCATTGGCCCCAGGGTTATGTAAGCCTGACGCACCGGGCAGCGCACCGTCCTCAGGCCAATCTAGGTACTCTCCAGCCGTGCGGCAATATCCTCCAGCCGCCTGGCCAGTCCCATCAGCGCATCGGAGTCCGCCTGCGCCGCGCCCTGTTCGCTGCGCATCGCGGCGATTTCGCGCTTTATCGCGGCAATATCGCGCTGGGCGCCTTCCAGATCGTCGGCCAGCGTCAGCGCCGTCATCAGCAGCAATCGCGCCTCGCCGACCTGGCCGACCAGCGCGGCAAGCTCCCTCACCCGCGCGTCGAGCATCTGCGACAGGCGGCGGACCTGATCCTCTTCGCCATCGTCGCAGCCGACCTGGTAGAGGCGGTTGTTGACGGTGACGTTGACCTGTCCCATCGGCTGGCTCCCTGGCTATTGCGCGGTATCGGATTCAAGGGCCTGGCGCAGTCGCGCCATCGTGGCCTCGAGCCGCGCGGCGATGCCCGACTGGAAGGCCTGCATCTCGGCCTGGCTGGCGCGCGCGGCGGCCAGTTCGGCCCGCAGCGCAGCGGTATCGCCCGATCGGCCGGCTTCCTCCTCATCGTCCCGGTCTGCCCCATTGCTGGCGGCCACGCGCTGCAGCATCTCCTGCGCCGCGCGGGCGGAAACCAGCTGCCCCTGCAGCGCATCGCGTTCCCGCTTCAGGGCGGCGATCTCGGCGTCGCGCGTCGCGAGCACCTCGCTGTCGGCGGCAGAACCGGCCGGCACCGGGCGCATGTCGCCCTCACCGCGCTCGTTCTGGATCTGCGCCAGCTCCTCGCGCAGCGCATCGACCAGCGCCGCCCGCTCGCGCAGCGAGGCGGCGTCGTCCTTCGCCGCCTGCAATTCCTCGCGCAGGGAATTCAGCTCCGCATTCGCCGCCGCATGCTGCTCGGCCAGCCGGTGCAATGCCGCCTCGCGCCGGCCGAGCGCGGCTTCCAGACGCCGGACCGCCTGCTCCATGGCGGCCGCCACTGCGGAGACACCTGAATGCATCACGTCTTTCTAATATTTGGTGTTGGCGTATGAACTTGATATGCAGGATAAGCTTCGCTGCGCATCAGCGTCAACCGAACCTGTCCTCCCGCTTCCCTTGTTGCCCCCATGCTGTCTTCCTTCTCCATGATCCCCGACCCCTGGTTCTACGCCGCGGCCTTTCCCGCCGTGCTGATCGTGGGCCTGAGCAAGGGTGGTTTCGGCCCCGGCACCAGCCTGATCGCCCTGCCGCTGCTCAGCCTCGTCCTGCCGCCGCTGCAGGCCGCCGCCATCATGCTGCCGGTCCTCTGCGCGATGGACCTGGCCGGCCTCTGGGGCTATCGCGGCCTGTGGGACCGCCGCAACATGGCGATCATCCTCAGCGGCGCCGTGATCGGCATCGTCGTCGGCACTCTGACCGCCGATTATGTCAGCAATAAGGGCGTGCAGATCATCGTCGGCGGCGTCGCCGTGGCGTTCGTGCTGCAGAAATGGCTCAGCAGGGCGGCGGCCGAGCCAGCCCAGCCGAACGTCGCCAAAGGCCTGTTCTGGAGCGCCTGCTCGGGCTTCACCAGCTTCATCGCCCATGCCGGCGGGCCGCCCCTGCAGGTCTATCTGCTGCCGCAAAGGCTGGACAAGACGCTGTTCGTCGGGACGACGGTGGTGTTCTTCGCCGTGGTGAATTACCTGAAGCTGATCCCCTATTGGTGGCTCGGCCAGTTCACGCCGCAGAATCTGGGCACGGCGGCCATCCTGGCGCCGGTGGCGGTCGGCGGGGTCTATCTGGGCATCTGGCTGCACCACAAGATGAGCGATACCGGCTTCTACAAGATCGTGTACGTGTTCACCTTTCTCTGCGGGCTCAAACTGCTGGCCGACGGCTTCGGCCTGCATTTCCCATGAGCCGACTGGCCTTCTCCACCGGCCGTTGCCGTAGCGGCATGACCTGTTCTAGCTTGGCGCGCCTGCAGGGGAGCATACGATGACGACCATCTTCGACCGCGATCTCGACAAGAACCGGGCCAAGTACGAGCCGCTGTCACCCTTGAGCTTCCTGCGCCGCACCGCCGAGGTCTTCCCCGACCGGCTGGCGGTGATCCACGGCAAGCTGCGCTATACCTACGCGGAATTGTATGAGCGCTGCCGCCGGCTGGCCTCGGCGCTGGAAAAGCGCGGCATCGGGCGCGGCGACACGGTGGCCATCATCGCCGCCAACACCCCGGCGCATCTCGAGGCCCATTTCGGCATCCCGGTGACCGGCGCGGTGATCAACGCGATCAACACCCGCCTCGACCCCGCCGCCATCGCCTTCATCCTGGAGCATGGCGAGGCGAAGATTCTGTTCACCGACCGCGAATACAGCGCCAATGTGAAGGCCGCCGTCGCGCTGTCGAAGAACAAGCCGCTGGTTATCGACATCGACGATCACCTCTGCCCGACCGGCGAACTCTTCGGCGAGATCGAATACGAGGATTTCCTCAAGACCGGCGATCCGAATTACGAATGGCGCGGCATCGGCGACGAATGGGACGCCATCGCGCTGGGCTATACCTCGGGCACCACCGGCAATCCGAAAGGCGTGGTGACGCATCATCGCGGCGCCTACCTGAACGCCGTGGGCAACGCGGTGACCTGGAATCTGCCCAAGCATCCAGTCTATCTCTGGACCCTGCCGATGTTCCACTGCAACGGCTGGTGCTTCCCCTGGACCATCACCATACTGGCCGGCGTGCATGTCTGCCTGCGCAAGGTGGACCCCGCGCTGATCTACGACAGCTTCGTCAGTCACGGCGTGACGCATTTCTGCGGCGCGCCGACAGTGCTGAGCATGCTGATCAACGCGCCCGAGGAGGTGCGCGCGAAACTGCAGCCCGGCGTGAAATGCATGACCGCCGGCGCCGCCCCGCCGGCCGCGGTGCTGGCCGCGATGGAAGGCATGGGCTTCGACGTGACGCATGTCTACGGCCTGACGGAAGTCTACGGCCCCGCCGTGGTCTGCGACTGGCATGAGGAATGGGACTCTCTCGCGCTGCCTGAGAAGGCAGGCATGAAGGCGCGCCAGGGCGTGCGCTACCATGTCGAGGAAGACGTCACGGTGATGGACCCGAAGACCATGCAGCGGGTGCCGGCCGACGGCGAGACGATGGGCGAGATCATGTTCCGCGGCAACATCGTGATGAAGGGCTACCTGAAGAACCCGAAGGCCAGCGCGGAGGCCTTCGCCGGCGGCTGGTTCCATTCCGGCGATCTCGCCGTGCTGCATCCGAACGGCTACATGCAGATCAAGGACCGCTCGAAGGACATCATCATCTCAGGCGGCGAGAATATCTCGACGCTGGAGGTCGAGGGCGTGCTCTACATGCATCCCGACGTGATGGAGGCAGCCGTGGTCGCCCGGCCCGATGCGCATTGGGGCGAAACCCCCTGCGCCTTCGTGACCCTGAAATCGGGCTCGAAAGCCACGGAAGACGAGATCATCGCCTTCTGCCGCGAGCGCCTGGCGAAGTTCAAATGCCCGCGCACCGTGGTGTTCGGCGAGCTGCCGAAGACCTCGACGGGGAAGATCCAGAAATTCGAACTGCGTGAGAAAGCCCGAAACCTGGCGTAGCTGCAGAGCCGGAAATCCGGCCTGGCTATGGCAGCCGGCTATTGCGCCTGTCGGGCAATGGCCTCTTTAAGTCGCAACTTTTCGCGTTTGAGCTGGGTAAGGCGGACCTGATCGGGCATGGGGCGGTGAATCTCGTCATCGATCGCATCTTGCAGAGCGTGATGTTTTTCGATGAGAGTATCGAGATGCGCCGTATTGTTCATCGCATGCTCCTCCTTGGTGTACGGAGCGCGACAGCCGGCACGGCCTCGTCAGCCAGGTGAGCCTGCAACCAGGCTCTGCCTGGATATCGTAAAAAGGCGCGGCCGCACCGGGACGCGCTTGATTCAGAGTTAAGCACCGAGCTTGCGTTTTGTCAGCCCTGAATAAAAAATTTCCCCTCTTGTGAGAGCAACGATGCGCCGCACTGCCAAGCCCGCCGGTCAGAAAGCGACTCGCGCCAGGCCTAAGAAAATTGCGCGAAAGCCTGCCGGCATCGCAGCGCCTGCCGCTGCGGTCGCAGCGCCGCGCCGCTCGGCTGCCGCGAAGATTACACAGAAAGGTCCCGGCCCGGCGATGCGCGCGCCGGCCCAGCGGCGACTCGTCGTCGGCATCACCGGCGCGTCCGGAGTGATCTACGGCCTGCGTCTTCTGGAATGTTTGCAAAACAGCGGCATCGAAACCCACCTCGTGCTCACCCGTGCCGCGGAAATGACGATCGCCTATGAAACCCAGCGGAGCATCCGGGATGTGAAGGCGCTGGCCGATACCGTCTATCCGGTCGCCGATATCGGCGCGGCGATCGCCTCGGGGTCCTTCCACACGCTGGGCATGGTCGTGATCCCCTGCTCGATGAAGACGCTGGCCGAGATCGCGACCGGGGTGACGTCGAACCTGCTGACGCGGGCCGCCGACGTGACCCTGAAGGAGCGTCGCCGCCTGGTGCTGGTGCCGCGCGAGACGCCGCTGCATCTGGGCCATATCCGCAACATGGCGGCGGTGACCGAATTCGGCGCCGTCGTCGCGCCGCCGATGCCCGGCTTCTATGCCCAGCCGCAGAGCATCGACGACATCGTCGACCATACGGTCGGCCGGGTGCTCGACCTGTTCGGCCTGGATACCGCCCTGGTGCGGCGCTGGAGCGGCCGGCCGGAGAAGACCTAGCCGAACGCCGCGTCCAGCAGGGCCGCGCCGGCTTTCAGCGCGTCTTCGCTTCCCGGCGCGAGATGCGCCAGATAGGCGGCGAGATGGGCGGCGGCGGCAAGCCGCTCGTCGCCGTGATCGCTGCGGCTCGCCGGGCTGATCCAGCTGGCGGCCGCCAGCCAGGCCTGTGCCACCTGCTCCAGCCTCAGTTCCAGTGCCTTGGCCTCGCCATAGAGGCTGCCCGCCGTCGGTTCATCCTGCTGCAATGTATGCAATGCGCGGCGCGCCTGGCGCAGCGGCGCCAGCACCGCGTTGACCGGCGCGGCGGCGGCTTCGGCACGGGCGATTTCGCCCGCCGCCCAGCCCGGAAAACCGCGATGCGCCCGCCAGAAGCCAAGCAGCAGCAGATTGACATCGGCGCCGAAGCGATCCTGCAGCGCCAGGCAGGCCGGCGCCACGCCGGGCCGCCCGTACAGGGTCAGCGAAAAGTCCCAGAAGCCGGTATCTGCAGCGCCCATCCGTGCTATGGTTAGGGACTTTTCGGTATGGATGGAAGGCGCGGGCCCCGCCCGCGGCTTGAGTGATGAATTTTTCCGGCCCGATCGATATGGACGAGTTGCAGCGCAAACTGGCCGACCTGCGCGCCGAGCACCGCGATCTTGACGATGCCATCGCCACCTTGGCCGAGCAGCCCCATCTCAACCTGATCCAGATCCAGCGCATGAAGAAGCGCAAGCTGGCGCTGAAGGACCAGATCACCAAGATCGAGAATCTGCTGATCCCCGACATCATCGCGTGAGACGATGACCGAGAGCACCGCAGGATATGCGGCGGAAGCCGACCGGCTGGCTGCTGCTTACGAAAGCATCACCTTCGAGGATGTGCATCGCGACATCCTGCACCTGATTCCCGTCCCGCTGAGGAATGGCGCGCCGGGGCGCGCGCTGGATATCGGCGCCGGCACCGGCCGCGATGCGGCGGCGCTGGCACAACGCGGTTTCGACGTCACCGCCGCCGAGCCGACGGCGGAACTCCGCGCGCATGGCCGGCGGCTGCATGCGGCGCTGCCGATCCGCTGGCTGGACGACGCCCTGCCGGACCTGCCGCAGCTCGGCGCCGATGACGGGCGCTTCGATCTCGTCATGCTGACGGCCGTGTGGATGCATCTCGATGCCGGCGAGCGCCGGCGTGCCATGCGGGCTGTGGCGCCGCTGGTGGCGCCGGGCGGCCGGATGGCGATATCGCTGCGTCATGGCCCGGTGCCGCCGGGCCGCCGCATGTTCGACGTCGCCGCCGGGGAAGTGATCGCAGAGGCCGCCGGTCATGGCCTGCGGCTGCTGCATCAGGCCAGGCGCGGCGACATGTTCGGCCGCGGCGACGTGACCTGGGACCTGCTGATGCTGGAGCGGCCGGCCCCGGCCTGAGGCTCAGGCCACCACCATCGCCACCGAGGCGGCGAGCAGCAGCCCCATCGCGATATTGAAGGCACGCTGCCGCCGCGGATTGCGCAGCAGGCGCTGGGCGGCGAGGCCGAAGACCAGCCAGACCAGCCCGCTGGGCAGCGCGGCGGCAACGAAGACCAGCGCGAAGGCGAGCGCCTGCGCCCATGTGCCGCCGCTGCCCGGCGGCAGATAGGTGGCGACCGCGCCGGCACTGACCAGCCAGGCTTTCGGGTTGACCCATTGCAGCGCGGCCGCGCCGAGGAATCCGGTCGGACGCGGCAGCGCCTGCTCATGGCGATCGGCGACCGGCGCGGAGACGATCTTCCAGGCGAGCCAGAGCAGGAAGGCCGCGCCGCAAAGCTTCATGCCGAGCATCAGCTGCGGGTAGGCCGCGACGACATTGCCGAGCCCATAGGCGCCGAGCGCCATCATCGCTGCCATGCCGGCCGAAACGCCGAACAGGCAGGGCAGGCCGCGCCAGAAGCCGGCCTGCGCTCCGGTGGCGGTCAGCAGCACATTGCTGGGGCCGGGCGTGACGGCGGCGATCACGGCGAAGACGAAGAAGGCGGCGGCCTGGTCGGCAGTCATGCCATCATGGCAGCATGACAGACCGCGCGGCGTCTGGAACGTTTGTGCGCGGAACGCTCAGCCTTCCAGCAGCCTGGCGATCTCGGCCAGATCCTCGGCCGAGAGCTTCGTCTCGCCGGCCTTCACATTCTGCTCCAGCTGCTCGGGCTTGGTCGCACCGGCGATGACGCTGGAGACCTGCGGTTTGGCCAGCAGCCAGCCGAAGGCGAGATCGGTCATGCCAATGCCGCGCCTGTCGCACCAGCCGCGCAGGCGCTCCACCGTGGCAAGATTGGCCGGCGTCATGTAGCGGTCGGCGAGACGCTGCGTATTGGCCAGCCGCGAACCTTCGGCCGCCGCGCCGCCCTTGTGCTTGCCGGTGAGCAGCCCGCTGGCCAGCGGGAAGAAAGGCAGGAAGCCGAGGCCGAAGCGTTCGCAGGCCGGCAGCTGCTCGGCTTCGGCCTTGCGGAAGACGAGGCTCAGTTCGTCCTGCGCCGAGACGAAGCGGTTCAGCCCGAGCTGCCGCGCCGTCCAGTCGGCATCGGCGAGCTGCCAGCTGGCGAAATTGGAATTGCCGATGTAGCGCACCTTGCCCTGGCGGATCAGGTCGTCCAGCGCGCGCAAAGTCTCCTCGATCGGCGTGCGCGGATCGGGCTGATGCTGCTGATAGAGGTCGATCCAGTCGGTCTGCAGCCGGCGCAGGCTGTCTTCCACCGCCTGCATGATGTAGCGCCGCGAGGCGCCCACCTTCTTGCCCTCGTCGTCCATCGGCATGGCGAACTTGGTCGCCAGCACGATGTCCTTGCGGCGCGGGCCGAGAATCTTGCCCATCTGGGTCTCGGAGCCGCCCTTGTTGCCGTAGACATCGGCGGTGTCGAACAGCGTGATGCCAAGATCGAGCGCCTTGTGGATCACCTTGCGCGCGGCTTCGAGATCCAGCCGCATCTCGAAATTGTTGCAGCCGAGGCCGACTTCCGAGACCAGCAGGCCGGAATTGCCGAGATTGCGGAATTTCATGTTACATCTCCGAGCGGAAGGGATGCGCGGTGAAGACGCCGAGCACCTTCAGCTGGCGGCTGAAATATTCCAGCTCTTGCAAAGCCAGATCGACATTCTTCTGCGCCGGATGGCCGGCGATCTCGGCATAGAATTCCGCAACCTTGAAGCCGTCGGTGAGATAGCTTTCCAGCTTGACGACGTTGACGCCGTTGGTGGCGAAGCCGCCCAGCGCCTTGTACAGCGAGGCCGGCACCGAGCGCACCTTGAACATGATCGCGGTCAGGCTGTTGCCGGCCTGCGGATCGGGATCGCGGCGCTGGCGCTCCAGCTTGATGAAGCGCGTCGTGTTGGTGTGGTTGTCCTCGACATCGGCGCGCAGGATCTGCAGGTCGTAGAGCTCGCCGGCGATCGAGGAGGCAATCGCCGCCTCTTCCGGGTTGTTGCGCTCGGCGACGTCCTTCGCGGAACCCGCGGTGTCGCTGGAGACCACGGCTTCGATCCCCAGATCCTTGATGATGCGGCGGCATTGCGACAGCGCCTGCACATGGGAATAGACGCGCTTCACGCTCTTCACGGTGGCGCCCTTGGGCGCGAGCAGCTGATGCCGCACGCGCAGGAAATGCTCGGCCGTGATGTAGAGGCCGCCTTCGGGCAGCAGATGATGGATGTCGGCGACGCGGCCTGCCGTCGAATTCTCGATCGGGATCAGGCCGCAGGCTGCCCGGCCCTCGCGCACGGCGGCGAAGGCATCCTCGAAGGTGGCACAGGGCAGCGGCGCGTGATCAGGCAAGGCCTCGCGGCAGGCGAGATGCGAATAGGCGCCCGGCGCGCCCTGGAAGGCGACGATCGATGCAGGATCGGTGGCGGCAGTGGCAAGCGTTTGCGCGGGCGACATGGGAATACCGAATTGTTCTGCGGATGCTACCGGCGGGCCGCCATCACATGGCGGATGCGGTCGAGATCGGCCGGAGTATCGACACCGAGCGGCAGGGTGTCAACGACAGCGGCCGCGATCGCCATGCCGTTCTCCAGCGCGCGCAGCTGTTCGAGCTTCTCGCGGCGTTCCAATGGCGAGGGCTGCAGCGCGACGAAGCGCTCAAGCGCCGCGCGGCGATAGGCGTAGATGCCGATATGGTGCCAGAGCGGCCCGTCGCCCGACGGCACCGGCCGGCGGCTGAAATAAAGGGCGCGGCCGACAGCCTGCCCCGGCTCGAGGCTGAGCACCGCCTTCACCACATTGGGATCGTCGATCTCGTGTTTGTCCACGATGGGCGTGGCCAAGGTGGCGATGTCGATGGCCGGATCGCCCAGCGGGGTCAGCGCGGCGCTGACCACCCTGGGGTCGATGGCCGGCAGGTCGCCCTGCAGGTTGACCACGGCATCATGGCGGCCCTGCGGGTCGAGCCTCTGCAGGGCCTCGAAAATGCGATCCGAGCCCGAGGGATGGTTCGGATCGGTCATCACCGCCTCGCCGCCCGCCGCCTGCACGGCTTCGGCGATGGCCGCGTCGCCGCAGGCCACCGCCACCCGGGCGAAGCCGGCCTCGCGGGCCCGGCGCAGGCAATGCACGATCATCGGCACGCCATGGATGTCGGCCAGCGGCTTGTCGGGCAGCCGGGTCGAGGCGAGGCGCGACGGGATCAGGACAATCGGGTTTTGCGGAAGCGCGGAGGCGGTCATGGAAAGGCCAGTCGTATCTGCGGGGCGGTGCGGCACTTCGCCGCAGCCGGGGCTGGCGGAAGCCCTTATGCCGCCGATATATACGGGTTGCGAACGGTCCGGGGAAGCCGCTAATGTGCAGCGCGTTTTTCGGGCGATTTCAAGCCCTTTGGCTGCGGCGCTGACGCCGGCCGGGGCTGCCGTCGGGAGTGTGGGGATATGGATAGTTTCGAGCTCAACAAGATTGCCGGCGCCGTGCTGTTCTGCCTGCTGGTGATCATGGGCGTCCATCAGATCGGAAACCTGATCGTCAAGCCGAAGCCGCTGGCCGAGGCCGCCTTCAAGATCGACGTGCCGGATGACGGCACCCAGACCGCAGGCCAGGCCGCGGCCGGCAAGCAGGAAGATACCGATCCGCCGGTCGCCACCGTGCTGGCCAGCGCCAGCGCCGAAGCCGGCGAGAAGGCGTTCAAGAAATGCGCCACCTGCCACACCATCGAGCAGGGCGGCGCCAACAAGGTCGGCCCGAACCTCGCCAATGTCGTGGGCGCCAAGAAGGGCCATACCGAGGGCTTCGCCTATTCGGATGCGATCAAGAAGACCGAGGGCCCCTGGACCTACGACGCCCTGTATCAGTTCCTGAAGAATCCGAAAGCTTATGCGCCGGGCACCAAGATGTCGTTCGCCGGCGCCAAGAGCCCGAAGGAGCGCGGCGACCTGATCGCCTATCTGCGCAGCATGACGCAGAACCCGCCGCCGCTGCCCGCCGCCAATTGAGAAACGCCGCCATGACAGGGCCGGGACGGATGCCATGAGCGACGTCCCGGCCTTTTCGCATTCGGCGGACGACCTGATCGCCTTCGCCGAACATCTGGCCGATCTGGCGCGCGAGGCGATCCGGCCGCATTTCCGCCGGCTGGAAGCGGTCGAGACCAAGGCCGATGCCACGCCCGTCACCGTCGCCGACCGGGCGGCCGAAGCCGTCATGCGCAAGGCCATCGAGGCGCAGTATCCCGAACACGGCATCTTCGGCGAGGAATACGGCCCGGCCCGGCCGGATGCCGAATGGCAATGGATTCTCGACCCGATCGACGGCACCAAGAGCTTCGTCGCCGGGCTGCCGATCTTCGGTACGCTGATCGCGCTGACATGGCAGAACCGCCCGGTGCTGGGGATCATCGACCAGCCGATCATGAGCGACCGCTGGGTTGGCGCGACCGGCCGCGGCACCATATTCAACGGGCAGCCGGCACGCACCAATGCGGGGCGCGGCCTTGCGGACGCAGTGGTGATGACGACCTACATGGATTCCTTCACCGACAGCGAGCTCGCCGCCTTCACGCGGCTGCGCAAATCCTGCCGGATCAACCGGATGGCGGGTGACTGCATCGCTTATGCCCTGGTGGCATCCGGTTTCGCCGACATCGCCCTGGACGGCCGCATGCAGCCCTATGATTATGCCGCGCTGACGCCGGTGGTGGCCGGCGCGGGCGGCGTGGTGACCGACTGGGAAGGCAGGCCGCTCGACATGCGCGGCCACTCGCGCGTCATTGCCGCCGCCAATCCGCAACTGCACGAGGCCGCTCTCGCCATCCTGTCAGGAGCCTGACATGCGCCTTCCCGCCCTCGCCCTCGCCCTGGCCTGCGGCATCGCTGCTTCCGCCTTCGGCCAGACGCCGCAACATGCGCTGTCGCTGGTGGGCGCGCCGAAATACAAGGCCGGCTTCACCCAGCTCGAATACGTGAACGCCAATGCGCCGAAGGGCGGCGAGGTCCGCTTCTCGACGCCGGCCGGCTTCGACAGCCTCAATCCCTTCATCCCGAGAGGCGACGAAGCGCCCGGTCTCGGCCTCATCTTCGAAACCCTGATGACCTCGCCGCTGGACGACATTTCGGCGGAATACGGCCTGATCGCCGAGACGGTGGAAACGCCCGACGATCTGAGCTGGGTGGCCTTCAACCTGCGCGCGGAAGCGAAATGGGCGGATGGCAAGCCGATCACCGCCGAAGACGTCGTCTGGACCTTCGAGCAGATCAAGCAGCACGGCGATCCGACCTACCAGCTCTACTACGCCGATGTGGCGCGCGCCGAAGCGCTGAGCCCGCGCAAGGTGAAGTTCCACTTCACCGGACCCAAGAACCGCGAATTGCCGCAGATCATGGGGCAGCTTCCCGTCGTGCAGAAGTCGCAATGGGAGAAGCGCGGCTTCGACAAGGTGTCGCTGGAGCCCTGGACCGGTTCGGGCCCCTACCGGATCGCCGGTTTCGAGGCCAACCGCCAGATCACCTACGAACGCCGCGCCGACTGGTGGGCGAAGGACCTGCCGATCAACCGCGGCCGCTACAATTTCGATCGCATCCGCTATGACGTCTACCGCGACCAGACGGTGGCCCGCGAAGCCTTCAAATCGGGCCAGTATGACCTGCGCAGCGAGAACAGCGCGCGGGACTGGGCGGAGTTCTATGAATTTCCGGCCAAGCAGCAGGGCCTCGTGCGCAAGCTGGAGATCGCGCATGAGCGCCCCACCGGGCTGTCCGGCTTCATCTTCAATACACGCAAGCCGAAATTCGCCGATCCGCGCGTGCGCCAGGCGCTGACGCTCGCCTTCGATTTCGAATGGGCGAACAAGACGTTCTTCTACAACGCCTATCACCGCGCCAGCAGCTATTACGAGAATTCCGACTTCGCCGCGCGCGGCGCGCCATCGCCGGCGGAGCTGAAGCTGCTGGAGCCCCTGCGCGCCAAGCTGCCGGCCGAGGTCTTCGGGCCGGCCTATGAAGCGCCGAAATCGGACGGCACCGGCGTCGACCGGAAGAACCTGCGCGCGGCAGCACGGCTGCTGAAGGAAGCCGGCTGGGAGGTCAGGGACGGCCGGCTGCGCAACGCCAGGGGCGAACCGCTTGAGATCGAATTCCTGCTGGGCGATGCGACCTACGAGCGGATCGTGGCGCCCTGGGGCCAGGCTCTGCAGCGGCTCGGCATCGGCCTGCGCATCCGCACGGTCGATTCCTCGCAATATACCAGGCTGCTGCGCGAGTTCGCCTTCGACATGATCTATTCCGGCTGGCCGCAATCCAACTCGCCCGGCAACGAGCAGCGCTACTTCTTCTCTTCGGCGGCCGCCGACAATCCCTCCAGCCGCAATTTTGCCGGCATCCGCAGCGAGGCGGTCGACGCGCTGATCGAGCAGGTGATCTATGCGCCCGATCGCGATGCGTTGATCACCGCCACCCGGGCGCTCGACCGGGCGCTGACCTGGGGCCATTACCTGGTGCCGGGCTGGAACCTGACCTACGACCGGATCGCGGTCTGGGACAAATTCGGCATGCCGCAGAAGACGCCCGCCTACGGGTCGGACTTCTTCGCATGGTGGATCGATCCGGCGAAAGCGGACAGAATACGCAGCGCGCAGCAGCGATAGGGGATGAGGGGATGACCTGGCCGACACCGGTGACGCTGAAGGATGGCGACGTAGCCCTGGTGCCGCTGGCCGCCGAGCATGAAGCCGACCTGACCGAAGCCGTGCGCGACGGCGAATTGTGGAACCTCTGGTACACCTTCATCCCGAAGCCGGAGAAGATGGCGACCGAGATCGAGCGCCGGCTGAACCTGCAGAAGGCCGGCTCGATGCTGCCCTTCACCGTAATGCTGGCCGGCAGGCCGGTCGGCATGACCACCTATATGAATATCGACGCAATCAACAGGCGCGTCGAGATCGGCTCGACCTGGTATCGCAAATCCGTGCAGCGCAGCGCGCTGAACACGCGCTGCAAATTGCTGCTGCTGCAGCATGCCTTCGAGACGCTCAACTGCATTGCGGTCGAGTTCCGCACCCACTTCTTCAACCACCAGAGCCGCGCGGCGATCGAGCGCCTGGGCGCCAAGCTGGACGGCATCCTGCGCAACCATCAGGTGTCGCCGAACGGCAGCCTCCGCGACACCGTGGTCTACAGCATCCTGCCGGGCGAATGGCCGGCGGTGAAGGCGCATCTGACGCACCGGCTGGAGCGGCCTGCGTGACGCTGGCTGCCCGCTCCCTGGTAAAGGCGGGCCTGCTTGCCGCGGGGCTGATCTGGTCCTCTCTCGCCGCTGCCCAGCCCCTGCACGGCCTCTCCACCTTCGGCGAACTCAAATACCCGCCCGGCTTTCATCATTTCGACTATGTCAACCCCGATGCGCCGAAGGGCGGCGAGCTGCGCATGTGGCAGCTCAATGCCTTTGACAACCTCAACCCGCTGATCCTGAAAGGCGTGGCGGCTGCCAATGTCGGCCTGACCTTCCAGAGCCTGATGGTGCGCGCGCTGGACGAGCCCGATGCGGTCTACGCCAGCCTGGCCGAAAGCGCCGAGCTGGGGCCAGGCCGCGCCTGGGTCGCCTTCAACCTGGACCGGCGGGCGCGCTGGCATGACGGCTCGCCGGTGACGGCGGCCGATGTCGTCTTCACCTTCGAAGCGATCGTGCGGGACGGCCATCCGCTGTACCAGCTGCTGCTGCGCGACATGGAAAGCGTCACGGCGGAGGGCGAACACCGCGTCGTCTTCCGCTTCCGGGACAGCGAGAGCCGGCGCGACCTGCCGCTCATCGTCGCCGGCATGCCGATCCTCTCGAAAGCCTGGTTCCAGGGCCGCGATTTCGCCGCGCCGACCATCGAGCCGCCGCTCGGCTCGGGCCCCTATCGCATCACCCGCGTCGAGCCCGGCCGCAGCCTGACCATGCGGCGGGTGGAGAACTGGTGGGCGAAGGACCTGCCGAGCAATCGCGGCCAGTATAATTTCGACCAGCTGCGCGACGATTATTACCGCGACCGCGACATCGCCGTGGAAGCCTTCTTCGCCGGCGAATACGATTTCCGCGAGGAGATCACCTCGCGGGTCTGGGCCACCGGATACGAGGGCAAGCCGGCTTTCGATGCCGGGAAGATCAAGCGCGAGGTGCTGAAGGACAATACGCCGTCGGGCGTGCAGGCCTGGTTCCTCAATGCCCGCAAGCCGCATCTGAGCGACCCGCGGGTGCGCCATGCGATCAACCTCGCCTTCGATTTCGAGTGGATGAACAAGACGCTGTTCTACGGCCTGTACAAGCGCACGCGCTCGATGTTCGAGAATTCCGATCTCGCCGCCACCGGCCTGCCCTCGCCGGCCGAGCTCAAGCTGCTGGAACCCTATCGCGACCGCGTGCCGGAAGAGGTCTTCACCAGGGAATTCCAGCCGCCGCGGACCGACGGCTCGGGCAACAACCGCGCCAACCTGAAGCAGGCGCAGGCCCTGCTGCTGCAGGCCGGCTGGGACATCAAAAACGGCAAGCTGGTGGATCGCGACGCCAAGCCCTTCGAGCTGGAATTCCTGCTCTACGAGCCGAGCTTCGCGCGCGTCGTCAATCCCTTCGCCCGCAATCTGGAGCGCATCGGGATCACCGTGTCGATCCGCGTGGTCGACGTGTCGGCCTTCGAGAACCGGATGAAGACCTTCGATTTCGATGCGGTCGGCCGCCGCTTCGCCCAGCCGATCACGCCCGGCGCCGAGCAGCGCAACCTGTGGTCCTCGTCATCGGCCGGCACGATCGGCAGCTTCAACCTGTCGGGCATCCGCGATCCGGTGGTGGACGATCTGGTGGAGCATATCGTCTCGGCCGGGAGCCGCGACGAGCTGCGCGCCGCAACGCGGGCGCTGGACCGCGTGCTGATGTGGGGCTGGTACGTGGTGCCGAACTGGTACAGCGGCACGGTCAAGCTGGCCTACTGGGACCGTTTCCGGCGGCCGGCGACCAAGCCGCTTTATGACGTCGGCGTGATCAACACCTGGTGGATCGACCGGGAAAAGGACCGCGCCTTGAATCTCCCGCGCCTGAGATGACAGAGTAGGGCCATGCTCAGCTACATCCTGCGCCGCCTGCTGCTGATCGTGCCGACCCTGCTCGGCATCATGGTGATCAACTTCGTCATCGTGCAGTTCGCGCCCGGCGGCCCGGTGGAGCAGGTGATCGCCCAGGTGACCGGCACAGCGGCGGACGTCACCGCGCGCGTCTCGGGCGCCACGGGCGGCGAGGCCGGGCCGGGCACCAATGCTCCGGTGGCCGGCGATGTCAGCGGCAAGTATCGCGGCGCCCAGGGCCTCGATCCGGAATTCATCAAGCGGATCGAGAAGCAGTTCGGCTTCGACAAGCCGCCGCATGAGCGTTTCCTGCTGATGATGGGCAACTACCTGACGCTGGATTTCGGCACCAGCTACTTCAAGGACCGGCCGGTCGTCGACCTGATCATCGAGAAGCTGCCGGTCTCGATCTCGCTCGGCATCTGGACCACGCTGATCGTCTACCTGATCTCGATCCCGCTCGGCGTCGCGAAGGCGGTGCGCGATGGCAGCCGCTTCGATGTCTGGACCTCGGCCGCCATCATCGTCGGCTATGCCATCCCGAGCTTCCTGTTCGCCGTTCTGCTGGTCGTGCTGTTCGCGGGCGGCAGCTTCGTGCAGTGGTTCCCCCTGCGCGGCCTGACCTCAGATAACTGGGACCAGCTCAGCCTGGCCGGCAAGCTGGTCGATTACTTCTGGCATCTGGCCCTGCCGATCACCGCCATGGTGATCGGCGGCTTTGCCAGCCTCGCCATGCTGACCAAGAATTCCTTCCTCGAGGAGATCAACAAGCTCTACGTGCTGACGGCGCGCTCGAAAGGCCTGAGCCAGCGCCGGGTTCTCTACGGCCATGTCTTCCGCAATGCCATGCTGATCGTCATCGCCGGTTTCCCATCGGCCTTCATCAGCGTGCTGTTCACCTCCTCGCTGCTGATCGAGGTGATCTTCTCGCTCGATGGCCTCGGCCTGCTCGGCTTCGAGGCGGCGCTGAAGCGCGACTACCCGATCATGTTCGGCTCGCTGTTCATCTTCACCCTGCTCGGCCTGATCGTGAACCTGATTTCCGACATGATGTATGTCGTCGTCGACCCGCGCATCGACTTCGAGAGCCGGAAGGCCTGACGCATGGAGATGAGCCCGATCACGGCGCGGCGCTGGCGCAATTTCCGCAACAACCGGCGCGGCTTCTGGTCGCTCTGGATCTTCCTGATCCTGTTCGTGCTCAGCCTCGGGGCCGAGCTGATCGCCAACGACGCGCCCCTGCTGGTGCGCTATGACGGCAGTTTCTACTTCCCGGTCTTCAAGGCCTATCCAGAAACCACCTTCGGCGGCGATTTCGAGACCGAGGCGAAATACCGCGACCCCTTCGTGCAGGAACTGATCCGGGAGAAGGACGGCTGGATGGTCTGGCCGCTGATCCCGTTCAGCTACCGCACGATCAACTACGACCTCGGCCGGCCCGCCCCCTCGCCGCCCTCCACCGACAACTGGCTCGGCACCGACGACCAGGGCCGCGACGTGCTGGCGCGGCTGATCTACGGCTTCCGCATCTCCGTGCTGTTCGGCCTGGTGCTGACGGCGCTGTCCTC
>CAYSCA010000049.1:0-18308 GCA_964429465.1 uncultured Rhodospirillaceae bacterium
TGCTGATGACCATCCCCGGCCTGGCGCTGTTCTACGGCGGCATGGTGCGCAAGAAGAACGTGCTGGCGATGATGATGCAGAGCTTCGCCATCTGCTGCCTGGTCACCATCCTGTGGATGGTGCTGGGCTACAGCCTGGTCTTCTCCGAAGGCAATGCCGTCATCGGCGGCTTCGGCAACCTGTTCCTGTCGGGGCTGGCCATCGACAGCGTCAACAGCCTGGCGGCGACGATCCCGGAATCGGTCTTCATGACCTTCCAGATGACCTTCGCGATCATCACGCCGGCGCTGATCACCGGCGCCTTCGCCGACCGCATGAAATTCTCCGCGCTGCTGTGGTTCATGGGCCTGTGGCTGATCTTCGTCTATGCGCCGGTCGCCCATATGGTCTGGGGCGGCGGCCTGATGGGCGAGATGGGCGTGCTGGATTTCGCCGGCGGCACCGTCGTGCATATCAATGCCGGCGTCGCCGGCCTGGTCGCCTGCCTCGTGCTCGGCAAGCGCCACGGCTACGGCAAGGTGGCGCATGCGCCGCATAACCTGACGCTCTCGATCATCGGCGCCGCCCTGCTGTGGGTCGGCTGGTTCGGCTTCAATGCCGGCTCGGCGGTTTCGGCCGGCCCGAATGCCGGCATGGCGATGGCGGTGACGCAGATCGCCACCGCGGCGGCGGCGCTGGCCTGGATGTTTGCCGAATGGCTGTCGCGCGGCAAGCCGAGCGTGCTTGGCATCGTCTCCGGCGCCGTGGCCGGCCTGGTCGCGATCACGCCGGCGGCCGGCTTCGTCGATCCGATGGGCGCGCTGATCATCGGGCTGATCGCCGGCATCGTCTGCTTCGTCGCCTCGACCAGCGTGAAGAATGCGCTGGGCTATGACGACAGCCTGGATGTCTGGGGCGTGCACGGCGTCGGCGGCATCGTCGGCGCGGTGCTCACCGGCGTGTTCGCCAAGGCGGCGATCGCCGGCAAGGATGCGCCGCTCGGCCTGCTGGACGGCAATGGCGGCCAGGTGCTGACGCAGATCTACGGCGTCGTGATCACCATCGTGTTCACTGCCATCGTGTCGCTGATCATCCTGAAGCTGATCGACTGGACCATCGGTCTGCGCGTCGACGAGGCCACCGAACGTGACGGTCTCGACCTGAACCTGCACGGCGAGACGGTGCAGTAACCTCAGGGTCGCGCAAACACAACCCGGGCCGGCATGACCCACCCGCCGGCCCGGGTTGCTGTTTTTTGGTGAGCGCAAGGCCGCGTCGCCTCTGTTATGGTGGCGGCCATGGCGTCCGAGCCGTCCCCGCTTCCCCCCTCCCGCACCAAACGCCGCGCGATTGCGCTGCTCAGCCTTGCCCAGGTGCTGGCGCTGTCGCTGTGGTTCTCCGGCACGGCGGTGATGCCGGGCCTGCGCGCGGCCTTCGCGCTGGACGATCTCGGCGCGACGATGCTGACCAGCGCGGTGCAGGCCGGCTTCATCCTCGGCACCCTGGTCAGCGCGCTGCTCGGCCTCGCCGACCGGATCGAGCCGCGCCGTTTCTTCTGCGCCAGCGCCGCCCTTGCGGCGCTCGCCAATGCCGCCCTGCTGCTGCCGGTCCCGGAACCGGCGCTGGCCTTTGCGGCAAGGCTGCTCACCGGCATGTGCATGGCGGGCATCTATCCGGTCGGCATGAAGCTGGCGGCGAGCTGGGCCGAGCGTGATCTCGGCCTTCTCGTCGGCCTGCTGGTCGGCGCGCTCACCTTCGGCTCGGCGCTGCCGCATCTCTTCGTCGCCCTGCTCGGCGCGCTGGACTGGCGGCTGGTGATTGTGCTGGCCTCGGCATCGGCGCTGGCGGCGGCCGCGCTGATCGGCGGCGTCGCGCCGGGGCCGAAGCTCGGGCCGGCGCCGCGTTTCGATCCGGAAGCCGCCTTCCGGGGCTTTCGCGATCCGGCCCTGCGGCTCGCCAATCTCGGCTATTTCGGCCATATGTGGGAACTCTACGCGCTCTGGGCCTGGATCGCGGTCTTCCTGCAGGCCAGCTTCGTGTCAGCACTTCCCGAGGCGACGGCTCTGCAATGGGCGCGCTATGGCGGCTTCGTCACCATCGCAGCCGGCGCGGTCGGCTGCCTCGCCGCCGGCTGGTATGCCGACCGGCTCGGCCGCACCTTCGTCACCGCGCTGGCGCTGGCCGTCAGCGGCGCCTGCTGCCTGGCCTCTGTCTTCGTGTTCGGCGCGGCGCCCTGGCTGCTCTTCCTGCTCTGCATCGTCTGGGGCATCGCGGTGGTCGCCGATTCCGCGCAATTTTCGGCCAGCGTCGCCGAGCTGGCGGAAAAATCGCTGGTCGGCACGATGCTGACGGTGCAGGTCTGCATCGGCTTCGCGCTGACGCTGATCACCATCCATCTCGTGCCGGTCTGGGCCGAGGCATTGGGCTGGCGTTATGCGCTGGCGCCGCTCTGCCTCGGTCCGGCGATCGGCATCTGGGCGATGCTGCGGCTGCGCCGCCGCCCGGAAGCGGTGAAACTCGCCGGCGGCAGGCGCTGATCCCTATAGATGGCCGAAGGCCGAGGCCGGGACGGTCGTCAAGGCCGTCGCGCCCGGCGGCTGCCACAGCAGCTTGAGCGCGGCCGAGCCGCCCTTCTGGAAATACTGCACCTTGAGCGGATACCAGCCGGCCTGCGGCACCTCGATCCAGGTCACCGGCGACATATGCGCCGGATGCACGTAGGGATCGTCGACGATGCGGTGGCGGTCCAGCGTGACGCGGATGCCGTCATTGGAGATCGCGGCGAAGGCGTAGCGGCCCGGCTGCTCGAAGCGGATCAGGCCGTCCATCTGCACCGCGTAATTGCGCCGCTCGTCCGAGTCCCACAGGACGCCCGAGGTGGATTCGGCATCCAGCACCGTCACCGGCGCGCCGCGGCGGCCCTTCGCCAGCGCGTCGCCGCGCGGCATGTTGTCGACATGCTCGAGCATGCCGATGAAATAGAGCGGCACCAGGCCGGGCATCACCGCGGCGGGCTGCGGCGTCACCGGCTGCGGCGGGCCGGCCGGCGGCTGGTAGCCCCCGGCGCAGGCGGTCAGCGCGGCGGCGAGCAGGATGGCGGTGACCTGGAAAGCGGACCGCATGGCAATTTCCCCCGGATGCGATGACGGCAGCCTAGCAAACCGGCGGGACAGCGCAAAGCGGCGCCGCCCGCCGCAAGACAGGCTTCCGCCTCCTTTCCCGGCTTCGGCCGGGCTTGACGGAGTAGGACGATTGCCCTAATATGGCCTAGGTCAAACGTCCTACTCCGCCGGAGGCCGCATGCCTGCAGACCTGTTCAAGCCGTTCCAGCTGGGCGACCTGACGCTCGCCAATCGCCTGGTCATGGCGCCGATGACGCGCAATCGTGCCGATGAAGATGGCATCGTGCCGCCGCTGACCGCGGCTTACTACCAGCAGCGCGCCAGCGCCGGCCTGATCATCACCGAATCCACGCCGGTCTCACCCGAGGGCGTCGGCTATGCCTTCACGCCGGGCATCTTCACCGAGGCCCAGGCAGCAAGCTGGCTGCGCGTGACCGATGCCGTGCATGCGGCCGGCGGCCGCATCTTCATCCAGCTGCAGCATTGCGGGCGGATTTCCCATCCCAGCCTGCTGCCGGGTCGCGCCCTGCCGGTGGCGCCTTCGGCGCTGCGGCCCGAGGGCCATGCCCATACCTATGAGGGCCGGCCGGATTTCGTCACGCCGCGCGCATTGGAAACCGGCGAAATCCCCGCGATCGTGACGCAGTTCCATCGCGCGGCGGACCTGGCCAGGCGCGCCGGGTTCGACGGCGTGGAGGTGCATGGCGCGAACGGCTATCTGATTGACCAGTTCCTGCGCGACGGCACCAACCATCGCACCGACGCCTATGGCGGCAGCGCCGAGAACCGCATGCGCCTGCTGAACGAAATTCTCGATGCGGTCTGCGCCGTATGGCCCGCCGGGCGCGTCGGCGTGCGGCTGACGCCGGAAAACGGCTTCAACACGATGTCGGATTCCGATCCGCAGGGGCATTTCGGCCACTTCATCGAGCAGCTGAGCCGGCGCGGACTGGCCTACCTGCATATGCTCGAGGGCGACATGATGACGAAGACCAGCGCGCTGGATTACCGGGCCCTGCGCTCCCGCTTCGCCGGTCCCTATATCGCCAATAACGGCTATGACCTCGCCCGCGCCCGGACCGCGATACGCAGCGGCGCCGCCGACCTGGTCGCGTTCGGCGCACCCTTCATTGCCAATCCGGACCTGGTGCGCCGCTATTGCGACGGCCTGCCGCTGAGCCAGGCTGATTCAGCCACGTTCTACAGCGGCGGCGCGGCCGGCTATACGGACTATCCGATCTTCCATGGCGAACTGGGCCGCCAGAGCGGGCGGCCGATCCCGGAGGCAGTGGCATGAGCGAGCACACCCGCGATCACATCATAGAGGCCGCCGACCGGCTCTTTTATCACCAGGGCTACGAGCATACCTCGTTTGCCGACATCGCAGATGTGGTGCAGATCTCGCGCGGCAATTTCTATTACCACTTCAAGACCAAGGACGAGATCCTGGCCGCGGTGATCGATGTCCGGCTGGCCCATACCCGGGCGATGCTGGAGCAGTGGGAGGCGGAGAGCAAAGGGCCGAAAGACTGCATCCGCAGCTTCATCCATATGCTGGTCGCCAATCGCGCCGACATCAAGCGCTTCGGCTGTCCGGTCGGCACGCTATGCACCGAGCTGGCCAAGCTCGATCACGCCTCGAAGGCGGAGGCCAACAAGCTGTTCACGCTGTTCCGCCTGTGGCTGCGCCGGCAGTTCACGCTGCTGGGCCGCGAGGCGGATGCCGATGCGCTGGCCATGCATCTGCTGGCCCGCAGCCAGGGCGTCGCGACGCTCGCCAATGCCTTCCATGACGAGAAGTTCATCCGCCAGGAAGTGCAGCAGATGAATGACTGGCTGGAAGCCTGCCTGAAAGGCGCGGCCGGCCGCGGGCAAGGCTGAGGAGAAAGCGGATGTTCATCGTGCTGCTCAAATTTGCCGCCAACAAAGGCAATGCCGGCCAGTTCATGGACGGCCACAATGCCTGGCTCAGGCGCGGCTTCGACGAAGGCGTTTTCCTGCTGGCGGGCAGCCTGCAGCCAAAGCTGGGCGGCGGAATCCTGGCGCACAACACCACGCTCGCCGCGCTGCAGGACAGGGTGAATGAGGACCCGTTCGTCGCGCAAGACGTCGTCCGTGCGGAAATCCTGGAACTCTCGCCCTCGAAGACCGACGAGCGGCTGGCCTTCCTGCTCGGCTGAAGCGGAGACCGTCGATGAGCACGATAGCGGGGCCGGACGGCAAACCGCGCTGCCGCTGGTGCGGCGCCGCGCCGGATTCCCTCCACTACCACGACACCGAATGGGGATTTCCGGTCGGCGACGACAGCCGCCTGTTCGAGAAGCTGAGCCTGGAGGCGTTCCAGTCGGGCCTGAGCTGGCGCACCATCCTCGCCAAGCGCGACGGCTTCCGCGCCGCCTTCCATGGTTTCGACATCGACCGGATCGCGCGTTTCAGGGATCGCGATGTCGAGCGGCTGCTGAAGGACGAGGGCATCGTCCGCCATCGCGGCAAGATAGAGGCGGTGATCAACAACGCGCGGCGCGCGCAGGAGCTGGTCAGGCATGAAGGCTCGCTCGCCGCCTTCATCTGGCGTTACGAGCCCGATCCGCGGCAGCTGGCCAGGCCGCAGACCGCATCGAGCTCCGCGGCGTCGATCGCCCTCTCGAAGGACCTCAAGAAGCTGGGCTGGACATTCGTCGGCCCGACGACGGTCTACGCCTTCATGCAGGCGATGGGACTGATCAACGATCACGCCGAGGATTGCGTGATCAGGGCCAAGGCCGAGCGCGCGCGGCGAAGCTTCAGGCGTCCGGCGCGCTAGCGGCGGCCCTGGAATTCCGGCGCGGCATTCGGCGCGGCCTCGTCGGTCGCGCGGCGCCTGAGCTGCGGATACTGCGCCAGCAGGCCGGCGCATTCGGCCATCTGCTCGACATCGTTGAAGGCGGGGATGCCGGCGGCTTCGAGCTGGGCGAACCACGCCGCCCTGTCGGGCAGGGTGCCCATCATCGCATGCATGACGGCGAGATCCTTGGGCCGCCGGTCGCGCTGCATCTGTTCGGCGATGCGCGCCACCACCGGCGCGGCATCCACCATGAAGGGCACGACATGGATGCCGAGGATGGTTTTGAACGCCGGATAGCCCTGCTGCGTGGCAAGCTCGAAGCACATCCCGAACCGGTCCTCGCGCGCATCTGCCAGCAGGTCGATCGGATTGGCGACGCTCGCCTCGCCGGGCAAGGCGGCTTTCAGCGGCTGCGCCATGGCGCTGGGCAGGTCGACCAGCCGCAGGCCTTCCAGCGCGGCCTGGTCGGTGCAGACCACGCCCGGCCCGCCGGAATTGCTCAGGACCAGCGCCTCCGCCGCAATGCCCTGCGGATAGAAGCTGAAGCCCTTCGCGGCCAGCAGCAGGCGGCGCAGCGAGGTGACGCGCAGGGCGCAGCATTCTTCGGCGAAGGCCGCCATCGCCGCGTCGGTATTCGCCACCGCGCCGGTATGGGCGGCCGCCGCGCGCCCGCCGATGGCGGTGCGCCCGCCGATCAGCAGCACGACCGGCTTCTTCGCCGCGGCCCGGCGCGCCGCGGCGCGGAACCGCGCCGGATCGTCGATCCCCTCGGCATAGAGGAAGATGCCGGTGCAGCCGTCGTCCCCGGCCAGATATTCGAGATGGTCCTCCAGCCCGAGATGCATCGCGTTGCCGATGGAGACGATGGTGCCGAAGCTCAGATTGCGCTCGTTGGCGGCGGCGATCACCTCCTCCGCCAGCGCGCCCGACTGCGACACCATGGCAAGCCCGCCGCCGGGCGGCAGGTCGCGCAGGAAGCTCGGCGCCAGCCGCAGCTCGGGCCGCAGATGCATGTAGCCGGCGCAGTTCGGCCCGGCGATGGTGAGCCCCTTTTCGTCGGCCAGCGCGCGCAGGGCGGCATCGCGGGCGCGGCCCTCCTCGCCCGCTTCGGCAAAGCCGCCCGGCAGGATCAGCAGGTTGCGGATGCCGGCCTCGGCCGCCTCGCGCGCGGCCTCGAGGATCATGTCGGGGCGGATGACGATGACGGCGAGGTCGACCGGCTCGCGTAAACTCGGCAGCGAGGGGGCCATCTCCAGGCCGAAGGCCGTGCCGCCCTTCGGGTTCACCGGCACCAGCCGGCCCCTGTAGCCGCCCCGGATGAGATTCTGCAGCACCGCGCCGCCCGACGAGGTGGCGCGCTCGCCGGCACCGACCACGGCGATGGATCGCGGACGGTAGAACGGCGTCAGGTCGCGCATGGAGGCTCCGGTCAGGCTAACGCAGCGGGTATAGCGCAGATTAGTTGGACAGGCAAACTATCGGCGCGACCGAACCTGAGGTAGAAATCTGCTTGAACCGGCTGCGCTGGCGGCGCAGATTGCCTCCGCAGGTTGCAGGGGGCAGCAGGCCATGGGGGTCGCGGCAGAGCTATTTTCCCGTCTGGGCGCCAGGCTGGCGGCCCGGCTGTCGCGCGGCGACCCCGTCTATCTGGACAGCTTCGCCGCCGTCCGCGACCGCGAGCTGCGGCATCTGCAGCTTCAGGGCCGCTGGACTCCCGGCACGCCGCTGAGCGGCCTTGCGCTCTCCGGCGGCGGTATCCGCTCGGCCGCCTTTGCCTGCGGGGTGCTGCAGGCGCTGGCGCGGGCCGGAAAGCTCGACCGCTTCCAGTATCTCTCGACCGTCTCCGGCGGCGGCTATGCCGGCGCGGCGCTGACCTGGGCCCTGCAGATGCGCCCCGGCCGGAATCCGAACGAGCTCGACGCCTTCGCGGTCGCCGATGGCGCGGAGGCGATTCCGCTGATCGACCATGTGCGCGGCCGGGCCAATTACCTGGCGCCGAATACCGAACTCACCCTGCTCACCGGACTGGCCAACACCATCCGCGTTTCGCTGACCACCTTCTTCATCTATCTCGCGATGCTGGTCACCATCGCGGTCGGCGTGATCGGCGCCTATTACGCCTTCAGCAACCAGGTCTGCCATCTCGCCGGCATCACGGAAAGCTCGACGGAAAGCCTCGCGGCCAGCGTTGCGCAGAAGCTGGCCGACGTGGCGAAGCTGTCGCCGCCGGCGGGCACCAGGCCGGATGGCGGGCCGGTCCTCGCGATGGCGACCCGGATCCCGGGCCTGAGCGCCGTTGCCGGCTTCGGGCTCGATCTGATGCGGGATATCGGCACCGCGATCCGCGACTTCATTCCGCGTCCCGCGGGTCATGGCTGCTTTGTCGATGTCTCCGCCATCCTGATCGCCGTCGCGCTGGTCGCGCTGGTCTTCATCACGCTCGGCTATCTGCTGCTGTATCTCTTCTGGCCGGGATTCGAGAGCACCTACCGCCACCGCTACGCGATGGCGACGCGCTTCGCCCGCTGGTCGCTGCGGCTGCTTGGCCTGATCGCGCTGTTCGCGCTGCCCATCCTGCACAGCTTCGTCCTGAAGATCGCGGAGGAGCCCTGGCTCTCGACGGTCGGCCTGATCCCGCCGGCTCTGGGCGGCCTGGCCTATGCGGCATCGATGATCCGCCGGCTCGGCGAGCGCCAGCGCGCGCTGGCGATGCGGGTGGCCAGCGGGCTGCTGTTCTTCGCCTTCATCTGGCTGGTCTATGCACTCGCCTTCCACATCGTCATCTGGGCCCTGCCGGCCGGCATCGGGGTGGACAGGGACCTCTTCGCGTGGCGCACCATCGCCGGCTATGTCGCGGTCGCCGCGCTCTACCTGTTCATCTGCCTGCGCTTCAACCCGAACTACATTTCGCCGCACCGCTTCTACCGCGACCGGCTGATGGAAGCCTTTATGCCTTCGCTGCGCGCCGGCGAGTATGGCGATCCCGACCGGGCGCCGCTGCATCGCATGTGCGGCGCGCCGCAACGGCCGGACGAGGCGCCGGCCCCCTATGCGGGGCCCTATCACCTGATCAACACGAACGTGATCCTGGTGCGGTCGAGGAAGCCGAAGCTTTACCAGCGCGGCGGCGACAGCTTCGTGCTCTCGCCGCTCTTCTGCGGCAGCGCCGCCACCGGATGGATGCAGACCGGCCGCTACAGCAGCGGCAGCCGCCTGTCCGGCGGCTCGCCGCTCAGCCTCGCCACCGCGATGGCGATCTCCGGCGCCGCGACAAACCCGAATACCTCGGACGGCGACGAGCTGCTGACGCGGCGCTGGACGGTCAGCTTCCTGATGACGCTGCTCAGCATCCGGCTCGGCTACTGGCAGCAGAATCCCAACCTGCCGGCGCGGCGCAAGCTTCCGCTCGCCTCGCGCACGCCCGAGCCGAGTTTCGCCCGCCCCGGCCTGGTATCGCTGTTCAGCAGCTACTACGACGAGACGCAGCGCTATGTCGAGTTGAGCGACGGCGGCCATTTCGACAATACCGGCCTCTACGAGCTGCTGCGGCGGCAGACCGCGATCATCGTGCTGTCGGATGCCTCGGCCGATCCCGATTACTCGCTCGACGACCTCGCCCGCGCGGCGGCGCTGGCGCATATCGATTTCGGCATCGATATTGCCTTCGAGGGCCTGCCGCCGGAGCAGAGCGCGGCGGTCTGGGACAGGATGGCCGCGGGGCCGGGCCAGCCGGGGGCCTATCGCGGCAAGGGCCTGCCCGTCGCGCATGAGGCGTTGCGCGCGAAACTGCTGGCCGAGGGTTTCGCGGTCGGCCGCGTCTCATATCCGCAGCCGGATGGCGGCCGCCGCGAGGGCATCCTGCTCTACCTGAAGCCGGCACTCGTCGCCGGCAGTGCGCCCGATGTCGCGTCCTACGCGCTCAACCATCCGGACTTCCCGCACCAGAGCACCAGCAACCAGTTCTTCACCGAGCGGCAGTTCGAGGCCTACCGGCGACTGGGCTGCGAGATCGCGTCGGCGGCGCTTGCCAGGGTCGCGCTGTTCCCGCCCTCCGCCGAAGCGGCGCCGTTGCTGCCGGTCCCGGCCTTGCTCAGCCCAGATCGAGGGTGACCAGGATCGGCGCGTGGTCCGAGGCCTTGTCCTTGCCGCGCATCGCCTTGGCTACCTGGGCGCCTTTCAGCCGCGGCTGCAGCAGCGGGCTGACCCAGACATGGTCGAGCCGGCGGCCCTTGTCGGCCAGCTCCCAGTTCGGCGAGCGGTAGCTCCACCAGGAATACAGCTTCTCGCTCGGCGGCACGAAATGGCGCACGGCATCGACCCAGCCGCGCGCCTGCTGCATGGCGATCATGCCCTCGGTCTCGACCGGCGTATGGCTGACCACATCGAGCAGCTGCTTGTGCGACCAGACATCGGTCTCCAGCGGCGCGATGTTGAGATCGCCGACGAGGATTTCCTTCGAACCCTTCTTCTTCAGTTCCTTCGACCAGGCGGTCATCTCGGCGACGACCTCGAGCTTGTGGGCGAATTTGTCGTTCTTCTTCGGATCGGGCACGTCGCCGCCGGCCGGCACATAGAAGTTATGCAGCACCGTGCCGTCGGGCAGCCTGGCGGCGATATGGCGGCAATCGTCGCGGCCGCAGAGATTGCGCTTTTCCGACAGCTCGATCTCGTGGCGCGCGAAGATGGCGACGCCGTTATAGCCGGGCTGGCCCTTGATCAGCCGCGTCGTGTAGCCCTTGGCCTCGAACAGCTCATGGGGAAACTGGTCGTCGCGCACCTTGGTTTCCTGCAGGCAGAGGATGTCCGGCCCATACTGGTCGAGGAAATCCCTCATCAGGTCGAGGCGCGCGCGCACCGAATTGATGTTCCAGGTGGCCAGCGTGATCGGGCCGGTTTTGACGGGAGAAGCTTTTTTCGGCATGGCGGAATTTTACCGGATCAAGCGCGGCACGACTAGGCCGCCGGGGCGGCGTAGGGCAGCAAGGCGGCGGTGATCGCGGTGTGGACCGGCGTCGGGATGCCGAGCCGGGCGCCGAGCGCCGCCACCGCGCCCGACAGCCAGGGCAGTTCCAGCCGCGCGCCGCGCTGCAGATCGCCCAGCATCGAGGATTGCATCTCCGCCGGCAGGCTGTCGCCGAAGGCAAGCGCCTTGGCGGCGTGATCGGGCGCCAGCGCGATGCCCTGGGCGCGGGCGACGGCGCTGACCTCCTCGAGGGCGGCGAGGAAGGTGGCGCGGCCTTCCGCGGTGGCGCGGATCGGGCCGATCGGCTGGCGCGCCAGGGCGGTCATGCCGGAGAAGCTGGAGAGGAAGACGAATTTCTCCCAGATGGCGCGGCGGATATCGGGCGAAGCCACGACATCGAAGGTTGTCGCCTTCGCGCAGGCGGCGGCTAAGGCCTCCACCCGCGGCGAGAGCCCGCCGGCCGGCTCGCCGAAGGTCAGCCGCGCCATGCTGCCGGTATGGGCGATCACGCCGGGCCGGGCGATGGCGGCGGCGATATGGCAGGTGCCGCCCAACGCCGCGCCCGCGCCGAAGGCGGCCGTGATCCGCTCGATGCTCTCGATGCCGTTCTGGAACGACACCACGGCCGTCTGCTTTCCGACCAGCGGCCTCGCCTGCTGCAGGGCGGCATCGGTGTCCCACAGCTTCACGCCCAGCATCACGATATCGACCGGGCCATGGCCGGCGGGATCGTCGGTGGCATTGACCTTCAGGCCCTGCAGCGGGCCGCGCCCGCTCTCGACCGTCAGGCCGTCCTTCCGCAAGGCGGCCAGATGGGCGCCGCGCGCCACGAACAGCACCTCCTCGTCGGCCGCCGCGAGCTGGCCGCCGAAATAGCCGCCGACGCCACCCACCCCGATCACCGCAATCCGCATCCTGTCTCTCCTCATTGCTGCGCCTCAGCTTAGCGCAGGCCCCCTTGCTGCACCACGCATGCGCGATAGATCACCGGAAGAACCGGAGGGACTGACATGCCGATGCATCTGACAGGCTCCTGCCGCTGCGGCGCGGTGACGTTCAGCGTCGACAGCCATACGCCTGTCCCCTACCAGCTCTGCTATTGCAGCATCTGCCGCAAGACGGCGGGCGGCGGCGGCTATGCGATCAATCTCGGCGCCGATTCCGCCACGCTGAAGGTGAAGGGCCGGCGCGCGCTCGGCGTCTACTGCGCCGAGATCGAGGACGAGGACGGCCATTGCGAGACCAGCACCGGCGAGCGCAATTTCTGCCGGAAATGCGGCAGCGCGCTGTGGCTCTACGATCCGACCTGGCCGGAGCTGGTGCATCCCTTCGCCTCGGCGATCGATACCGAACTGCCGGCACCGCCCGCCAAGGTGCATCTCATGCTGCGCTACAAGGCGCCCTGGGTGCAGCCGCAATTCGGCAAGGGCGACGAACGCTACGAGGAATATCCCGAACTCTCCATCGCCGACTGGCATAGGAAGCACGGCGTCTGGGTGGAGTGATGCCCTCACCCTCCCGCTTCGCGGGCCCCTCCCTCTCCCCGAGGGAGAGGGAAAAGTGAGCTCCCTCTCCCGCGAAGTGGGAGAGGGTTGGGGTGAGGGTGTCTACGCGTACTTCACCAGCAGGTTGCCCATCTCGGCATGGGTGATGCCGTCGGCGGCGTAACCAAACGCCGCGTCGGGTTTGGCCAGCGCCGCCAGGGTGCGCCTGGCGAAGCCGTAGGAGGACAGCATCAGGCTGCCGCCGAGCGTCAGCCGCCGCAATCCGGCGCGGCGCAGTTCCTCCAGCGGCGGCATCGGCCGCCCGGTCGAGACCATGACATTGAGCGGCGCCGGTTTGATCGCCTCGGCCACCTTCGCAATCGTCGCGGCGTCGAAGAGGCCCGGCACGAAGATCGATTTCGCGCCAGCCTCGAAATAGGCCTTCGCGCGGCGCACGGCCTCGGCGAAATTCTCGTCTGCGTTCTTGCTCCAGCCGATCAGGAAGGGATCGATGCGCGCATTCAGCACGAAATCGGGCAGCCCCGCCGCCTTCGCCGCCGCGGCGCCGGCGCGGATGCGGGCGGCGGCGTCTTCCAGCGGAAACAGCTTGTTGGTCTCCGGGTCCTTGTCCTCGATATTGGCGCCGACCATGCCGCTGGCGATCGCGCGCGTCACGCTGGCGGCGACATGCTCAGGCCCCGGGCCATAGCCGGCCTCGAGATCGCCGCTCACCGGCAGGGGCACGCGGCGCGCGATCTCGCTGACCACCGCGAACATGCGCTCGACGCCGATCTTCTCGCCATCGAGAATCCCGCCGGCCATGGCGATGCCCGACGAGGTGGTGGCGATGGCGGGAAAGCCGGCCTCGGCCACCAGCGCCGCGCTCGGCACGTCCCAGGCATTGGGCAGGATGAAGCAGCCGCTCTCATGCAGCTTGAGGAAACGCGCGGCCTTGTCTGACTGGCTCGGATTCGTCATGGCAACCTCTCAGGAAAAGCGGGGAATACGCGCATTGGCGGAGGGACGGTAGCCGATCATCTCGGGCAGCGCGAGGCCGTGATTGATCCAGTATTGTATCCCTGCCGCGGCAATCGCTGCCGCGATATCGGGTCCGGCGCAGGCATGGCGGCCCTGGCCGAAACCGAAGCTGCGCCGCTGCGGCCGGTCGATCCGGAAGGCATGCGGATCGGCATGGGCGGCCGGATCGCGGTTGGCGGCGGCCAGCAGCACGAGGATGGTGTCGCCGGCGCGCAAAGGCTGGCCGGCGATCTCGCCCTCCTGCGCCACGAAGCGCCGCGTATTCTGCGCCGGCGGATCGAAGCGCAGCACTTCCGCGATGAAAGCCGGCACCAGCGCGGCATCGGCCTTCAGCCGCGCGGCCAGAGCCGGAAAGCGCTGCAGCGCCAGCAGCGCATTGCCCAGCAGCGCCGCCGTGGCGTCATGGGTCTGCATCAGCAGGCCGAGCGCATTGGCCAGCGCCGCTTCCGGGTCGCAGCCATCGGTCGCCTCGTCGATGGCGCGCAGCAGGCCCTCGCCCCGGCCATCCTGCAGCAGCGCCAGCAAAGCCGCCGCCGCCGCGTCGCCGCGCGCGATCTGGTCCGGCGTCGCCGCGGGCAGCAGGCAGCGCACGAAATCGCCGGTCCAGGCGGCGGCCTGCGCCAGCCTGCCCTCCGGCAGGCCGAGCAAAGCCGCCATCACGCGCACCGGCAGCGCGAACAGCCAGGCATCGGGCGCAAAGGCCCCGCCATGCAGGTCGTCGAGCACCTTCGCCGCAGCAGCGGCGATCTTTGCGGGCGGCAGCGCCGACAGCGCCGCGAGCAGCGCCTGCTTGGTCGCCTCGCGCGCCGGATCGTCGCGCATGCGCACCAGCCGGGTGAAGACCTGTGCCGCCGCGCCGTCGCCGAGATGCTGCGGCACCGGCTCGGCAGGAGGCCGCACGCGGCAGAGCGGGCTCTGCAGCACAGCGCTGACCGCTGCGGCGGAGGCGGCGACCCAGAGCTTCAGCCGCGCGTCGTAATGGAACGGCCGCTCGGCAACCAGCCTCGCGTAATAGGGATAGGGATCGGGATGGGTGACGGCGGCGATCGCGTCGCCGGGAAAATCAGGTGCCTGTGTCATGGCGCGATCCTAGCGCCCGGCCGGCCTCCGATGTTTCGGCCCCGGCCGAAATGTCAGCCTTTCATCTGCGCCGGATCGTAGTAGAAGCGCTCGCGCCAGACCTTGTCGCCGCGCCAGGTCTGGTGCGCCAGTTCCTCGATGCGGCGCTTCGATCCGTCCTTGAACTCGAATTCGAAGATCCAGTGGATCACCACGGTATCCCCGTCGACCAGCACCGGCCGCACGCAGGTGGTGCGCACCTCTTTGGCGCGGTCCAGCACCTTCTGCTCGTGCGCCACCAGCAGATCGCGGCCCTGGCGCGGCGGATTGAGGTTTTCCTGCATGCTGGCGTCTTCAGCGTAGAAATGCGCGATGGCCTCGGCATGCTCGCCGGATTCCACTTTGGCGACAAAGGCTTCCAGAACCTCGCGGCTGGGCATGCTTCTCTCCCGAAATTACACCGGCTGCGGCACTTTGCCGCCGTCTGGTGGATTATAGGGCAGCACCGCGCCATTTATACTGCGAAGCGAGGCACATCATGCATACGCGCGCCGACAAGATTTTTGCCACCCTCCTGACGCTCGGCCTGGTCGGCGCCCTGATCGGCGCCGTGGTGATGGCCTTCCGTTTCTGGGGCGGCATGAGCCATGCGCTGGACCCGGCCGCCGTGGTGCCGCTGATCCTCGGCGTCACCTTCAGCCTGGTGGTCGGCGGCGTGGTGGTCGGCATCTTCCTCTACGGCCGCCGCAAGGAAATCGAGCGCGACCGGCTGGGGTGAGCGTCGCCCCGGCGCGTTCAGCCCCTCTTTTCCTGCAACGAATAGATGCCGCTGTAGCCCGTGGTGAAATCCGGCGGCAGTTCGATCATGCCTGCCTCGACCCGGGCATGGCTGGCAGGTTCCCCGCGAACCGCGCAGTTGCGGTGGGTGCTGTCGATCACCGGCGCGGTGTAGGCAAACGCATCGGCCGCGGCATACTGGATGATATAGGTTGTGCGCATTGCCTCCGAATGGTTCGGTCCCGATCCGTGCACGGTCAGCCCATGATGGGCGACAATGTCGCCGGGATCGACTTCGCTATCCTCGGCAATCGCCAGCTCGGCATCGGTGATGCTGCTGTTGCAGTTCAGCACATATTGTCCGTTGGCCCAGTGGCTGCGCGGACCATTGCGATGGCTGCCCGGAATGGAACGCAGGCAGCCGTTGCCCGCGCGCGCCTGATTGAGCGGGACGCTCAGGGCCACGAGATTGCTGTTGGTATGCGGAAAGACCGGCCAGTCCTGATGCCAGCCGATTTCGGCGCCACCACCGGGCAGTTTGAAATTGATCTTGGAGTGATAGAACTTCACCGGGCCTCCGATCAGATCGGCGGCGATGTCGCCCAGCACGGAGTCGAATGCTGTTTCCAGATAGACGTCATCCAGTTCGGTCGGGCTGGAGATGCGGCGGATACGCGGCCGCTCCGGGCTATGCTCGGCAGCCAGATCGAAATGCTTGGTCTTCGCCGTCAGCTTCGCGCCTTCGCGCCACAGTTGCTCGGTGACCGCGATCAGCCGCGCCAGCAGGCGAAAATCGAAGACCTGCCGGAGTTCAACGTAGCCCCTGTCACGGTAGGTCGCGATCTGCGCGTCACTCAGCACGCGTTTATGCGGCGGTACGGGGCGCGGCCTGTTGATGCTTCGAGCGGCGGTATTCATGGCGTCACTCCGCTGCCAGAGGCGCTGCGGAGTCCAGGATCGCATCGCTGCCCATGACGAGTGGCTTGAAGTTCGTCGAACGGACGTAATCCGGCCGCGGGTTCGGAACGGCGCCGGGCTTGTTGGCGACCTGATTGTACACGTAATAGACCTGCCAGCGGTCGTGCCGCGAGAGGTTGTGCCCGGAGCCGTGCAGGATATTGGGATGAAAAAACACCACCGTTCCCGGCTTGCCGACAATGCGCACCGGCTCGGGCCCTGCCTCCATGATCTCCAGCAGCTTCTGCTTCGGTACGACCCATAATTTGTAAGACGTGGTGCGGTCGTCGAATTCCGGCTCGATCAGCCCGTACTTATGGCTCCCCGGGATAAAGTAGAGACAGCCGCCGATCTCGGTCGGTTCGTCCAGCATCACCAGCGCGGTGGTCAGATCCGGGCTCGGCACCCCGTCCTGCTTCCAGGTGCCGTAATCCTGGTGCCATTGCCAGACGGAGCCGTCGATAGCGGTCTTGAGATTGCATTTGGTGTGATAGATGTAGAGCTGCTCGTCTTCGAGCAATTGTTGCGCGGGCTGCAGCAGGCGGGGGCAGCGCGCCGCTGCGTGGAAGGGCTTTGACGCAGTCGGGCCGTCGGCCTCGTGCACGCGGTAGATCGTCTTGGCGATTCCGCCATTGCGCTCGCGCACCAGATGGTCGGTATCGATCTGCTGGATGCGGGTGAGTTCCGCCTTCATCGCGGCGACCTCAGCCGGCGAAAACAATTCCGCGACGATCAGAAAACCGTCCCGGCGATACTGCTCAAGCTGGCTTGCGGTAAGCTGCATGACGGCTCCTCCTATCTAGTATACTAGTAATATACCAGATGCTCAGCGAGGGTCAAGTTCAGCTGCCGGGCAAAGTTTTCCTTGCGAAATCAACGAGATGATCCGTCAGGCGATCGGAAGCGGCTGCAGCCCTCGCCTCGTCCCCGCTGGCAATGGCCCGCGCGACCGCGACATGCAGCCGTGCGGTCTCGTCGAAAGCGCCGAAAGCTTCGCCGAGGTCCTTCTGGTGGAAAAACCAGAACCGGCGCGACACCGAATGAAGCGTCGCCACCGTGCGCGCCGCGATCTCGTTGCGCGCGGCCCTGGCGGTCCAGAGATTGAGTTCGTTGTCGCCGCGCAGGAAGGCCTTGGCATCCCCCGCGGCCGCCGCCTGCTCCATGTCGTCAGCGAGCCCGGCGAAGGCGCTTCGCTCGGCGGCATCGGCACGTTTCGCAGCGGCTCGCGCCAACATGCGGTCCAGCTCGCGACGGGTTTCGAGTACCTGCAACTGCTGCCGCACGTCGATGCTGGTGACGACGACGCCGCGCCGCGGCAGCACCTGCACGAGGTATTCCCGCGCCAGCCGCTGTAGCGCTTCGCGGACCGGCGTCATGCCGATGCCCAGCCGCTTGCTCAGGCTCGCCTCGGAGACGATTTCGCCCGGCGCCAGTTCCAAGGTGACGATCATCTCTTCCAGCCGGCGATGTGCCTCCTCGGTCAGCGTCACTGCTGCGGCGCGGGGCAAGCTTCCGGATGCGCTGGGAGTCTGGCTGTTCATGGGCGGCAGAATATCAGCCCTGTCGCGGCACGGCCAAGCCTGCGCTCAGAACAGATTGAACGTATTGCCCACGATGCCGAGCGGCAGGCGGCCGGCCTCGAAGAGGCGGAACTTGACCGCGAAGGGATGCTCGGAATCCTCGCCGGCCGCCAGCACGAGCGCCGCCTGGTAGGCCGCCTGCGCCGCGGCACCGGCGGCGACCTTGATCAGCGCCTGGTCGGCCACGCCGCCGCGTGCCGCCGAGACGGCGGCCAGGCCATGCGCCACTTCGCCGGCCCGGGTCGAGACATGGGTGAGCGCCACCATCAGGTCATGCTCGTCGTTGCGCGTCAGCGCCGCATCCAGCAGGGCGCGGCGCATCTGCTCTTCCGCCTCCCACCAATCCTGGCTCCAGTCGGGCGCCTGGGCTGCCGCCTCCGCCGCGCGCCAGTCCTCGACGGCGGCGACGCGCACTTCGGGGAAGCCGAGGCCCGCGACATAGAGTTCGGCATCGTCGATCTCGGAGGGCTCGAGCGGCTGGCCGACCGCGGCGAACCAGCTCATGCCGCCGATCATCTTCGCCAG
>CAYSCA010000050.1:0-3372 GCA_964429465.1 uncultured Rhodospirillaceae bacterium
TCGTAGAGCCGCGACGGCACCACGACGTGACCGAAGGCCCGTCTCGAAGCACGAGGGTTCCGGGCCCTCGGAACGATCGGCGCTCACGTCTACATCCTCCTCTGCGCCGACAGCCGCTGCTACGTCGGCTCGACCAGAGGCTCGCTGGAGCGGCGCCTGTCGGAGCACAATCTCGGCACCCACGATGGCTGGACTAAACACCGCCGCCCGGTACGGCTGATGTTTGCTCAGGAGTTCCAGCAGATCGGTGACGCAATTGCGGCCGAGCGACAGCTCAAAGGTTGGAGTCGAGCCAAGAAGGAGGCGCTGATCG
This sequence comes from uncultured Rhodospirillaceae bacterium, assembly GCA_964429465.1. Classification (GTDB taxonomy): domain Bacteria; phylum Pseudomonadota; class Alphaproteobacteria; order Ferrovibrionales; family Ferrovibrionaceae; genus Ferrovibrio. The sequence goes on from CAYSCA010000050.1 coordinate 314, forward strand.
CCGGCAAATTCCACCTGCTGCCCGAGTTGGCGCGGAGAGGCCGGAGGGCCCGGGCCCCGTCCTTCGAGACGCCGCCTGACGGCGGCTCCTCAGGATGAGGCCCTACTTGGAACCCCGCTCGAACGACCCCACACCCATACCGAGGCTAGAGGCTTCGCGGCAATCTAGTCGGAGCGCCTCCCCCACCTTCTCCGCTCCGTAGTCGCGGGCTGCCGCCTCGCGGCTGACGTAGCCGCCCCTGATGTCGCGTGCAAGGTCCGCCGCCGCACGCTCCGACGGAGGGCCGAAGCCGCCGCCGCCGCCGGTCTCGATCCGCATCGACTCGTCGCGCTTCATCGCCACGTGCGAAACCTTCGACGAGAGGTACTCGGCGCTCGGCGTCCCGTGATTGCGGATCAGCGCCGCCGTCCCGCCGTCCAGTCCGCCCAGCACTCCCGGTGCTCCCAGGATGTGTCCGTCGGAGCGGATCGAAAAGATCACGTCGTCGGCAAGGGCGCGGATCTGCCGCGCGATGCCGAGGCCGCCACGCCGGCGTCCTGCCCCGCCGGAATCCTCCACCAGGGCATACTCGTCGACGCGAAGCGGATATTCGTGCTCGAGCGCCTCGACCGGCAGGTTGGTCGTGTTCGTCATGTGCACGTGCACGGCGTTCATGCCGTCCGCGTCGCGCCGCGCACCGGCGCCGCCACCGATGGTCTCCAGATACACATAAGTGCCCGGCCGGTCCCGCCAGGTGCCCGAGAACACGATCGCCGGCACCGAATCGTGGCCCGCGGCCATGACCCGCTCCGGCGGAAGCAACCCGGAGAACGCCGCGAAAATCGCGCGTGACGCCTTGTTGCAGGTGATGCTGCGTGCCCCGACCGCTCCGGGAAAGCGCGGGTTAACGATCGTGCCGGCGGGCGCGTCGATCTCGACCGCCTCGAAAATGCCGCTGTTCGGCATCAACTCCGGATCCAGCAGCGCCTTGATCGCGTAGCAGACGGTGGCGTTCAGGGCGCTTTCCACCATGTTCAGCGCGCCCCGCGCTTGTGGCCCGGAGCCGGAGAAGTCCAGTGTCAGCCGATCGCCCGCGACCCGCGCCGTGACCCGCACCGGCACCGGGTCGCCCCCCTGCCCATCGTCGTCCAGCCAGGCCTCGCCCGTGTACTCCCCATCGGCGAGGGCCGATATCCGGTTGCGAAGACGCCGCCGCGTATAGGTGAGGATATCCTCCACCGAGCGTTCGACCGTCTCGATGCCCTCCCGGTCGATCAGCGCGGTCATGAGCTCGGCGCCGCGACGATTCGTGGCCACCTGAACCTCGAGGTCCAGCATCCGCTCTTCCGGCTCACGCGTATTGTGCGCGACCAGGTAGAGCAGGTCCTCGTCGAGCTCGCCGGCGCGAACCAGCCGGATCACCGGGAGGCGCAAGCCCTCCTGAAAGACAGTCGGCGAGGAGCCGGCGATGGAACCGGGAACGCTGCCGCCGAAGTCCGAATGGTGTGCGATGTTGGCCGCGAAAAACCGAACGCTCCCGTCGTGGAAGATCGGCGTGACGATCGTCACGTCGGGCATGTGCGTGCCGCCGGCCAGGTAGGGATCGTTGCACATGAACGCATCCCCTTCCCGCATCCGCTCGACCGGCCATCGCCGCAGCACCGCCTGCACGCCCCCCATAAGCGAGCCCAGGTGCAGCGGGATGTGAGCTGCCTGAGCGATCAGGCGGCCGTCGGCATGGAAGAGGCCGACCGAGCAATCTCGCCGCTCCTTGATGTTGGTCGAGAAAGAGGCGCGGATCAGCAGATTGCCCATGTCCTCGGTGATCGACAGCAGCCGGTTCGAGAACACTTCCATCGTAACCGGGTCGAGCAGACGCTCCTCAATCGACGTCACGATCCGCTGCTCCCGAGCTCGATGATGATATTGCCGACCCGGTCGACCCGTGCCGACTGCCCTGGATGGAGAAGAGTCGTGGCACTCATCTCCTCGATCACGGCCGGCCCTTCGACCTTTGCACCCGGCGGCAGGTCCGCCCTGTCGAAGACCGGCGTCGGGCAGAAATCCCCCTCGGACCGGAACCAGACGGGTCGCTCGCCGCGAGCTGTCGCCTCGATGCAGGCGCCGGATTCCTGCCCCGCGTCCGCGACGGTCGGCACCCGACCGATCGCCTGCAGCCGGCAGTTTACGATCTCGACCGCACGGCCAGGCACGTCGTAGCCGTATTCCTCGCGATGGCGCGCCTCGAAGGCGCGGATGAACTCGGGCAGCGAGGGGACATGGAGCACGTCCAGGTCGATCCGCACCTCGTGGTTCTGACCCTTGTAACGGGCCTCGACCATCCGCCGCCAGCGCCGATCCACCTCGCCGACGCCATCCCGCTCCAGGAGTCGCGAGCCTTCCGCCATCATGTCGTTCAAGGCGGCGAGGGCCGTCTGCCACGTCTCGTCGTCTGCCTCGGCAACCGCACTTCGCACGAAGTCGAAGACCAGGTCCGAGAGCAGGATGCCACGCGCGCACATCGTGCCCGGCTCAACCGGAACCACCACCCGCGGCATGGCGCAGTCGCGCGCCAGCTCCGCCGCGTGCAACGGACCCGCCCCACCGTAGGCGAAGAGGGAAAACCGACCGAGATCGTGGCTGCGCTCGGTCGACACCGTGCGGATGGCGCGCGCCATATTGGCTATCGCGATGCGGATGATCCCTTCCGCCGCCGCCTCCACCGACCGTCCGCGCGGCCCCGCCCCCCGGCCCCGCACCGCTTCGCGGGCCGCCCTCGCGTCCACCTGCATCCGCCCCGCGAGCAGCGAGCCCGGATCCAGACGACCGAGCACGAGGTTCGCATCCGTGATCGTCGGCTCCGAGCCGCCTCGCCCATAGGCCACTGGCCCCGGCTCCGCACCGGCGCTCTCCGGCCCGACCTTCAGCGCACCCGCGTCGTCGATGCGCGCGATACTTCCGCCGCCCGCGCCGATCACGTGGATATCCAGCATCGGTGTCTTCACCGGATAGTCGGCAACGAGACGATCGCCGGTGAAGCGCGGCCGCGACTGGTGCACCAGCGAGACGTCGGTGCTCGT
>CAYSCA010000050.1:3382-18306 GCA_964429465.1 uncultured Rhodospirillaceae bacterium
TGCTCGTGCCGCCGACATCGAAGGTGATGATGTCCGGGAATCCCGCATCGCGCGCGACCTCCGCCGCTCCGACCACACCGGCCGCCGGCCCCGAAAGGCAGGTCCGCACCGGAAACGCGCGCACCGAGCGCATCGACATCAGGCCGCCGTTCGAGTGCACCGTGTAGGGCTCGATCTGGATCCCGAGGTCGCGAATACGGCCCAGAAGCCGATCGAGATAGGCCGCCATGCGCGGCCCGACATAGGCGTTCAGGACTGTGGTCGAGAGCCGCTCGAACTCGCGGAACTCCGGCAGGACCTCGGAGGAGACGCTGACGAAAGCCTCGGGCATGACCTTCTCTACCGCACGCCGCGCCGCCGCCTCGTGGTCGGGCATCCGATAGGAATGAAGAAAGCAGATCGCGACCGCCGCGGCGCCCGCCTCCCGCAGTCGCATCGCCGCCGCTTCCAGCTCGGCATCGGAGGGAGCTTCGACCACGCTCCCGTCCGCTGCCACACGCTCCGCCACCTCGATCCGGTTTTCGCGGTCGACCAGCGGTGGCGGATTGACGATCCCGTAGTCGTAGAGGTGCGGTCTCGTCTGCCGTCCGATTTCGAGCACGTCGCGGAAGCCGCGCGTCGTGAGAAGCCCGGTCCTGCTGCCGCGTCGTTCGATGACCATGTTGGTGGCCGTCGTAGTGCCATGCCCGACAAACCGGATCAGGCCCGGGTCGAGCTCCAGACTGCGGATCAGATGTGCCAGGCCTTCGGCGATGCCACGTGACAGATCGCCGGGGGTGGACGGCAGCTTGAAGTGCCGGACGGCGCCACTGCGCTCATCCAGCACCGCGAAATCCGTGAAAGTACCGCCGACGTCGAACCCGATCCGATACATGCGCGCTCCGCCGCTTTGCCGAGGCGGCGGTTATAGCAGGATGTCGACCCGAAGGGAGGGCGGCTTACGTGCGCTTCCGCGCCTCGTACGCATCCAGATTGTCGTCAGGGCGCTCCATGGAGAAGACGTTGTCTACGACCGAATAATCCATGTAGCCCAGACGCGAGATCGGCCGGTACTTCATCATGTCGACCCGACCGTCGACGATGATCTCGTCGCTGATGTGCACGCCGACCACCCGACCGAAGACGACGTTGTTCTCGATCTTCGGATTGGTGCTCGGCAGGCGAACACGCTGGAGGAACACACATTCGAGATTGACGGGCGACTCCTTCAGCCGCGGCACCTTGACGTTGATCGAAGGGATCGGTGTCAGCCCGGCGAGCTCGAACTCGTCGACATTGGAGGGAACGTGAGCTGAAGTTTCGTTCATCTGCTCACGCAGATCCCACGTCGCGAAGTTCACCACGAACTCGTTCGTCTTCTCGATGTTCGCGAGCGTGTCCTTGCCATCGCCCCGTGGCCCGGGCCCGTTCGGCGCGAACACGATGGTGGGAGGGAACTCGGCGACGGCATTGAAGAAGCTGAATGGCGCCAGGTTGAGGTTGCCTTCCGTATCGACCGAGCTGACCCAGGCGATCGGCCGCGGAGCGACCAGTGCCTTGAAGGGGTTGTACTTCAGGCCATGGTGTTTCGGATCCTCATAGAACATTCGGTCCCTCCCGATGCGGCGGCCAAAACGCCGGTCGCGGTTAACCTACACCAATCCGGCCTCAGAGCCAGTCCGGCGAGGGCAAGCCCTTCTCTTTGAGAAAGGCGGGGTTCCAGAGCTTGCTCTGATAGCGCGACCCGAGATCGCACAATACCGTCACGATCGTATGCCCCGGCCCCATCGTCTTCGCGAGGTGGACGGCACCGGCCAGATTGATCGCCGTCGAGCCGCCCATATGGAGGCCCTCGTCCTTCAACAGGTCGAAAACGTACGGCAGCGCCTCTTCGTCCGGTATCTGGAATGCCTCGTCTACCGGCGCCCCTTCGAGATTCGCCGTGATGCGGCCCTGGCCGATGCCTTCGGTGATCGAACTGCCTTCCGCCTTCAGCTCGCCGTGCTTGTAGTAATGATACAGCGCTGCGCCCATCGGATCGGCGAGGGCGACCTGCACCTGCGGATTGCGCTCCTTCAGCGCCATCAGCACGCCGGCAAAGGTGCCGCCGGAGCCGACCGCGCAGGTGAAGCCATCGATCTTTCCGCCGGTCTGTTCCCAGATTTCAGGCCCGGTGGTGCGGTAATGCGCCTCGCGATTGGCAATATTGTCGAACTGGTTGGCCCAGATCGCGCCATTGGGTTCGCTTTTCGCCAGTTCCTCGGCCAGGCGGCCGGAGAATTTCACGTAATTGTTGGGATCCTTGTAAGGCACGGCGGGCACCAGCCGCAGATCGGCGCCGCAAAGCCGGAGGAAATCCTTTTTCTCCTGGCTCTGGGTTTCCGGCATGACGATGACGGTCTTGAAGCCCATCGCATTGCCCACCAGGGCCAGGCCGATGCCGGTATTGCCGGCGGTGCCCTCCACGATGGTGCCGCCGGGCTGCAGGCTGCCGCGCTTGACGGCGTCCTGCACGATGAACAGCGCGGCGCGGTCCTTCACCGAGCCGCCGGGATTCATGAATTCGGCCTTGCCGTAGATGTCGCAGCCGGTGAGTTCCGATGCGCGGCGAAGGCGGATCAGCGGCGTCTTGCCGATGCTGTCGATGAAGTCTTTTCGGATATCCATCAGATGGGTCTCGGGCTGAATACTCTCCCCCGACACCATCCTATACCGAGGGGGGGTTAGGGTCGCAACCCGCGGGGATCGGCCCAGTTTTTCCGCAACCGCTCACGGTAGAGCGCCAGCCAGAGCAACCCGATGGTGGTGGGGGAATTCGGCCACTTGCCGGCTTCCCAGGCCGCCAGCGCTTCCGCGAAAGGCAGGGCGAAGACCCGGATATCCTCGTGTTCGTCCTTCAGCCCGTGGATTCCGGCCGCATTGCTGGAATCGACGCGGGCGCAATACATGTAGAACCGTTCGCTACAGAAACCGGGTGTGGAATAGACCATGTTGATCGGAATCAGCGGGCCGATCGCATCCAGCCCGCTTTCCTCCTTCAGCTCGCGCCGGCAGACATCCTCGATATCCTCGCCGTCCTCGATCAGGCCGGCGACCACCTCGACCATCCAGGCGGGGTCGTTGTTGAACAGCGCGGAGGCGCGGAACTGCTCGATCAGCACCACTTCGTCGCGCTCCGGATCGTAGGGCAGCACGGTCACGGCATCGCGGCGCCAGATCACCTCGCGGCTGATCTCGTCGCTCATGCCGCCCGCGAACAGGCCGTGGCGCAGATGCAGCTCGTCGACCTTCAGATGCCCGCGGAACACGCCGAGCTGACGGATCAGCTCCACCGGCATGGGTTGTTTTTTGGGATCGATCGGGTCACGCATGAAGAGGGCTCTGGTTCTGGAGGGAACGGAGGAAGGACGTTTTCTCGTTGCGGCGCCAGTGCCGGAGATGCCAGTCCGCATGGCCGGCAGGCAGCATACAGCCGTCCGGGCCGGAGGCCGGCAGGAAGACCCAGGCCCGGCCGGGGGCATCGCCTCTGCCACCGGCCGCAAGTCGGACCGGCAAGCGGCAGGCGCGGTATTCCGGCCCTTCATAGGCCGCCAGCCGCACGGTATCCGCGGGCCGCGCCTCGAACAGAAAACCATCCACCCGGCCGCCGGGCGAGCGGATCAGCACCGGATAGGAACGGGCCTTCGCCTGCTTGCGCCGGAATCCGGCCAGCCGCGCCGGGCGCAGCCGCCCGGGCCCGGGCCGGTAGCCCAGCACAAGCTGCCGGATATCGGGATCGCATAACGTGCCGTAGAAGAAGTACCGCATATCGAAGGGGTTGATCCGGAAGTCGGGCGGGTGCGTACATATCCTAGTTAATGAAGCGACAGGGATTTCGCAAAGTCCATGGTTGTGACCGATTTGGCTGCCACGGCCGCCCCCCGGCTGCCGCAGCACCATTTGCCCCCGGAACTGCTGCTGGATTATGCCGGCGGCGGGCTGGGTGAGCCCTGGGCGCTGGCGGTGGCCTGTCATCTCACCCTCTGTCCGCATTGCCGCCGGGAACTGGCGGCCATCGAGCAGATCGGGGGCAGCCTGCTCGATGCCATCGCGCCGCAACCGATGCGCGAGGGCGGGTTCTCGGCCATCGCCAACCGGCTGGACGGGCAGGAGGGGCTGGACGCCGCGGCAGCAGGGGAACGGGGCAGCATCCCGAAACCGCTGCTGGATTACCTGATGACGGGAATTGATCGCTTTGCCTGGCGCTGGAGCGGGGCCGGCCTGCATTCGGTCGCCCTGCCGGTGCGGAAGGCCCGCGGCGGAATGGCGAGCCTGCTGAAGATTGCGCCGGGAACCGGCATGCCCCTGCATACCCATCGCGGCGAAGAGATGACGCTGGTGCTCTCCGGCGGTTTCACCGACGGGAACGGCGCGTTCGAACGCGGCGATGTCGAAACCGCCGATGGCAGCATCGAGCACCGCCCTGTGGCCATGCCGGGCCAGCCCTGCATCTGCCTCGCCGTCACCGATGCGCCGCTGCGCTTCCGCGGTCCCTTCGGCTGGGCGCTGAACCAGTGGTCGAGGCTGTCGGCATGACGACGGATCCGATCGCCACAGGCCTGCAGCGTTACGCCGATTTCTTCGCGACCCTGGCGCCGGGCAGCCTCGGATTGCTGGATCAGCTGGTCACGGAAGACGTCCATTTCCGCGACCCGTTCAACGATGTGTGCGGCAGGGCGAAGATGAAGGCCATCTTCCGGCGCATGTATGAGGATTGCACAGACATCCGCTTCGTTGTCGATGGCAGCCTGCAGCAGGGCAGCGAAGCCTTCCTGAAATGGACATTCCATTTCAGGCCGCGCCGTTTCAGCGGCGGCCGGATCTGGGTGGCGACGGGGGTGAGCGAGCTGCATTTCGCGCCGGACGGCCGCGTTGCCGCGCATTTCGATCACTGGGATGCCGGCGCGCAGTTCTACGCCCGCCTGCCGGTGCTGGGGCCGCTGGTGCGGCTGGTGCGCCGCCACCTGGAATATTCCGGCTAGGCCCGCCTCAGCCCGTAATGCCGCACATCGATGGTGCCGGCATTGAAGCCGCCTTCGCAATAGGCGAGATAGTAACGCCACATGCGGCGGAACCGCTCGTCAAAACCGTTCCCCTGCGCGCGGATCGCCGGCCAGGCTGCCTCGAAGCGGCGGTGCCACAGATTCAGCGTGCGGGCGTAATCGCGACCGAATCTCAGCTCATCGGCAATCGCCAGGCCGGCTCCGGCCGTCTCGCGCGCAATGACGGCCGGCGAGGGCAGCATCCCGCCGGGGAAGATGCAGGCCTGGATGAAATCCATCGTGCCGCGATAATCCTGGAAATACCGGTCGTCGATGGTGATGACCTGCAGGCCGATCCGGCCATGCGGCTGCAGGCGGTCATGCAGCTGGCGGAAATAGACAGGCCAGTATTGCTCGCCGACCGCCTCGATCATCTCGATGGATGCGATGGCGTCATAGCGTCCGGTGACGTCGCGATAGTCGCGCAGCTCCACGCTGACCAGCTCGCCAAGGCCTTCCTGCTGCATGCGCCGGCAGGCATATTCGTGCTGCTCGCGGCTGATCGTGATGGCATGAACCTTCGCGCCATATTCCCTTGCCGCGACGCTGGCACAACCGCCCCAGCCGCAGCCGATCTCCAGCACGCTCGGCCCGGGCCGCAGCTGCAGCACCTCGCCGGCGAGGCGGCGGTATTTGTTGAGCTGCGCCGTCTCGAGATCGTCGCCGGACGAGCGCCACAGTCCCGCGGAATAGGTCATCGACCGGTCGAGCCATTCGGCATAGAAATCGTTGCCGAGATCGTAATGGTAGGCAATGTTGCGCCGGCTGCCGCGCCGGTTGTTGCGCGCCAGGGCGAAGCCCAGCCGTCGCAGCAGGCGCAGCCAGGGTTTCCCCATCAGCGTGGAATCCAGTTCGCTGTTGCGGCAGGCCCAGGCCGTCAGCGCCGCGAGATCGTCACATTCGAAATCGCCGTCGATATAGGCAAGCCCGGCCGCCAGGTTGCCGCCGAGGAGGAGCCGCTTGGCGAAACGGTAATGGCAGACATGCACGGTCGCCTCCGGCCCCGGATGGATGCCGCGGGCAACGAAGGCGCGGCCGTCGGGCAGGGTGATGGTCAGGCTGCCATGGCTGATGCGGGGCGCCAGCGACAGCATCAGCCGGGTCCAGCGCGGCACGTCGTGAATATGCAGGGCATCCTGAGCGGAGCGCAGCAGGCGCGGCTCGCGTTCCGTCCTGCCGGGTTTCAGGGCATCGATGGCCGCCTCGGCAGCAACATCCAGCGTGCCGCGGCGCTCCGCATAGGCTTCACTCATCTATCGCTTCCCCATTCATTGCTTTTCCGGTTCTCCCGCAGAGACGGCCTCCGCGGGCGGCGCGGTCCAGCGGAAGAAGGCCGCGCCTTTGCGCCACAGATGCAGAGCCTGCCAGTGGATGCTCGTCACGACTTTTACGGTCATCAGCGGATACCGGATGAGCGCCTTCACCATCGTGTGATCGGTGAAATCCTCGCGTCGACCGGTCTGCGTGGCGACCAGCTGCAGGGCATCTCCGGGTCCGTGCTGTCGGATCTGTATCGCGATGGTTTCGCCGGGCGGCAGAAGACGAAACCGGTAGCTGCCGCGCAACGGCAGGAAGGGGGAGACATGGAACCGCTTCTCCACGCGCTGCGCGATCATGCCGGTGCGATTGCTGGGTGGCACCTCGATCAGGTAGCCATGCTGGTCGCCGAAGGTGTTCTTCACCTCGTACAGCACCGCGCGCAGCCGCTCCTCCGCGTCGTAGCAGAAGAAGACGCTGAGAGGATTGAACGCATAGCCGAACATGCGCGGAAAGCAGAACAGCCGGATGCGTGATGCCGCCGCCTGCAGGCCCTGTCGCGCCAACGCGGCTTCAACCCAGGGCCGCAGCGCCGAGCCGTCGCGCGGCCCGTGATCCCGGTCATGGAAGCTGAGCAGGCCGAAGCGGTTGTAGCGGAACAGGCGCGAGGCGGCGGCGATGGCCGGCAGCCGGTCGATATCCAGCAGCAGCGAGAAGACGCGGTACTGGAAGCGATGCCGGAACGGCAGCAGCCGCTCATGCATGATGCGGCACCAGTACAGGCTCGCGTCGCTCATTCGGCGGCCTCGCGCTTCGGTGCGGCCAGCGGCGAGGGCGCATCCAGCCGCCGGGCAATCTCGAGCGCGGCCGCCAGGCCATCCTCATGAAAGCCATAGCGGCACCAGGCGCCGCAGAACCACAGACGATCCCGGCCCTGGATGTCGTCCAGCCTTCGCTGCGCCTCGATGGCGGCGCGGTCGAACAGCGGATGCTCATAGCTGAATTCGGCGAATACCGTGCCGGCAGCCGGTTCGCGTGGCGGATTGAGGCTGACGAACAGCGGATGCCGGTAGTCGATGGATTGCAGCCGGTTCATCCAGTAGGTCAGGCCGACGCGCCGCTGCAGGTCGCGCCGCGGCTCCGACAGATAGTTCCAGCTGGCCCAGACCTGTTTCCGCACCGGCATCAGGGCCGGATCGCGATGCAGCACCGCACGGTTTGGCTGAAAACGGAACCGGGAGAGGATGTCCCGCTCGGCCGCCGATGCCTGCTCGCGCAGGAGGACCAGCGACTGGTCGGCGTGGCAGGCCAGCACGGCCTGGTCGAACGGCTCGGTCCCTGCGTCGCACGTCACCGTGACGCCGCCGGCCTGTCGCCGCAGCGCGCGCACCGGGGAGGATAATCGCAGCCTTGCCGGCGTGTCGGCGATCAGACGGCGCAGATATTCCCGGCTGCCGCCCTGCACCGTATACCATTGCGGCCGGTCGTCGATGCTGAGCAGGCCGTGATTCCGGAAGAAGCGCACGCAAGTCTCGGCGGGAAAATCCATCATTCCGCCCAGCGGCGTCGACCAGATCGCCGCGCCCATCGGCAGCAGGTAATCCAGCATGAAACCGTCGCCATACCGCTGCCGTTGCAGGTAATCGCCCAGGCTCAGACCGGCCAGGCGGCCGGCATCGAGATCTGCCGCCGCCGCCCGGTTGAACCGCAGGATGTCGCGCCACATGCGATGGAAGCGCGGATTGAACAGGTTGCGCTTCTGCGCAAACAGGGTGCGGAGGCTTTCGCCGCTCCATTCCAGTTGCCCGGGCCGCTCTGCCTCGCCGACCGAGACGGAAAACGACATGTCGCTTTTGATGAACGGCACCTGCAGATGCGCGAACAGCGCCAGCAGGTTCGGGTAGTTCCAGTTGTTGAAGACGATGAAGCCGGTATCCACCGCGATACAGGCGCCGTCGTAATCGACCTCGACCGTGTTGCTGTGGCCGCCCGGGCGGGCATCCGCCTCGAACACTGTCACGTCATGATGACGCGCCAGCGCCCAGGCCGTGCCCAGGCCGCTGATGCCCGCGCCAATCACGGCGATGCGCTGCCGCTGTCCGGCCTGCCGAATCGTCATGGAGCCCCCGCTGCCTCACCGGCATCATTGCGCAAGCCGGCGGAGGCCGCCAGCGTCGCCGCGCCGATGCCGCATCGGCCGGGCCGGATGGCCCGGTATCACCCCTTGATACGCGGACTTGTCAGGAGTGGATCACCCGGGGGCGGGAGAGGGAATCAGCGTCCGACCGGCTCCATGTCGCGCTCGAGCAGGCGGAGCGCCAGCGAGGCGGCCTGGGTGCGGTTGAACACCTGCAGCTTGGAGAAGATCTGCCGCAGATGTGCTTTGACTGTTACCTCCTGCACGCCGAGCCGGATGGCGATGGCCTTGTTCGAATCGCCCTGGCTGACCCATTTGAGCACCTCGCGCTCGCGGTCGGTCAGCGCCGCCAGGCGCGGATCGGGCTCCTCTGCCGTCGCGGGGCGGGCGGGAAGGTCGGCGGCATTCTGCTCCAGTTCATGGCGCAGGCTGCGCAGCAATTCGCGGTCGTCGGCGCCGGCGCGGGCGCGGTCCGCCAGATGGGCGAACTTCGCCGCCGCGACATAGCTGGGCAGGAAATCCTCATAGAGCCGCAGGGCTTTCACCACCGTGAGGATCATGCCCTGCTGGGTCAGCTCGGTCTTTTCCTTGTAGTCGTTGATGCCGTGGTTGGAGATCACGGTCAGCGGTGGCGCCTGGCCTGCCTGGCCGGTGCGGATCACGATCTGCACCGAATGGTTGCCCAGTTCGTTGCGGATATGGTCGACCAGCGTGAGGCCGGCATGCTCGGTCTCCATCACCACGTCGAGCAATACCAGAGCGGTATCGGGATGCGCCTTCAGCATGTCCTTGGCTTCCGCCGCGCTGAAGGCACTGAGAAAGGCAAGGCCGCGCCCGCGATACTGGAAATTGCGCAGCAGCAGCTTGGTCAGCGAATGGACATCGGGCTCGTCATCGACGATCAGCACCTTCCAGACGCCTGCGCCGGTCCCGTCCTTGTCCCCTGGGCCGCGCTCGTCGCGCTCTGCCGCGAAGTCGACTGTCGTATTGGCCAAGCTGCGAACCTCCGTGGTCCGCTATTCTAGCCCAAGGCGAAGGCAATCGGAATAATTCCGGGCTGAACTCGTCCGATTTTATGGGCGCTCAGTTCGCGCTCGTGCCGGCGCTTGCCGCTTCGGCTGTCGCAGGCGGACCTGTCCGCCGCAGCAGGGAGGCTGCCAGCAGGGCGGCAGCGAGTGCGCCGACGGCGCTGATCGCCGAAACCAGCACGAAGCCCTGCGCGAAAGCCGTTTTGGCCGCGATGGCAAGGGCTTCCCCTGCAGCGGGCTGCAGCCGCGCCGCGAGCTCGAGCGCGCCACCCAGAGTGCTGCGCGCCGCTTCGGCGGCTGCTGACGAAGCCTCTGCCGGTATGCTGCCGGTCATCGTGCTGCGATAGACCGCGGTGAGGATGCTGCCCAGCACGGCGATGCCCAGCGCTCCGCCGAATTCTGCGCTGGTCTCGGAAAGGCCCGAGGCTGCGCCGGCGCGTTCCGGCGGCGCCGAGCCGATGACCAGATCGGTGGTGAGCGTGAAGACCGGCGACAGGCCGAAGCAGAAGATCAGGAAGCCGGCCATCAGCACCGGCAGGCCGCCGGTCATGCCCGCAAAGGCGAGCACGACGAAGCCGAGCGCGGTGATGACGAGGCTCGCCGTGACCACGTGCACGGGCGCAATGCGCCGCACGATCTGCGGCGTCACCATCGAGCCGATGATGAAGACCACGCCCGAAGGGGCAGTCCACAATCCGGCCTCCAGCGGGCCCATATCCAGTACCAGTTGCAGATACTGGGCGAAGAAGAGGAATGAGCCGAAGGCGACGAAGACGCCGACGATATTGATGGCCAATGCGGCGCTGAAGGACGGCAGCCGGAACAGCCGCATGTCGATCAGCGGATCGGCCAGCTGGCGCTGCCGCCGCACGAATGCCAGGCCGACTGCGAGACCGGCGGCGATGATCAGGGCGGGCTGCAAGCCCGGGCCGGACTCGGCAATCCATTTGAGGCCGTAGATCACCGCCAGCACGGCGGTCAGCGACAGCGCCGCGCTGACGATGTCGAGCCGGCCCGCGTTGGGGTCGCGGTATTCCGGCAGCAGCAGCGGCGCCAGCACCAGCAGCAGCACCATCACCGGCACGGCGATCAGGAAGACCGAGCCCCAGGGAAACCAGGTGAGCAGCGCACCGCCGATCAGCGGCCCGAGCGCGCCGCCGGCGGAGAAGCTGGCAACCCAGATGCCGATGGCGACGGTGCGCTCCTGCGGATCGAGAAACATGTTGCGGATCAGCGACAGCGTCGAGGGCGACAATGTCGCCGCCGCGACGCCGAGCAGAGCGCGGGCGCAGATGAGCATCCCGGCGCTGCTGGCGAAAGCGGCGAAGATCGAGGCGATGCCGAAGGCGGTGGCGCCGATCATCAGCAGCTTGCGGCGACCGATCCGGTCGCCCAGCGTCCCCATGGTGATCAGCGATCCCGCCACCAGGAAGCCGTAGATGTCGACGATCCACAGCATCTGGGTGCTGCTGGGGGCGAGATCTGCCGCAAGATGCGGAATCGCCAGGATCAGCACCGTCAGGTCCATCGAATACAGCAGGCAGGGCAGGGCGAGCACGCCCAGCCCGATCCATTCACGGCGGGTCGCTTTGACGGATGTGATCGTTTCGTTCATGGCGTTTCCGGAAACAACGGGTCTATCGTCGTCTGTAAGACGCGCTCAGGCCATGACGTCCGACACATCTCCGAAGTTTTTTTTGCCTTTACTTGGCGGCGCAGCAATCGCCGGCCGGATTGGCCCCGGCTTCGTACTCGTCATGCCGCCTGACCCAGCTCATCGGGCCGGTTTCGTTGCGTCCCCTGGGCGTAATGTCAAGAAACATGTAAGCCGAAAGAACTTCCTCGTTGCCACGGCCATAGCTGGAATAGGTATGGAAAACCGCGCCGGCTTCGTCCTTGTAGAAGACGCTGACGCCCGGCATCTCCTCACCCGGATCCTTGCTCTTCTCGAAATTGTACCAGACACGGCCGGCGGCGATATCCTCCTTCGTGGCGGAGACGTGATAATCGTAATTGAAATCGCTGCCCAGCGACGACACCCAGCTGAATTGCCAGTCCATCCGTTTCCGGTAGGCGTCGATTTTGGCCAGCGGGGCCCGCGAGACCGCCACGAACGTCACGTCGTGATGCCGCAGGTGCATGTTGGCGGCGTCGGCGTGATCGGCCTCGAAGGAACACCCGATGCAGCCCTGCTCCCAGTCAGGGCCGAACATGAAATGCTGGACAATCAGTTGGCTGCGGCCGTCAAACAGGTCTGCCAGCGACTTCCGGCCGTCCGGCGTGTCGAAGACATATTCCTTGTCCACCCGGACCCAGGGCAGCATCCGGCGCTCTTCGCTCAGGGCATCGCGTAGCCGCGTAAGTTCCTTCTCCTTGGCCAGATGCGCCTTGCGGGCTGCCAGCCATTCGTCGCGGGAAACGATCCGGTGCTGCATGATCGACCTCCTTGGTTCAGGCTGCATCGGCCATCGCGGGATAGGGGTTCCGCCATGCCTCCAGTTCATTCATCCGCTGGTGCCAGCGCAGGATTTCCGGAAACTCCGCGATGGGCAGCTTGGCGTCCTCTGCATAGGGCAGGGTTGCGGCTACGGCAAAGTCGGCCACCGTCAGGCCGTCGCCGACCAGGTACTTGCGTCCGCGCAGATGGGCGTCGAGCACCGCTGCGTATTGGCGGAAATATTTGCTGGCTTCGGCCACCGCGGCAGGGTCCGGTTCGCCCAGGGCGAATTTGCGCTTGATGATGTACTCGAAATACAGGTTTCCGCCGTGACGGGTGAAATGCAAAGCGTCCCAGCTCAGCCAGCGAACGATATCGATGAGGCGATCATCGTCGCCGGGCCACAGATCTGAACCTGCCTTCCTGGCCAGGTAACACATGATCGCGTTCGACTCCCACAGAGTCGTCTCGCCATCGCGGAGAGCCGGTACCTTGCCGTTGGGATTGATGGCGCGGAATTCGGGTGTTCTGTGCTCGCCCTTCCCGAGATCAACGCGCACGTATTCGGCCGGGATGTTCAGGTATTTGGCGACGGCGCAGGTTTTCCGCGGGTTCACCGTCTCGAAGTAATACAGTTTCATATCGTCCTCTCGGTCAATGTGCGGTGAAAAGTCTCTCGAGCTTGTCGAGCGCGCCGGTCCAGCCATGGCGATGGCTGTCGCGGGTCGCTGCGTCGAAAAGCTGTTCATGGGTCAGGGTCAGCATGGTTGCATCGCCATCGGGCTTGAGCTGAACCGTAACGAGGGATTCACGTTCGGGCATGGTGACCCAGGCCCAGGTGAAGACCAGCTTCTCGTTCGGCACTACCTCGCGGTAGACGCCGCTCACCTCATGGCGTTCGCCATCCGCGTCATTCATGACGATCCGGAAGCGGCCGCCGACATGCGCATCGATTTCGGCCCGCGACGTGCTGATCTGCTCGGGCCCGAACCACTGCGCTAGCGCCTGCGGCTGCGTCCAGGCGGCGAAGATTTTGGCGGCCGGCGCTTTGATCCTGCGCTTGATGGTGAGACTGGGCCTGGTGCTGAGAGCAGGGCTGGCGGACATGAGGTTTCCTCCACAAAGGCGGCAAGGCGGTCGAGCTGGGCAGACCAGAAGCGCTGATAACGGTTCAGCCATTCCATCGCTTCCTCCATCGGTCCCGCATTCAGCCGGCAGGTAACGGTGCGGCCGGTCTTGCTGCGGGTGATCAGTCCGGCATCCGACAGCACGTCGAGGTGCTTCATGATGGCGGGGAGGGATACCGGAAAAGGCCGCGCAAGTTCGCTGACCGAGAGCGTCGGTTTGCCCTCCAGCTGGGCCAGCAATGCGCGCCGCGTCGGGTCGGCGAGGGCCGCAAAGGTGCGGTCGAGGGAAGGGGCTATATGCTTAACCATATGGTTAAGTATTTCCTTCGACGCCGCAAAGTCAAGGCGGTTTTATGTGACGGATTCACAAACCGAAGGGGTAGGTGTCGTCCGGGCCGGTCCGCTGCCGCGTCGGCAGCGGGGTCACCGCATTAGTGTCATCGAACCAGACGAAGGCATCGAACTGCCGCGGCAGGGTGCAGATCGAGTAATGGCTCCAGCGCTCGGTTTCCGGGCGGTAGATCACGCCGATGAACCGCTCCAGCCGTGGCTCCAGCAGGCGATGGTGCAATTGTTCATGCACACCCTCGCGCAGATCGAGCAGGAAGCGCGGCACGCCGCTGTCATGCGCGAGGCGCTCATAGCTGTCGGGCCGCGAGGGATTGATCCGCTTCACCTCCATCGGATCGTCCCAGTCGGTGGCGCAGGCGACGCTGCCGCCATGGGTGCCGAAGCCGATCAGGACAGCATCCCGGCCGAACCGCTCGCGGCAGAGCTGGCCGATATTCAGTTCGTCGCGGACGCTGCCCATCTCGGTATGCCGGGCGTCGCCTATATGGGAATTATGCGCCCAGACCACCGCCTTTGATTGCGCGCCGCCGGCATCGAGCAGGGCGCAGAGCGTCTCGAACATATGGGTATCGCGCAGGTTCCAGCTTTCCGCGGCGCCGTAATACATGGCCCGGTAATAGGCCTCGGCATTCTTCACCAGCCGCGCATTGGCAGTGGCGTCCAGGAAGCTTTCGCCATCCTGCAGGGTGTAGGCCGGCTTGTTGCCCAGCATCTCGCGCAGCATGGTGACGACGCCCTGCTCGCAGCGGGCATAGCCGGCGCTCAGCGCCATGCGGCCATAGGCCTGCGGCTCCTTCGCCCAGGGCATGAGGCAGCCATAGCGTTCGCGCGCGACCTTCGCCGCCTCCGGGTCAATGCGGTCGAGATAATCCAGCACCGCGCGGATCGAGGCGGAAAGGTTGTAGAGATCGAGCCCGTAGAAGCCGGCCCGCGCGGGCGGCAGCTGCCGCAGGTTCCACCCGCGCAGCCATTCGACGAAGCCCTCGACTTCGATATTGCGCCACATCCAGGTGGGAAAGCGCCGGAAAGGCGGTTCGGCATGCGCGGGGGCATGCCGGTCGCGGACATAGCGGTCGATGCTGGCGGCATCGGGCCAGTCGGCCTCCACCGCCACGATGCGGAAGCCATGCCGTTCGACCAGGCGCCGGGTGACGGCATCGCGCGCGCGATAGAATTCCGAGCTGCCGTGGCTGGCCTCGCCCAGCAGGATCACGCGGCCATCGGCAAAGCGGTCGAACAGCGCGCCGAAGGCCGGATCGTCGAAATCGGGCAGCGGTTCGGCGGCGGCGCGGATCAGGTCCGGCAGGGCGGCTTCGCGCGGCGGCGCCTGCCGGGCCTGGCGCGGCGCGCGGCCATCCTCGCTCCAGCCATGCTCGCCGATCAGCGGCACGAAGCGCACGCCGCCGAGATCCTCCTCCTCGAAACGGTTCTCGCTTCTGCGGGTCAGCTTGACCAGCCGCTGCTCGCGCTGCGACCCGCCCACCGGCATGACCAGCCGCCCGCCGATCGCCAGCTGGGCTTTCAGCG
>CAYSCA010000051.1:0-17795 GCA_964429465.1 uncultured Rhodospirillaceae bacterium
AAGCAGCGCATAGAGCAGCATCGAGCCGTGGCCGGCGGAAAGCACGAAGCGGTCGCGGTCGGCCCAGGTCGGGTTCTGCGGGTCGAATTTCAGAAAGCGGCTGAACAGCACGGTTGCGACATCGGCCATGCCCATCGGCATGCCGGGATGGCCGGAATTGGCCTGCTGCACCGCGTCCATCGCCAGCGCCCGGATGGCATTGGCCATGTCGTTATGGCTGACGGCAGCGCCGTGACCCGGAATGGCGGTGGAGGAGGCGGCCTGCAGCATGTCAAAAACCCGCAATAAAAGGCGAAAGCGGGCGGACCATGCCGGGCAAACCAGCCCCCGTCAACTGCTGCGGGCGAGGGGAAAAAAGCTGCTGAAATTGCGGCGGTTTTCCAGGCCGGCAGGCCCGCGGCGGAGCGCCGGGGCCTGGGATCAGGAGGGCGCGTGCCGGAGTCGGGGAAAGGGATGCGTTGCGGGTCAGTTCGGCGCGTCGGCCGGCTGGCCCTGTTCGGCGACGATCTGCTCCATCTGGGCGGCAGTGGCGCGGTTGACCAGGCGGTCGAGATCAAGGATGGAAACCATGCGTTCCTCACGCGCCACCAGGGCCTTGAGGAATTGCGCATCCGGTTCCATGCCGGTCTCGGGCACCGCCTGCAGGTCCTGCTGCTCGATCGACAGGATGTCGGAAACCGAATCGACCAGCAGGCCGAAAGTACCGTTCCTCGCCTCGACCACGATGACGACATGCACCCGGGTGGGATTGGTTCGGCCGCCGCCAAACCGTACCCGCAGATCGTAAATCGGCACGATCGTACCGCGGAGATTGATGATGCCGCGCACGAAATCGGGGGTGTTGGGCAGGTTCGTCACCTCGGTCCAGGCGCGGATCTCGCGCACGGCAAGGATGTCGATCCCGTAATATTGCTGGTCGATACTGAAGGTCAGGTATTCGTTGCTGGCCGAGGCTTCGCTGCCGGATACCGGCATGCGGCCCCGGGCCGGGCCGATGGAACCCTTTTGTGCTGCTGCAGGAAGCTGTGTCATCGAAAATCCCCCAACCGGCGGCCCGCGGTGCTGCGGGACTATTTTCCAGCAAATCATCTCCCGGACCAGTAAATAAATTCCCTTGTCAGGGAGTGATTAATTTTCTCTTGTATTCCAGACTATTCGACCGGACGTCAGAGCCGGAAGTCCACTGATCCCCAGGAGAGAAGTCATGCAGATGCCGGTGAATGCGTTCAAACGGGCGTTGCGCGAAGGGCGCCCCCAGATCGGGCTGTGGAGCATGCTGTGCAGCAATATCGTCGCCGAGATCGTGGCGACAGCCGGCTTCGACTGGGTCGTGATCGATACGGAACATTCCCCCAACGAACTGCCGATGGTGCTGCAGCAGCTGCAGGCGATGCAGATCGACGCCAACACGGCGACCCCGGTGGTGCGGCCGGCCTGGAACGATCCGGTGCTGATCAAGCGCTTCCTCGATATCGGGTCGCCGAACCTGATCCTGCCCTTCGTGCAGAACGCCGAGGAGGCGCGCCGCGCGGTCGAGGCCACCCGCTATCCACCGGCAGGCATCCGCGGCGTTTCGATGTCGCAGCGGGCCAACCGCTACGGCCTGGTGACCGACTATCATGCGCGCGCAACCGAAGAGCTCGGCGTCATCGTGCAGGTCGAGACGCTGGCGGCACTGGACCGCATCGGCGATATCGCGAAAGTCGATGGCATCGACGGGATTTTCATCGGTCCGGCCGATCTGTCGGCCGATGCCGGTCATCTGGGCAACAGCGCCCATGCCGAGGCACAGGCGGCGATCATGAAGGGGCTGCAGGCCTGCAAGTCGGCCGAGAAGCCCTGCGGCATCCTGGCGCCGAATGAAGACGATGCCCGGCGCTATTTCGATGCTGGCTTCACCTTCGTCGCGGTGGGTGTCGATCAGGGATTGCTGACCAGGGCGACGCGGGACATCGTCAAACGCTTCCGCAGCCATCTCGGCCGCAGCTGAGGATCACTGGCGCTTCCGTACCCAAAAGCGGTAGCAGTTGGCGAACAGGTCGGGATTCGCGCCTTCCATTACGGCCCAGTTGTCCAGGTCGACGGCGGCGGGATCGGCCGGGAAGCGGCTGCGATACTGCGTCAGCGGCTTCGGCGTGGTGAACTCGAAGCCCAGGAATTCGAGGCCTGCCTCGTCGATCAGGCTGCGCAGCTGCTGCGGGGTATAGCGATGCTCCTGGCGATGGAACACCAGATCGCGCAGGTCGCTCAGGGAATGGAAGGCGCTTGACCGCCCCAGCCTCGCCGCCAGATCGGGTGCCAGTCGGGGCAGATCGCCGCGGAAGCGGCGGACCTCGTCGGGGTCGTCGCGATAGCCGTGCAGCGCGATCAGTTCGCGCGCGCGCACCACGTCGCGGCGGCCCAGCTCGCTGTACAGGCCCAGCATCATATAGCCGTCCGGCTTCAGAAGGCTGACCAGCTGCGCCAGACCAGCCGCCGGTTCGCGCAGATGATGCAGCACGCCAAAGCTTTCGATCACATCGAAGCGACGGTCGATTTCTCCGATCCTCAGGATGTCGGCCTGCGCGAACTCGATATTGGCGATGCCGAGCTCGTCGGCCTTGCGCCTGGCATAGGCGAGGCTGGTGCGGCTCAGGTCGATCGCCAGCACCTGGGCATCGTAATAGCTGGTCGCGGCCAGAATGGCGTGCAGGCCGGTGCCGCAACCGGCCACCAGAATTTGCGGGTTGGTGATGCTGGCGGCCGGAATGGTCTGGAACGGCAGGGCCGAACGCAGGCGGACCGGAACGCTCAGCGGCGTGCCGAGGACCGGCTGATGCCAGCGCGGGAACGGGCTTTCCTCATACATCGCCTGCACATCGCGGCTGGTCCTGTCCTCAATCGGCATGAGCGCCGGCATCGCTGCGGCGATTTCGGTCTCGCGCAGCGGCTCGACAAGCTGAATCCGGTGCAGCCCTGCGAAGGCCGCCGGCCAGCTTGCCTGCGCCAGACGCTGCGCATCGGGCCGGCGATGCAGCGGGCGATAGGCGGCATAGACGGCAAAGCAGGCGGCCGCATCCGACGGATCATCCGCGGCCAGCGCCTTGTCGAGTTGCTCGAGCAACGGCCGCTCGGCATCGCTGATCTGATCGATATACTCCGCCTGAAAACCACGGATCGCCATCAGCGCCAGCAGGCGATGATAACGGTCGAGGGCGGCTGGATTGTTCACAGCGAGATGCAAAGCGCCGCGCCGCAAGGCTTTCAGACGGCGTTCGATCGCCGGATGGCTGACCAGGCCGTGATTGAGCCACTCGGCAAAAACCTGGCTGGCCGTGGGATCGGGGAACTGTCCCGACGCCATCGCCGCGCCAATGCTCTGGGCTGGCAGGGAATCCAGCGGATTGAGGGCGCTGAAAAGCGGATCCAGGCAGATCGCGCTTTCGATCACCGGCGAGAGATCGCGCGGCTCCACGCCGGGAGCGCCGAGCAGCGGCAGGACCGCTGCCACCAGAGCCGGGTCCGGTTTCTTCAAGCGCAGATCGCGCAGCGAGCGGGCGAAGCCGATCTTGTAGCGGGTCTCGTCGGGCGCGGCCTGCAGGGCGCGACCGAAGAACATCATCGCTTCCTTCGCTTGCCCCTGGGCCATCAGCGTGAAGCCGAGCAGATAATTGACCTCGGGGTGCTTGGGGCGATGCTTCCGCGCAGTTCGCAACGCGCCGACTGCCGCATCGAGGGCTCCGTCGGCCATGAAGATATGGGCCAGCCCGAGATAGGCATCCGGCATCGCCGGATTGAGGACGATGGCCGCACCGAAGCTGTTGCGCGCCGCCTCGCGATCGCCGCCCGCCAGCAGGATATGGCCGCGGGTCAGATGGTAGTTCTCGAAATGAAAATCGACCTCGATGGCACGGTCGACCCAGTGGCGCGCCTGGATCAGGTCGCCGCGCTTCAGCGCGATGTAGCCCTTCATATGCAGGGCGTCGGCGAAATCCGGCGCCTGCTTCAGCAGAGAGTCGATCAGGCTTTCGGCCTGCTCAAACTGGCCGGCATCGATCGCGCGCATCGCGGCGCGCAGAAACGGCAGCAGATGGGCCTGGGCTTCGATCTGGTGTTTGTCGGGCAGCGACATTCGCTTTGCAGTACCGGGCGGGAGGTGATTATCTTAAGCACATTAGGAGGATCGCCCCCGTGGAGCAAACAGAATGAAAACGTCGCCTGTCGCGCCAGCCGATCTCGCCGGCTCGGTTTTCGCCGTGCCGCCGCTGGCGCGCCATACCGATTTCACGCTGAACGAGCAGGCCAACCGGAAGCAGATCGCCTATCTCGAAGCCGGCGGCGTGCGCAGCCTGATGTATGGCGGGAACGCCAATTTCTACAATCTGGCGGTCAGCGAATATGCCGAGGTGCTGGACTTCCTGACCGATGCCGTGGGCGCCGATACATGGCTGATTCCCTCCTTCGGGCCGGATTACGGCAAGCTGGTCGATCAGGCGAAAATCCTGCGCGATTCGAAGGTGCCGACGGCCATGGCGCTGCCGCAGAGCTTTCCGGCCACCCCGGACGGCATTGAGATCGGGCTGCGGCGTGCCGCCGTCACGATGGGCAAACCGGTCATCCTCTACATCAAATCGGACAACTACATCGCGCCGGCGGCTGCCGGGCGCCTGGTGCAGGAGGGTTTCGTCTGCGCGGTGAAATACGGCAACGTGAAGGCCGATCCGGCGCAGGACGAGTATCTGGCGCGCCTGCTCGACCATATCGATCCCGGCCTAGTGATCAGCGGCATCGGCGAGCGTCCGGCCATCGTGCATCTGCGGCAGTTCGGTCTGGCCGGCTTCACCTCGGGATCGGTCTGCATTGCGCCGCGCGGCTCGATGGCGCTGCTGGCGGCGATCAAGCGGGGCGACTGGGCCGCGGCAGAAACCCTTCGCGCGGCCTATCTGGCGATGGAGGATCTGCGCGACGGCATCAGCCCGATCCGTACCCTGCATGACGCGGTAAGCCTGGCCGGCATCGCCGAGATGGGACCGATGCTGCCGCTGATGAGCAACCTGGATGCCGAACAGCAGAGCCGGGTGAAACCGGTTGCCCAGGCGCTGAGGGCCTGGGATGCCGGGCTGGCGGGAAAGCAGGCGGCGGAATAGCGTCAGCGCGCGGAAATCTGTCCGCCGGCGCGCCGCAGCACGATTTCGTCCCGCAGGGCGGGGTTGTGCTTTGCGCTCATGGTGCCGACGAGGCGGTCTCCCTCCTGGTGGAATTCGAAGATGGCGTTGGCCGTCTCCCGCCGCATGCCCGACTCGGTCAGCATGAGCGGCCATTCCACGCTTTCGGCCCTTTCGGCATCCGGGTTTGCCCCGAGCCCGGTCATGTAGCGGGCAGACACATGGCGGCCCTGCACGCCGTCGATGGGAATGGCGATCAGGCGGCCGCCGCCCCAGGTGCCGTACCAGAGGCCGGCCAGCGGCGATTCTGCTCCGGCTGCATCCAGCCGGGGAGAGACGATCTGGAAGGTCGCGAGGGTGCGGGGATCCCCCTCCTCGCAGGGCGGCGCCTCGCCGGTCTCGACGAACGCAAAGAGGCAAGGCCCGAAGCGCCTGGCGAAATTCCAGCTATGTCCGGCGAGATGCCCGTTCAGTCCGGCCACGGCGGGCTGGTTGATGATGTAATGCGGCACGCCGAAGCTCTGCAGCTTGGCTTCGAGCCATGGGCCGCGCACATTCGGCGCGTGGGCTTCGTAATATTCGTCGCCGGCGAAATAGGCGACCGCGACCTTGGTTTGCTTGCCGGCAAACTTTTCCCAGATCGGCCGCATGGCATAGTCGTTATCCTGCCAGGACGAGCCGTTGCCATGGGCGGCCGGCGCCATGGCGATCACCGCGTCGACCTCGTAGCCGTAACGCACGGCCTCGATCGCGGCATAGGCTCCGGCTGACTGGCCCATCAGCACGATGCGTTTGTAGCCCATCTGCCGGGCTTTCTCGATGCCGGCCCCGACCATCAGCATGGCATGCCCGCGGTCGTCGGTGCTCCAGTTCCGGTACAGGGTATAGACATCCCAGCCGCGATGGGCGAAATGCAGCGCCAGCGGCGGCGCCTTGTGATCGGCCGCTGTCATCCCGCGGCCGTGATTCCAGATCACCAGCCCTCTGGCTTTTTCGGGCCCCTGGGGTTCGGGTGCGGCGGCATGGTATTCCGCCGGGCTGAACTCGAAATGCTTGCCTTCCACCATCGTCTGGCCGAAAGCCAGCACCGGAATCAGGAAGCAGGTGGCTGCCCAGAACAGCGCCGCGCGTATTCCCCCCATGGGCCATCATCTCCGCACAAAACTCGTCGTGCGGAAGATGCAGACCGGCAGAAGGGGCGACAAGAAAAGAGACGTTTACCTGTCGCGGGGTATCGAAAAATTAATGTCGGGAAATGCGCGGCTCAGCTTGCGGCATTCTGGCTGGCCGCCGCCTTCTGGCGCTCTTCCTCGACCAGCTCTTTCTTCGACAGCTTGCCGATCAGCGTCTTGGGCAGCGCGTCGCGAATTTCCATCGCCACCGGCATCTCATGCTTGCCGAGCTTGTCTCTCAGGAAATCCTTGAGCTGGTCGAAGGTGAAGGCCGCGGCGCCCGGCTTCAGCTTGATGAAGGCCTTGGCCGACTGGCCGCGATACTGGTCGGGGATGCCGATCACCGTGCATTCCTCGACGCTCGGATGCTCGTAGATCGCTTCCTCGATGTTGCGCGGATAGACGTTGAAGCCGCCCGACAGGATCATGTCCTTCTTGCGGTCGACGATGAAGATATAGCCTTCCTCGTCGATATAGCCGACATCGCCGGTGTGGAAGCGGCCGCCGGCGAAGGCTTCCGCCGTCGCCTCCGGCTTGTTCCAGTAGCCCTTCATCACATTCGGGCCGGTGATGCAGATTTCGCCGGTTTGGTTGACGCCCATCACCTTCAGCGGATCGTCGACGTCGACAATTTCGATGGTCACGCCGGGCAGCGGCAGGCCGCAGGACCCCTTCTTGCGCTTGCCGCCATAGACGGTCTGGGTGCCGGCCGGCGAGGTTTCGGTCATGCCCCAGCCTTCGATCATCTTGTGGCCGGTGACGGACTCGAACTTGTCCTGCACTTCCGCCGGCAATGGGGCGCCGCCGGAGGCACAGAATTTCAGCGACGAGAGGTCGTAATCCTTCAGGTTCGGCATATTGACGATGGCGGCATACATGGTCGGCACGCCGGGGAAGATGGAGATCTTCTTCTTGTGCAGATCCTCGATCACCGCCTTCAGCTCGAAACGCGGATGCAGCACGAATTCCGCCCCGATGGTCAGCATCCGCAGCAGCACGGCGCTGAGCCCGTAGATATGGAACATCGGCAGGACCATCAGCACGCGCTCCTTGCCGTCTTCCAGGCTGAGTTCGTCGGTGGTCCAGCTGGCATACATCTGCACCGTGGCCGAGATATTGCCGTGCGTCAGCATGGCGCCTTTCGGCTGGCCGGTGGTGCCGCCGGTATATTGCAGGATCGCGACCTCCTCGGCCGGGTCCTTCACCGGATGCGGCGTATAGCGGCCGTCATTGGCGATCAACTCGGTGAAGCGGATATGCCTGTCGTCCTTCGGCACCTGGGCGATTTCCTTGCCCTTGGCCAGCGGGAACAGCAGGTTCTTCGGGAAGGGCAGCACGTCGGGCAGGCGGCAGACCACCACCTTCTTGAGGCGGGTGGAGCCCAGCATCTTGCCGATATTCGGATAAAGCGCCTTCAGGTCCAGCGTGACCATGATATCGGTCTGGCTGTCCTCGATCTTGTAGCGCAGCTCGCGTTCGGCATCGAGCGGGCTGTAATTCACCACGCGGCCGCCGGCCTTCAGGATGGCGAAGAAGCAGATCACGTAATGCGGGGTATTGGGCAGGAAGAGGCCGACATGCACGCCCGGCCCGACGCCGAGTTGCTGGAAGCCTTTGGCCGCGCGGTCCACCAGGTCGGAAACGGCCGCATAGGTGAAGCTCTTGCCCATGAAATCCAGGCAGGGCAGCGGAGCGAACCGGGCCACAGCGTCATCCAGCAGGGTCCAGATCGGCCGGGCCTGGAAATTCTGCGACCAGGTAACGCCAGCAGGATAGGATTTTTCCCAGAACGGTGCGGTCATTACAGTCCCCCTAGACATGGGCCGGGCGGCAGGGCCCGGATCGGCAAGCATTGTAGGAATGGGGGGCGTCAGACGCAACGTGGCGCAGCGGCAATCCGGCTGGCCGGGTTGCGCCGGGCTCCGGCGACTGGCAGAGTCCGTAACCGTAGTTGCATCCTCACGAGGCCAGAATGGGCGGCGGCGCCAAGGACATGCGCGCGGAGCGCGACCGGTTTGTCGCCTTTGCCTTTTCCGCTGCCGATCTGATGCTGGAGGTGGCCGCCGAGGGGCAGGTCATCTTCGCCTCGGGCGCGGCCCGCCTGCTGACCGGCCAGGATCCCGAAGCCCTCATCGGCAAGCCCTTTGCCGGCCTGGTCGACGAGGTGGACCGGCATTTCATCCTGAACCTGCTCGCCAATCTTACGGTCGGCAGCCGGATCGAGCCGGTGACCATCCGGCTGCTCGGCGCGGACGGCGGCCCCGGCGCCATCTGCGTGCTGGGCGGCTGCTGCCTGCCGCGCAACGAGGGGCGCTATTATCTGACCCTCTCCAATGCCCGGCTGCCTGCGGCCGAGACGGCCCTGGCCAACAAGCGGGACTACCAAACCGGGTTGCTGGCGCCGGACGACTTCGAAGCGCGGGCCGGCGACCGGCTGAAACTCGCCCGCGAACTGGGCTCCGAGGTCAAGCTCACCCTTGTGGAGATCGTCGGCCTGAAGGAACTCGCCGAAACCCTGCCGCCCGATGAGAGCCAGGCGCTGATGAGCGATGTCGGCGCCCTGCTGCGCGGCAAGTCGTTGGGCGGCGATACCGCGAGCCGCATCGATCCCGAGAAATACGGCATCCTGCATGCCAATAATCTGGACCAGGAGGCAGTCGCCGATCAGGTCCGCGAACTGGTGAGGCAGACCGGCACGAATCTGGCCGAGGATCTCCTGGGGATTCGCGGCGCCACGCTGGACCTGCATGCCCGCGGCATGAGCGACGAGGACGCGGCGAATGCCATCGCCTTCGCAGTCCAGCGCTTCGCCAGCGAAGGCGCCGACAGCTTCTCGCTGCGCTCCACCGAAGACAGCCTCAAGGCATTGCTGAACAAGACGGTGTCGCGGGTGCGCGCATTGCGTTCTGCCGTGTCGGGGCGGAAATTCCAGCTGGTGTTCCAGCCGATCGTGCGGCTGGATACCCGTACGCTGCACCACTACGAGGCGCTGTCGCGTTTCGAGGATGGCGGGTCGCCGTTCGAAACCATCCGTCTCGCCGAAGGCGTGCATCTGATCGGCGAGTTCGATCTGGCCGTGGTGACGCGGGTGGTCGACCTGCTGGTCGAAAAGCGGCGCCAGGGCGAGATCATCGATGTGGCCGTCAACCTGTCCGGCCACAGCCTCGAGAGCACGGTCTTCATGGCTGCATTGCGGGAAATCCTCGCGCCGGTGCCGGAACTGCGCAAACAGCTGATCTTCGAGATCACGGAATCGACCCAGATCACCAATCTGGTCCACGCCGCGGCGGCGGTGCGGCAGCTGCGTGACGACGGCCATTCGGTCTGCCTCGACGATTTCGGCGCCGGCGCCGCCTCCTTTCCCTATCTGCAGGCCATGGATGTCGATTACGTGAAGATCGACGGCGCCTATGTGAAGGCCCTGCAGACGAAAGGCCATGATCGCGACCGTGCCATCCTCAGGGGCATGGTCTGGCTGTGCAAGGAACTCGGCATCGGCACGGTCGCCGAAATGGTCGAAACCGAAGACCAGGCCGGGTTGCTGCGCGATTTCGGCATCGATTACGGCCAGGGTTACCTGTTCGGCCGACCCGAACCGGAATTGCTGATGGAACCGCTCCGGCTCGAGCCGGAGCGTCCGGCCGGCAGCCGCAGTTCCGGCGGACGGCGCTGACCGATCAATCCCGCAATTCCACCTTCCCGTGATCCAGTACGATGACGTCGCGCTCCATCAGCCGGGCACGGAAGGAAATCACATTGTCGTCGCGCCAGATTTCGGTATGGATCGTCTCGCCCGGAAAGACCGGCGCGGTGAAACGGGCCTCGATATGGGCCACCCGCGCCGGATCGTGGTTGCAGGCTGCCTTCACCACTGCGCGCACGGCATGGCCGTAAGTGCACAGGCCATGCAGGATCGGCCGCGGGAAGCCCGCCGCCTTGGCGAAGGCCGGATCGGCATGCAGCGGGTTGCGGTCGCCGCATAAACGATAGAACAGCGCCTGGTTGGGCTGCGTTCTGGCCGTCACGCCGATATCGGGCTTGCGCTCGGGGATCGGGTGCGGCGCCGGCGGGCCGTCTTCCTTTGCGCGCGCCGGGCCGCCAAAGCCGCCATCGCCGCGCGCAAAGGTGGTTGACAGCAGCGTCACCAGCAATTCGCCGGTCTCGGCGTCGCGCAGATTGTTCTCCACCAGCATCACTGCGCCTTTGCCGGCGCCCTTGTCGAAGATGTCCCTGATGCGGACCTTTGCCTTGATCCTGCCCTGCGGCTTCAGCGGCTTGTGCAGGGTGACGCGCTGTTCGCCATGCACCACCATGACGTAGTTGATCCCGGTTTTCGGCGCCCAGGTATCGTCCCAGGCGATCACCGTGGCCAGGCCCGGCAGCGCCTTCAGGTTCTTCTCGAACACGAAGGGAAGCTCGTCGAGATCCATCGGATCCTGCCCCATGCCGGTGCTCAGGGCATACAGCATGGTATCGCGCTCGGTGTAGCTGAATTCGCGCTCCGGCAGATCGAGGCGCATCAGATCGTCATAGACAATCGGCATGTTTCCTCCATTAATTTGCCCGGACTCTAGCGAGGCGCGCGGGCGCGTGCCAGCCCTGACGCAGGGGCAGCGATTGCAGGGAGGAGACCATGGCCTACAGCACTTTCGATTTCGGCGTCGACGGTCATGTCGCGCGGATCGTGTTCAACCGCCCCGACAAGGCCAATGCCATGGTGCTGCCCTTCTGGCAGGAGATGGTGGACGTCTTCGCCGAAATCGAGGACCGGCCGGAAGTCCGCGCCGTGGTGATTTCCTCGACCGGCAAGCATTTCACCGGCGGACTGGACCTGGCCGCCTTTGCCGGCCTCGCCGGCGACATGCTGCAGGGCGACCGCGGCCGGGTGGGGGAGCAGTTCCGCCGCGCCGTGGCCGAGATGCAGGAAAGTTTTGCGGTGATCGACCGCTGCCGGGTGCCGGTGCTGGCCGCCATCCAGGGCGGCTGCATCGGCGGCGGGGTCGACCTGATCTCGGCCTGCGACATGCGATACTGCACAACGGACGCCTGGTTCTGCATCCAGGAGATCAATATCGGCATGACAGCCGATGTCGGCACGCTGCAGCGCCTGCCACATCTGATGCCGTCCGGCCTGGTGCGTGAACTGGCCTATACCGGCCGCCGCATGCCGGCCGAGGAGGCCTTCCGCGCCGGCCTGGTGAATTCCGTATCCGGCAGCCAGGACGAAATGCTGGCCGCCGTGCTGGAGACCGCGAAGACCATCGCATCGAAATCGCCGCTGGCCATCCACGGCACCAAGGAGATGCTGAACTACACCCGTGATCACAGCGTGGCCGATGCGCTGAATTACATGCAGGTCTGGCAGGCCGGCATGTTCCTGACCAACGACCTGATGGAGCAGATGCAGGCCAACCAGCAGAAGCGGCCGGCCAAATTCGACGATCTGCTGCCGGCGAAAAAGCTGGTGCGCCGTCGTCGTTGAGGGGCGCTGATTCTCAGTCGACGCCGAGCACCTTCCAGATACCCTCGGCGGTCAGCACGATGCGATCGCCGACATTCATCGCGCCCTGCACGAAAATCAGGCTGCGGGTCTTGCGAACGATACGGCCGCGCATCTCGACCCAGTCGCCGGGCTTGGCGGCGGCGATGAACTGGTTGTTCAGCGACACGGTGGCGCAGGCCCGCCGCTCGACGGCATCCCAGACTAGCCAGCCGAGCGCATGGTCGGCAAAACTCATCAGCATGCCGCCATGGACGACGCCGCGGCCGTTGGCATGGCGCTCTTCGGCAAGGAAGGCGCAGGCCGAGCCTTCGGTCTCGCGCCGGGTCCAGATCGGGCCGACCAGCTGAGTGAACGGACCCTGGCTGCGACGCGGGGTCCAGCCGTTGCGTTCGGGATCGAAAGTCTGCGTCGGGGCGGCACTCATCGGGGACAGCCTGTCTCGTTCGTTCAAGGCCGCCATAGAGCAAAAACATCCTGTGCGGCGCAAGGTTTACCCAGCGTCACCAGCTTGCCTCGCTCCGGCGGCGGTCTTAACCTCTGGCCAGCCAAGGGAGAAACGCATGGATCTCGAATTCACGCCGGAAGAGCGTGCTTTCCGCGACGAGGTGCGCGCCTTCATTCGCGACAACCTGCCGCCGGCGCTGGCCGAAAAGAGCCGCCGGAACGTCCATCTCGACAAGGAAGATTTCGTTGCCTGGCACAGGATCCTGCACCGGCAGGGCTGGGGGGCGCCGAACTGGCCGAAGGAATATGGCGGTCCGGGCTGGACTCCCGTGCAGCGCTATATTTTCGACGAGGAAACGGCTGCGGCGGACGCGCCGGCGCTGGTCCCTTTCGGGATCAGCATGGTCGGCCCGGTGATCTACACGTTCGGAACCGAGACGCAGAAGCAGCGCTATCTGTCGCGCATCCTCAGCATGGACGACTGGTGGTGCCAAGGCTATTCCGAGCCCGGCTCGGGCTCCGATCTCGCCAGTCTGCGCACGAAGGCGGAGAGCGACGGCGACCATTATATCGTGAATGGCCACAAGATCTGGACCACCCAGGCGCATTTCGCAAACATGATGTTCTGCCTCGTCCGCACCGACCAGGAGGCGAAGCCGCAGGAAGGCATTTCCTTCCTGCTGATCGACATGACCAGCCCGGGCATCAGCGTGCGGCCGATCATCTCGATCGACGAGGGGCACAGCGTCAACGAGGTCTTTCTCGACAATGTCCGGGTGCCCAAGGCCAATCTGATCGGCAAGGAAGGCAAGGGCTGGACCTATGCCAAGTTCCTGCTCGGCAATGAACGCACCACGATTGCCGAGGTCGCGCGCTCGAAACAGAGATTGCGGCGGCTGAAGGAAATCGCCCGCGCCGAGCAGGCGTTCGGCGCACCGCTGCTGCAGGAGCCGGCCTTCCGCGACAAGGTGGCGGCGGCCGAGATCGACCTGCTGGCGCTGGAATACACCAATCTGCGCGTGCTGGCCGCCGAGAATGAGGGAAAGGGCATCGGGCCTGAGGTCAGCATGCTGAAAATCCGCGGCTCGGAAATCCAGCAGACCATCACCGAGCTCGCCTGCGAGGCGCTGGGCTATTATGCAGCCCCCTACGAGCACAGGCCTGACGGCTCGAACCAGCCGCCGGTCGGCCCCGATTACGCCCAGGGACGCATGGAATCCTTCCTCTACTATCGTGCGACCACGATCTACGGCGGCTCGAACGAAATCCAGCGCAACATCATCGCCAAGATGGTGCTCGGCCTTTAATCAACATCGATCAAGACAAGGAATACGGGAATGAATTTCCAGTTGTCCGAAGAACAGAAATTGCTGGCCGACAGCATCGAGAGTTGGCTGCAGGACAAGTACGATTTCGAACGCTGGCGCAAGCTGGTGAAGACCGATCTCGGCTATGCGCAGGACAACTGGAAGACCATGGCGGAACTCGGCTGGCTGGCGATGCCTCTGCCGGAAGATGTCAGCGGCCTGGGCGGCGGCGCGGTGGAATCGATGCTGATTGCCGAGCGCTTCGGCAAGCACCTCGTGGCGGAACCCTATATGTCCACCATCGTGCTGGGCGCCGGCCTGATCCGCGAGGCGGGCAGCGCCGAGCAGCAAGCCGAATGGCTGCCGGCCATCGCCGAGGGCCAGGCAAAATGGGCTTTTGCCCATGCCGAGCATGGCGCGCGCTTCAATCTGGCCGAGGTGCATACGAAGGCCGAGAAGAGCGGCGAGGGGTGGACGCTGTCGGGCAAGAAGATCGTCGTCTTCGACGCGCCGAGTGCCGATAAGGTCATCGTACTGGCGCGCAGCGGCGGCGCTGCGACGGATGCGGCAGGCCTGGGGTTGTTCGTAGTCGACGCCAGTGGCAAGGGCGTGAACCGGCAGGATTATCGCACCGTGGACAATCGCCGCGCCAGCGACATTGCCTTTGAGAAGACGCCTGCCGTCGCGCTTGGCGATCCCGGTGGCGCTTTCCCGAAGGTGGAATCAGTCGTCGATCGCGCGATCGCCTACATGGCGTCGGAGGCCGTCGGTACCATGCAGGCGCTGTATGAGACGACGCTGGCCTACCTCAAGACCCGCAAGCAGTTCGGGCGGCCGATCGGCGACTTCCAGGTCCTGCAGCACCGTATGGTCGACATGATGATGCATGTCGAGAGCTCGCGCTCGCTCGCCC
Source organism: uncultured Rhodospirillaceae bacterium (assembly GCA_964429465.1). Lineage (GTDB taxonomy): Bacteria > Pseudomonadota > Alphaproteobacteria > Ferrovibrionales > Ferrovibrionaceae > Ferrovibrio. The sequence continues at coordinate 14,484 of CAYSCA010000051.1, forward strand.
TGCTGGCCAGCCTGAAGGCCGATGCGCCGGCGGCGGAGCGCGCCAAGGCGGCCGCGGCAGCGAAGGTGCAGATTGGCAAGTCCGGCCGCTGGGTCGGCCAGCAGGCGATCCAGCTGCATGGCGGCATGGGCATGACCGATGAGCTGAATGTCGGCCATTACGCCAAGCGCCTGATGATGATCGATACCCAGTTCGGGCATGCCGACTATCATCAGCGGCGCTTTGCGGCGCTCAGCGAAGCGGCCTAGGAGCAGTCAGCGACCGGAGGGCGGCATGGAAAAGATCGTGGTGGAAGACATCAAGGCCTATTTCCATGCCGAGCTTGCCCGCAAATACCGCTCGACGGCCGGAAGCCAGGAGCAGGTTGATTCGACCCTGGTAGATGCGCTGTTCGCAGGTGCAGCGCGACGGCTATGTCATCCTCGAGCGGCTGTTCTCTGAAGACGAGGCGGACGCGATCCGCGCCGACCTGGCGCTGCATTTCCGCGGCCATCTCGGGCGCAACAATTTCGAAGGGTTCGGGACCCAGCGCCTGTATGCGCTGATCGAGAAGACGCTGTCCTGCAATCCGCTGGCCGAGCATCCGCTTATCCTGGCCCTGCTCGATCGCCTGCTGGAACCGAACTACCTGCTGTCGCAGCTGCAGGCGATCAATATCCTGCCGGGCGAGGCGGCCCAGCCGCTGCATTACGACGATGCCTTCTATCCCTGGCCGCGACCGCGCCGGGCGCTTGGCGCCGCCACCATCATGGCGATCGACGATTTCACCGCCGAGAACGGCGCCACAATGCTGCTGCCCGGCAGTCATGTCTGGGACGATCACGTTCCGAGCGATGCGGAACGGGCGCAGTGCATTCCGGCCGTGATGCCGAAGGGCTCGGTGCTGTTCTTCGTCGGCACGCTCTGGCATGGCGGGGGCGCCAACAGCGCAACGGCGGGGCGGCTCTGCGTCACCGCGCAATACTGCGCGCCCTGGTGCCGGCAGCAGGAGAATTTCAGCCTGTCAGTGTCGCGCGAGCGCGTGAGGCAATGCAGCGAGCATATCCGCCGCATGCTCGGCTACAGCATCCATCCGCCCTTCATGGGCTTCGTGAACGGGCTGCATCCCAAACGCCTGCTGGAAGAATGAAAAAGCCCGGCGGGTGGGCCGCCGGGCTTTGTGGAAACCGGAACGTCTCGGTCGTCTCAGGCGGCGTTGACCGCCTTCACGGCCTCGACGGCGCTCTCCGGATTCCAGTTCGTGTACGCCATGGCGCAATGCTGGGCGCAGTAAGGCTTGCCCGGCAATCCGACATTTTCGCAGAAATCGAATTCCGAGGTCTTCGGATCCCCGATCGGCCATTTGCAGCGCGGGCCGCTCGAGGGCGTCAGCGCCGCCAGCATGGCCGCGGTCAGCTGGCCCTGCGGACCCGGCGCGACAGCCGGCTCGTCCCGCACCTGGACGCTGGCACGCGGGGCAGGCGGTGCTGCCGCGTGATGCGAGGGCCCGTGGTGAGCGGCGGGCTGGCGCGGCTGGGCCGGCTTTTCGCTGCGCATGATGGGCGAGGCGCGCTTTGCCAGGCCGATCCGGTGCGCCTTGCCGACCACCGCGTTACGGGTCATACCCAAGGCCTTGCCGATCTGCGTGATCGACTGGCCGCTTTCCCAAAGTTGAACCAGAGATTTTACTTTCTCGTCGGTCCACACCATATCTAGCCCCCATTTCTGGACTGAGACGCTAGATGGAGTAAGGCGATAATTTGCCCCGCGGTCAATCAGAGTCTGCCCTTATCCACAAGAATCTGTTTAACCAAGAGGGCTTAAGCCTAAATTAACCCGGCCGACTCGGAATTATCCCCATGTCCCAAGTTCTTGATCGGCCTTACGATTGGGCTGCGCGGCTGCCGCACCCGGCCCAGTTGTGTGAGACCTATGCCCGCAACGGCTATGCCGTGGTGCGCGGCCTGTTCGGCCCGGCCGAGGTTGCGGCCATGGCGGCCAGCTTCGACCGCCTCTATGCCGAGGGGATGCGGCTCGGCCGCAGCTTCCGCCATGGCAATCTGCTGTTCCGGCTGGGAGATGACCCTCAGCTCGGCCGCATCGTCCGGATGGTGCAATGGCCATCCTGGCGCGACGGTCTGCTTGATGCGATCCGGCTGGACCGGCGCCTTGCCGCGGTGCTGAAGCCGCTGATCGGCTCGGATCTCAAGCAGATCATCAATCAGCTGCACTGGAAGCCGCCCGGCGCCGCCAGGGTGGATTTCGCCTATCATCAGGACAGCCGCTTCCGCCGCCCGGCGGGAGCTTTCCGCGATCTGGCCGGTTCTTATGTGCAGACCGGCATCGCCATCGATCCGCATACCCGGCAAAGCGGCGCCATGCGGATCCTGCCGGGCAGCCATCTGCGCGGCGATTTCGGGCTTGGCGGCGATGGGCCGGTGCTCGACCGCGCGATGCAGGACGAGGCGCTGCTGCAGGCCGGGCTTGATCCTGCCAGTATTATCGACCTGACCCTCGAACCGGGCGATCTGGCGCTGTGGTCACCCTATCTGGTGCATGGTTCGGGCACCAATACCACGGCGGCGGACCGGCGCCTCTATATCAACGGCTATGTCACTGCCGCCAATTGCGACCGCGGCGAGTGGGCCTTTCGCGGCGGCGAACCGGTGCCGCTCGGACCCGAGCCGGCCCTGGTGCATTTCGAGGCGCTGCGCGAGAGGCCGGAGCCACATTTCGTCGACGATTGATGCAATCGCGCCGCCGTGTCACGCTGGGTCCATGACAAATCCGAGCGGCAGTTTTTCCTTCGATCTGGTGATCTTCGGCGCCACCGGCGACCTTTCGATGCGCAAACTGATCCCGGCGCTTTACCTGCGCGATATTGCGGGGCAGCTGAACGAGGATGTCCGGCTCTTCGCCGTGGCCCGCGGCGATCTGTCGGATGATGATTTCCGCGGTCAGGCGGTAAAGGCGCTGCAGAACCATCTTCCGCCCGGCGAATTCCAGCTCGAGCTGGCACAGCGTTTCGCCACCCGGCTGCGATATCTGAGCCTGGATGCCGAAACGGCGGAGGATTACCAGCGCCTGAATACGGTGCTGGACGGCGATGCCGAGCGCATCCTGGTATTTTACCTGGCCATGGCGCCGCGCTTCTTCGGCAGCGTCTGTCAGCAGCTTGCCGCCGCCGGCCTCAATCGGCCGGGCGCGCGGGTGGTCCTGGAAAAGCCGATCGGACGCGACCTGGCCTCGGCGCTGGCCGTGAACCAGGCGGTCGGCGCCGTATTCCCCGAGGAGCGGATATTCCGCATCGACCACTATCTCGGCAAGGAGACG
>CAYSCA010000052.1:0-603 GCA_964429465.1 uncultured Rhodospirillaceae bacterium
CATCGGCGATGCCGCCCGGCTGATCGCGCTGGACGATGCCGACGTGATGGTGGCGGGCGGCGCCGAAGCGACCATTGGTCCGCTCGGGGTCGCTGGCTTCTGTGCCTCGCGCGCGCTTTCCACCGGCTATAACGACCGGCCGAGCGCCGGTTCGCGCCCCTGGGACAAAGGACGCGACGGCTTCGTGATGGGCGAGGGTTCCGGCATCGTCGTGCTGGAAGAACTCGAGCATGCGAAGAAGCGCGGCGCGACGATCTATGCCGAAGTTGTCGGCTATGGCCTGTCGGGCGATGCTTATCACATCACCGCGCCGCATGAGAGCGGCGATGGCGCGTTCCGCTGCATGCAGATGGCGCTGAAGCGCGCCGGCATGCAGCCTTCGGAGATCGATTATGTCAACGCCCATGGCACCTCGACGCCGCTGGGCGACGAGATCGAGCTCGACGCCGTGAAGCGTCTGTTCGGCAATGCCGTAGCCAGCCTGTCGATGTCGTCGACCAAATCGTCGATCGGGCATCTGCTCGGCGCTGCGGGTGCCGTCGAGGCGATCTTCTCGATCCTGGCGATCCGCGACCAGATCGTGCCGCCGACGCTGAACCTGGA
>CAYSCA010000052.1:613-3880 GCA_964429465.1 uncultured Rhodospirillaceae bacterium
ATGGATCTGGTGCCGCACACGGCGAAGAAACGCGAGGTCCGGGCCGCCCTGTCGAATTCCTTCGGCTTCGGCGGCACCAACGCCTCGCTGGTCCTCAAGCGGTACGACGCCTAAAATCACCCCATGAAGCGCCTGATTGCCTTGCTGCTGGCGGTTGCGCTGGCGGCGGGCCTTGCCATCGGCGGCGGCTATTTGTGGTTCCTGTCCTGGCTGGATGCGCCAGGCCCGGCGAGCCGCGAGACCGTCATACTGGTGCCGCGCGGCAGCGGCGTGACCGCTATTGCCCGGCGGCTGAAGCAGGAAAACGTCGTGGCCGAGCCGCGGCTGCTGGAACTGGCGGCCTGGTATACCGGCACGGCAGACGCGCTGAAGGCCGGCGAATACCTTTTCGCCCCGGGCGAGACCCCGCGCGCGGTTCTCGAGCGCATTGCCGCCGGTCGTGTCCTGGTACACCGGCTCACCATTGCGGAAGGGCTGACCACCGTTGAAATTCGCCAGCTGGTGACTGCGGCCGAGGCCTTGAGCGGCGACTGGCCGGCAACCCCGGTGGCCGAAGGCACGCTGCTGCCGGAAACCTACCATTACGTCTATGGCGACAGCCGGGCCGACCTGGTGGCGCGGATGCACAAGGCGCAGGCCACCCTGCTGGCCGAGCTCTGGCCGAACCGGGCGGAGGGCCTGCCGCTGCAGAATGAGGCGGAGGCGGTGATCCTCGCCTCCATCGTGGAGGCCGAAACCCCGATTCCGGCCGAGCGCGCGAAAGTCGCCGGCGTCTATATCAATCGCCTCAGGCGCGGCATGAGGCTCCAGGCCGATCCCACCGTCGCCTATGGAATGACGAAGGGCGAGGCTGCCCTGCCGCGGCCACTGACCCGGGCCGATCTGGCGCAGGCGACGCCCTGGAACACCTATGTGATCGACGGGCTGCCGCCGACGCCGATCAATCATCCCGGCCGTGCCAGCCTGGCCGCAGTGCTGCAGCCGGAAAGCCACGACTTCCTGTATTTCGTGGCCGACGGCAAGGGCGGGCATCTCTTCGCCGGCACTTACGAGCAGCATCTGCGCAACGTGGCCGCCTATCGCGCCAGCCAGAAGCGATAGGCCTCAGGTTTTAGGGGGCGCCCGGCGCAGCAGCCAGTCCAGCAGCGGATAGGGCAGCAGGCCGAGCAGGCGCACCATGGCCAGCATCGGCCAGGGGAAGGCGATTCGCCCCTTATTGGCGGCGAGGCCGCGCATGATGATCTTTGCCGCCTTCTCGGTTCCCATCAGGAAGGGCATCGGGAATTTGTTGCGCGCGGTCATGCGGCTGACCACAAAACCGGGGCAGACCGCAGAAACCCTGATGCCTTCCGGCGCCAGCCGTCCGCGCAGTTCCTCGGCATAGGCACGGACGAAGTGCTTGGTGGCGGAATAGGGCACGGCACCGGGCATCGCCAGCAGGCCGGCGATGGACGAGATGATGGCGATCTGTCCGCCGCCCTGGCGGATCATCACCGGAATGGCCGGGTTCACCGTGTTCAGCACGCCGCCGATATTGATATCGGTGACCTGGCGGACGTAAGTGTCGAACTCGTCCCAGGTCCTGAAGCCGCCGGATACGCCGGCATTGGCGATCACCAGATCGAGGCGGCCGGCCGCGGCCACCTCCTCGATGAACGCGCGCATGGCTATGGCATCGGTGACGTCGACGGCCCGATCCAGGACGGTGGCGCCGCGGGCCCGGCAGGCGACTGCCGATTCCGCCAGCCGTGCCGCATCGCGGCCGGTCAGGATCAGGCGGATGCCGGGGTGGGCGTAAGCCAGCGCAAGCGCGGCGCCGATGCCGCTGGACGCGCCGGTGATCAGGATATCTCGCGGGGCTGATTCTGGTGTCACGCCTAGCCTCGACCCTTTACCGCTTTCCCTTTATAGTCCGCCGCACCGTAGCATTGGTGGGGGATTCGTGTCGCTTGTCAGTATGACCGGCTTTGCGCGAAGCGATGGTCGCGCGGGCGGCAAGGCCTGGACCTGGGAGTTGAAGTCGGTGAATGGCCGCGGGCTGGAACTGCGCTTCCGCCTGCCGCCCGGCTTCGACGGCGTGGAATCCGAGTTACGCAGCTTGGCCCAGGCGCGGCTGGTGCGCGGCAACGTGACACTCAACCTGCAATTCACCGAGGCCGTTGAGGCCAATACCGCCTACCGCCTCAATGAGTCGCTGCTCGATCAGTTGCTGGCTCTGGCGGGGCGGCTGGAAGCGCGCGGTATTGGCGCGCCGCGGCTGGACGGCCTGCTGGCCGTGCGTGGGGTGATCGAGCCGGTGGGCTCGTCCGACGACGAGGATGCCCGCGCCGAGGTCGAGGCGGGGGTGAAGGCGAGCTTCACGCAGGCGCTCGACCGCCTGATAGAGAGCCGCATGGCGGAAGGGGCCAAGCTGGCCGCCGTGCTCGGTACGCAGCTTGACGAGATTGCCGCGCTGACGGCCCGGGCCGGTTCGGTGGAGGCGGTACGGCCGCACGCCCTGCGCGGCCGGTTGCGGCAGCAGCTGAACGACCTGCTCAGCCTGACGCCGCCGGTTTCCGAAGATCGTCTGGCCCAGGAACTGGCGCTGCAGATCACCAGACTGGATGTGCGCGAGGAGATCGACCGGCTGAAAGCGCATGTCGAGACGGCCCGCGGTCTCCTGCGGGGCGATGCGCGCGGGGTCGGCCGCAAGCTCGATTTCCTCTCGCAGGAATTCAACCGCGAAGCCAACACGCTTTGCTCCAAAGCCTTCGATGCGGGGCTGACCGCGATCGGGCTGGACCTCAAACTGGTCATCGACCGGCTGCGCGAGCAGGCCCAGAATGTCGAATAAAACGCTCTCTTCCGGCGCCGTCGCGCCGATCAGCATCGCCCGTCGCGGCCTGATGCTGGTGCTGTCCTCGCCATCGGGCGCGGGCAAGACCACCATTTCGCGCCGGCTGCTGGAAATGGATGCCAACCTCCATCTGTCGGTATCGGTGACGACGCGGCCGCGCCGTCCGGGCGAGGTGAATGGCCGGGATTACAGCTTCATCGACAATGAAGAATTCGGCCTGATGGTGAACCGGCAGCAACTGCTCGAACATGCCAAGGTGTTCGATCACTATTACGGCACACCGCGCGAGGCAGTCGAAAAGCGGCTGAGCTCCGGTCAGGACGTGCTGTTCGACATCGACTGGCAGGGAACGCAGCAGCTGCGCCAGCGGGCCGAGAAGGATCTGGTCAGCGTCTTCATCCTGCCGCCTTCGACCGCAGATCTGGAACGCC
>CAYSCA010000052.1:3890-17392 GCA_964429465.1 uncultured Rhodospirillaceae bacterium
GGATTCGGCAGAAGTGGTGGCCAAGCGGATGTCGAAGGCCGCCGACGAGATCAGTCATTGGGCGGAATACGACTACATCGTGATCAATGACGATGTCGATCAGTGTCTGGCAAAGGTCTACGCGATCCTGCAGGCCGAGCGCCAGAAACGCCATCGCGGCACCGGACTGGTCGATTTCGTCAAGCAGCTGCGCGAAGGCCGCTGACCGCCACGCCTCTAGAGCAGGCGGGCTAGCGCGCAGAATTCTTCGATGCCGAGCGTCTCGGCGCGCCGCGTCGGGTCGATGCCGGCCTCCCGCAGCTTCGCATCCGCATCGGGCCAGAGCGGCTTCAGCGAGGCCCGCAGCATCTTGCGCCGCTGGTTGAACGCGGCAGCCGTCACGCGCTCCAGCTTGGCCGGCTCGGCCTCCGCCAGCGGCCTCTCGCGCGGCTGCAGCTCGACCAGCGTCGAGGTCACTTTCGGCGGCGGCACGAAAGCCTTCGGGCCGATATCGAACAGCATCCGCACATCGTGACGCCATTGCGCCGCGACGCTGAGCCGCCCGTAGGATTTGCCGCCCGGCGGCGCCGCGAGCCGTTCGGCAACCTCCTTTTGCACCAGCACCGTGATGCGCTTCACATGGTCGGGTCGCCCCAGCCAGCCGAGGATCAGTGGCGTGGCAATGTTGTAAGGGAGATTTGCCACCACCTGCCATGGCGGCGGCGCCATGGCGGCAAGGTCGGTTTCCAGCGCGTCGCCGGGATGCAGCGAAAGCCGCCCGTCGGCTGCATCGACCAGCGGCGCCAGCGCCGACAGGCAACGCTCGTCGCGCTCCACCGCGATGACTTGCGCAGCGCCTTCCAGCAGCAGGGCGCGGGTGAGGCCGCCGGGACCGGGGCCGATCTCGATCACGGTCGGCGCGCTCCACGGCATCGCTGCCCTGGCGATCTTGCGGGTCAGGTTGAGGTCGAGCAGGAAATTCTGGCCCAGCGACTTCCGCGCCGCCAGGTCATGCTGCGCGATCACCTCGCGCAGCGGGGGCAGCGTCTCAATGGCGGACGGCATGGTCGCGATGCCGCACCATCTCGGCCGCCATCCGGATGGCGGCGATCAGGCTGCCGGGCCGGGCGATGCCCTGGCCGGCAATGTCGAGCGCCGTGCCGTGATCGGGCGAGGTGCGGATCACGGGCAGACCCAGCGTGACATTTACCGCCGTATCGAAATCCAGTGTCTTGATCGGAATCAGGGCCTGGTCGTGATACATGCAGATTGCGGCGTCGTAGCGCGCCCGCGCGGCTTCATGGAACAGGGTGTCGGGCGGCAGCGGCCCGCGCGCGGCAATGCCTTCCGCCTGCAGTTTTGCGACGGCGGGAGCGACGATGTCCGCATCTTCATTGCCCATCGCCCCGGCCTCGCCGGCATGGGGGTTCAACCCGGCAATCGCCAGCCGAGGGCGGGCAATACCGAATCGATCGCGCAGATCGGCTGCGGTGATCCGTGCCGTCTGCAGGATCAGGTCTGGCGTCAGGCTCTCGATGGCGCGGCGCAGCGAGACATGAATGGTCGCCGGCACGACGCGGAGCCGGCTGGAGGCCAGCATCATCACTGGCCTGGCCCCGCCGCAGAGCGCCGCCAGATACTCGGTATGACCGGGATGGCTGAAGCCGGCTGCATAGAGCGCAGCCTTGTGGATCGGATTGGTGACCAAGGCGGCAGCTTCGCCGTCACGGCACAGGGCCACAGCTTGCTCGATGGCACGCAGCACGGCAGGAGCGTTTGCCTGGTCGGGTTGGCCCGGCTGTACCGGTGCGGCGAGCGTTATCGGCAGCACGGGAAGCGCGTGGGAAAACACGGCCGTGGCTTCGCCAGGAGTGGTTATGGCCGTCACCGGAATTCCCCAGCCCAGCCGGTCGCTCAACCGGCGCAGCCGCTTGGGGTCATCGAGCAGGAAGAATGGCGGCAGGCCGGCTTCGCCCCGGCATTGCCAAGCCTGCAGGGCGATCTCGCCGCCGATTCCGGCCGGCTCGCCCATGGTGACGACGATTGGCTGCCCGCCGCGGCCGCCTTCAGCGGAATTCGATGGTGGCATCGCGCCGCAATTCACGGATATAGCGCTGGGCCAGAAGCTCGGCACGGTGCATCAGCAGGTTCTGACGGACCTGATTGCGGTCAAGCGCCGCACCTTCCTCGCGGCCGCACAGGGTAAAGAGCCGGATACCCTGCGGCGCCTGGATCGGCCGGGTGGTTTCGTTGACCTGCAATTGCGCGATCGGCTGGCGGAACGCTTCCGGCAGGTCCCCGAGGCGCAGCGTGCCGAGATCACCCGATCCCGGTGTCTTCAGTTCCTGAACGATGGCATCCACATCGCCGCAGCTGCGGATGCGTCCGTGAATGGACTGCGCCCGCGCCATGGCGGCCTGCAGATCGGCGGGGTTGGGCGTTTGCGGCAGGGGAATCAGGACCTGCTTCAGAGTGAGCTTGGTGTCTTCGGCGCCGGGCAACGCGATCCTGCGCCGGTCGCGCAGCACGACTATGTGGTAGCCGCCGATGCTGCGGATAGGCTCGGAAATATCGCCCTTGTTCATGCGGGCGAGGACGCTGTCGACTTCCTCAGGCAGGGTGCCCCGCTGCACCCAGCCGACCTCGCCGCCTTTGGCAGCCGTTGTGCCGCGGCTGAACTGCCGCGCCATGGCGGGAAAGCTGGCACCGGCGCGCAGCTGCTCGATGATGCGCTGCGCAAGCTGGTGCTGCGGTTCCTCCTGGTCCGGATTGTCGACGGCGATCAGGATCTCGGATATGAGCTCCTCGATATGCCCGGCCGAGCTTCTCAGCTTGGCAATCGCCTCATCCACCTCCTGGTCGGTTACCGTGATGGTGGCGCTCATGCGGGCGCGGATCATGCGCGCCCAGGTGAGTTCGGCGCGTATCTGGTTCAGGAAATTGTTCGGATCGATGCCGGAGCGTTCCGCGAATTCCTCGAAGCGTCCGGCCGGGATGCCGAGCTGGCGCTCGATGAGGCTGATGGCATTGTCGATTTCCTGCTGCGACACGGAGATGCCGCGCCGCTTCGCTTCCTGCATCTGCAGGCGCTCGTCGATCAGCGACCGCATCGCCTGCTCGCGCACCGCGCGCTGGACCTCCGGCGAGTCCGGCAGACGCGCCGTGACGGTGATCACGCGGGCGCGCTGATTGACATCGCGAAGCGAGATGACGTCGTCGTTCACCAACGCGACGATCCGCTGCTGATCCTGGCTCTGGGCCCGTCCGGAAGCAGGTGCGCCGAGCAGGCCGACAAGAATCAGGAGGGCAATCAGGCGATGCATGGGCAGCTCAATTGAAGGTCGCAATCCGGAAACGCAGCCCGATCGTGGTGTCGGGCTGAATGTCGCGGTTAACGAAGAAGGTCCGTTGGGCGAACAGCATAATATCAAAACATTCGTCGGTGTAACGCAACCCGCCGAAATTGAGCAGCGATCCGCCATTACTGCCCAGATCGCGGCTGTGGCGGATTTCGGTGCTCCAGTATTTGGTCATCTGGAGGCGGAGCGTTGCGGCAATGGCCTCCTGGTCGCCGATATCGTCTACCAGGTTGGTATCGGTCACATCGGCATAGGTCAGGCTCAGGTAGGTCAGGTTCGTGCCCAGGGTGGTGTTCAATTCGTGCCGCTGCACTTCGAAATTGCTGCTCTGGGCGAGCCGGACCCGATCGGTGAAGGAAATGTAGCGGCCGGGTGACAGGGTCAGGCGGCCGACATAATCCGACATCTGGTCGTTGAGGCCGGATCCGGCGGGGAAGGTGGTCGCCTCGCGGGCGCGGATCGACTGGCCGACCAGCAACTCCGAGTACCCTCCGCTGCTGCCGTAAACGGCCGAGCGTACCCCGTAGTTGAGCCGCGGCCCGCCATCCCAGCGGTCATAGCCGGGAAAGCGGTTCAGACTGAACAGATTGGTTTCGTCGAATTCCAGCGCGACCGAATCTTCATTGGGAATGTCGCGGTTGTTGCTGCCATACGGTGAGATGACGGCGCTGACGATCGGCTCGATCAACTGCCGGACCGTCCCTTCATCCCTGACCAGAGGATAGCGCCAGTCCAGCGCGACCGCCGGGATAATCCGCCCCGCAAAGCTGGTATCGTCGCTGCGGGCAGGGACCATTCCCGGCGTCTGGTCGAGATCGTTGACCCAGTAGCCATCCGCTCTCAGCATTGCCGTGGCGGTATAAATTTCTCCGCTCGGCGCGTAATAGGGCTGCGACCAGGAAACATTGGTCGAGACGCGCCGCGTATCGGTGCCGCGTTCGCGATAGATCGACGCCATATTGGCATCGAAAGCCCAGCGGCCGCCGTAATCGCCTGGTTCCATCACCGCGGAATAGTCGAATATCGGCGCCACCACCGGCACGGTGGAAGATGCAACGCCGGAGCGCAGATTCTGGAATGAAAATGCATTTACCGCCGCATAATGCCGGTCGTTGATGGCCTCACCGTAGAGGCGGCTGATCAGGGTATTGCGCGACGTATATTCGGGTATTTTGTACAGGCTCGGATAGGTATCGTCGGAGGTGCGGAAGATGTTCGCGCCCCAGGTGATGTCGTCATTGGCGCGGAAGGCGGCGTTGGCGCGAACATGGCCGCGCAATTCCTCGCCACCGGCCCGTACACCGCGCGTATCATCGACGCGGGTAATACTGCCGTCGACCGAGAATTCACCGGTTGCCCGGCGCTGACGGAACTCGCCGTAGAGCCATCCGCCCTGGTCGGTCGAATATTGCGGCATGATCGTCATGTCGCTGTAATCGTCGATCACATAGTAGTAGGGCTGCCGGACCGCCTGGCCGAAATAGGTGTTGGTCAGATAGCTCGGCGGCAGCAACCCGCTGCGCCGGTTTACGGTTGGATCGGGATGGCTGAAATAAGGCGTGTAGAAAATCGGCACGCCGAACATCTCGAAGACGGCGTCTCGATAGGTAATCTCCTGAGCCTGGGCGTCGTGCTCGACGCGGTCGCCCTTGACCTGCCAGAGCGGCGGGCGCGTCCGGTCGGTCGGGCAAAGCGAACACGTGGTGTAGACCGCCTTGCGCAGCACGGTCCGGTTGCCGTCCTTGCGTTCACCATAGGCTGCGACGCTGCGCGAGTTGTCGGACAGCAGAACCGAAACCTCGCGGATGAAGCCGTTCCGCATCTGGTCGGTCAATTCCATGTAGTCGGCAAAGATGACGGTGCCGTCGACCTCCATCAGCGCAACATTGCCGCTGGCAATCACCTTGTCGTCGCGTTCGCTGTAGCTGACGAGATCGGCGATGAGCGTCCGGCCGCCCTGGGCCAGTTCGACATCGCCTTCGGCGGTGACGGTTCCCAGCGACTGATCGTATTTCAGCGTTTCTGCTGTCAGCAGCACCGGCTGATCATTGCCCGTCTGCGCGGGCGCGGCAGCGGGTGCAAGAAGCCAGAGGCATGCGGACAGGAAGATAAGAAGACGGCGCCCCCCGCTCATCCATCCTCCAGGTGAAACAGCAGCGACATGCCGAGCATCAGAAACACCGCGGTGGGTGCCCAGGCGGCAAGCGGGACGGGCAGTGTGCCATTCAGTCCGAATGGCTGGGTTATTTCGACGCTGAAATACAGCAGGAAGCCAGCGCCGACGCCGCCGGCCAGCATAAGCCCGATGCCGCCGCGCCGGGTGAGGCGGAGGCTGAAACTGGCGGCGATCAGCAGCATGCCGCAGAGCAGGATGGGCGTGGCAAGCAGGCTGTAGAAATGCAGGCGGTGCCGCACGGCCGAAAAGCCGGCGGTTTCGAGCGTCGAGATGAATGCCGGCAGCTCCCAGAAGGAGATCGTGCTGGGAGAGGCGAAGCTGTCCTGGATGCGGTCAAACGTCAATGTCGTCGGAATGCGGAGCGAGGCATGTCGTTCGGTGGCCTGGCTGGGATAGCTGATCAGCGCGTTGCGCAGCAGCCAGCTACCGTCTTCAAGGAAAGCGGAACTGGCATCGATGCGTTTCACGAATCTGTCATTGTCCTCAAAGTAGAACAATATGGCGTCGTGGAGTTCCACACCCTGCTTGGCCACGCGAAGCGCGTGGATGACAACCTGACCCGAGGCGTCGGCCTCGCGCAGCCAGAGGCCGCCGGAGGAAACCGCGAGCGAGGAGCTGCGGCCCCGCAGGACTTTGGCTTCGATCGACTCGTAGCGGGCCAGCATGGCGGCCGAGAGCGGATTGTAGACGGTGATGAGGAAGCCGCCGAGCAGGAACGTGATCACCAGTCCCGGGAACAGGAACTGCCAGGCCGACACGCCGGCGGCGCGGCTGACCGTCAGTTCCTGGGAGCGGGTCAGGCGGCTGAGTGCCAGCATGCCGCCAAACAGGACGGCGAAGGGCACCAGCTTGGTCATCAGCGTCGGCAGCTTGAGCAGCGACATCTCGAAGACGAGGTCGATCGAGGCATCCGCCTTGCTGCTGGCGCGGCGCAGCAGCTCGACGGTATCGAAGCTGAAGGCAAGCACGGCCAGAACGACGAACACGGTGAGGATTGCCACGACATAGTGGCGGCCGAAATAGAGGGAGAGTGTCGTCGAGCGACGCATCAGGCACTTCTCGCAACAAGGCGCCTGACCGGTTCCCGCAGGAGGACGGCCGCCGCCATGCCAAAGACCACCGGCGTGGCATACATCAGCGGGATCAGAATGGCCGCCTTGGTCGCCAGTTGCGTGACGCCGAGGCTCAGCACCTGAAGCAGGATTGCGACAGCGGCGCCGACAGCCAGCCTCTGGCCCTGGCCGCGCCGGTTGAATTCGCCGCCGATGACGCTGGCGATAGCAATCAGGATCAGCGCCGGCGCATAAAGCGGAGTCACGAGGCGGCGATGGCCCTCGACAATGAGCTTGCCGTAATTGGCCCTGTCGTCGGCATTGCTGAGGTCCGGCCAGAACAGCTGGTTCAGGTAGCGCTCCGAGGGTTCGCGCCAGCCCTGTGCCTCTTTCTGCGCATAGGATTCGAGATCCAGGCTGTAATTGTCGAAATACAGCAGCGAAAGCGACTGGCGGTCGGCACTGATCTGCTGCCGGTTGCCATTGACCATGTAAAGCCGCGGCCCCTGCGGGGTCCGGACCAGCGTCGCCCGCTCGGCCATCATGGTGATCGGCTGTGCCGTGTCGCGATTGTCGTGCACCAGAACGCCGATCATGTCGCCGTTGGTATCGCGCTCGCGGACATAGACCGTGAGATTGGCCGTGGGGGTGTTGAATACGCCCTCGAGGATCGCCATGCCGGCCAGATCGTTGCGGAACTGGTATTGGGTTTCCCGCAATGTCCGCGAACCGAGCGGCATCAGGTAAAGCAGGATGGCATACATCGCCAGCATCACGATCGCGGAGATGTACAGCGCCGGCCGGGCCAGGGCGAGCCGGCTGAAGCCGGCGGCCGAGAGCACGACGATCTCGGAATCGACCACCAGACGGTTGAAGGCGTAAAGCGTGGCGCAGAAGGCGGCGACCGGCAGGATGATCGCGATGATATTGGGCAGCACCAGGATGGTCAGGTAGAAGAAATCGCTGAATGCCAGGTTGTTGTTGACGATCCGGTCGATGAAGCGCAGCGACTGGGTCAGCCAGATGACCCCGGTAAGGGTCAGGGTGGCGAAAGCCAGCGGCCAGGCAATCTGGCGCATGATGTAGAGAGAAACCCCGCGCATGGCGCGCAGTATAGCGATTCCACCCCCTGCCGCCACAGCCGAGAACCGAAAAGAAGGGCTTGGTCTTAAAAGAAGATTCGGCGAATCGCGGGTACCGCCGATTGATCGGCCGCCGCCGCCGCCGCTATAGTGCCGGGCCACCCCGGATTGCGGCCAACTATCGGACTGGAGCCCATGAAAATCGAGATTGCAGATGCCAAGGCCCCCAAGCGCGGCAGCATGGTTCTGGGGGTCGCCGAAAACCGGCAACTCGGTCCGCTCGGACAGCAGATCGACAAGGCGGCCGGCGGCGCGCTCAGCCGCGCCATGACTGCAGCCGCACGGTTTTCCGGGGCCAAGGGGCAATGGCTGGAAGTGCTGGCCCCGGGCGCGGGCTTGTCGCGCGTGCTGCTGGCCGGACTGGGCAAGGCGGCCGACATCAAGGCTGCCGCCTTCGAGGCGATCGGCGGCGAGGCGGTCCGGCGCCTGGCGGTGACGGGGGAATCGGACCTGGCGATTGTCGCCGAACTGCCGAAGGGTGCCGCTTTGCCGGCTGCCGAGGCCGCGGCTCGCGCAGCCCTCGGTGCCCGCCTGGGGGCGTATCGCTTCGACAAATACCGCACCAAGCTGAAGGACAAGGAAAAGCCTTCGCTCAGGATGGTGACGGTGCTGAGCGACGCCGCGGCGGCGGCCAGGAAACTGCACCAGCCGCTGGAAAAGCTGGCCGACGGCGTGAAGCTCACCCGCGATCTCGTCACCGAGCCGGCCAATGTGATCTATCCGGAAAGCCTGGCGGCAGAATGCCGCAAGCTGACCAGGCTTGGGGTCAAGGTCGAGGTGCTGGGCGAGAAGGAGATGAAGCGGCTCGGCATGGGCGCGCTGCTCGGCGTCGGCCAGGGCTCGGCGCGGGAGTCGCAGCTGGTTGTCATGCAGTGGAACGGCGCGAAGAAGAAGGCCGGCAAACCGGTCGCTTTCGTGGGCAAGGGGGTCTGCTTCGATACCGGCGGCATCTCGATCAAGCCATCCGCCGGCATGGAGGAGATGAAATGGGATATGGGTGGCGCCGGTGCGGTGATCGGCGCCATGGCGGCCATTGCCGGCCGCAAGGCGAAGGCGAACGTCGTCGGCGTGGTCGCCCTGGTCGAGAATATGCCGTCGGGCACGGCGCAGCGGCCGGGCGACGTGGTCACCTCCATGTCGGGGCAGACCATCGAGGTGCTGAACACCGACGCCGAAGGCCGGCTGATCCTCTGCGACGCCATGTGGTATTGCCAGGAGCGCTTCAAGCCGCAGGCGATGATCGACCTCGCCACGCTGACCGGCGCGATCATCATTTCGCTGGGCCACGAGCATGCCGGGCTGTTCTCCAACGACGACCGGCTGGCCGAGCAGCTTGCGGCTGCCGGCAAGGCCGAGGACGAGCTGCTCTGGCGCATGCCGCTCTCGGACGCCTATGACGAAGGCCTGAAGTCGCCGATCGCCGACATGCAGAATATCGCCGGTCCGGGCTTCGGCGCAGGCTCGATCACCGCGGCGCAGTTCCTGCAGCGCTTTGTCACCGACAAGACGCCCTGGGCGCATCTCGATATCGCTGGCACGGCCTGGAGCAAGAAGGACAAGCCGACCGTGCCGAAGGGCGCCACCGGTTTCGGCGTGCGGCTGCTCAACCGGCTGGTCGCCGACCATTACGAAGACCGGTAAGAGCTGACGCCGGTGGCCGAGCTGCTCTTCTACCATCTGACCCGGCGGCGCCTCGAACAGGTGCTGCCGGAACTGCTGGAGAAGACGCTGCAGCGCGGCTGGCGCGCCGTGGTGAAGGGTGGCTCGGACGAGCGGATCGAGGCGCTGAACGGCACCCTATGGACCTACGGGCGGGCCAGCTTCCTGCCTCATGGCCTGAAGGCCGATGGCTTCTCCGACAAGCAGCCGATCTATCTCACCACGGAGGACGAACGCCCCAATGGCGCGCAGGTGCTGTTCCTGGTGGATGGCGCCGACACGGCCGACGCTGCGGCTTACGAACGAGTCTGCGACCTGTTCGACGGCAATGACGAAGAGGCGGTCAGCGCCGCCCGCGCCCGCTGGAAGCGCGCGAAGGAGGCCGGCCACGCGCTGGCCTACTGGCAGCAGAGCGAGAGCGGTGGCTGGGTGAAGAAGGCAGAGGGTTAGGGCCTAAGCCGCCTCGCTCTGCGCGTCTTCCAGCTTCGCCTGCGCGTCCAGCCAGGTTTCTTCCGCAGCTTCGATCTTCTTCACGATCTCGCCATGCTGCTTCTGCAGCTCGGCCTGCTTCGCCGGCGCCATCTTGGTGTAGGTGTCGGGATCGGCCAATGTCGCATCCAGCCGCATCTTTTCGGCATTGAGCTTGGCCAGAGCTTTTTCGGCGTTCTGCACGGCGATGCGCAGCGGGGCCAATGCCTGACGCGCGGCAGCGGCCTGCTTGCGCTCCGCCTTGCGGTCCGCGGCTGAGGTCTCAGCGTTGCCGCCGCCCTTCAGCTTCACGGTGGCCGCGGCGCGGCGCTTATCGGCGAGGTACCGCGCGTAATCGTCCAGGTCGCCGTCGAAATCCTTCACGCTGCCATCGGCGACCAGCCAAAAGCGGTCGGCGCAGGCCTCGGCCATGTGGCGGTCATGGCTGACCAGGATGACGGCGCCCTTGAACTCGTTCACCGCCTGCACCAGCGCATCGCGCGTGTCCATGTCGAGATGGTTGGTCGGCTCGTCGAGGATCAGCAGGTGCGGCGCGTGATGCGTCACCATCGCGAACAGCAGCCGTGCGCGCTCGCCGCCGGAAAGCTTGCCGGCCGCCGTCTGCGCTTTCTCGCGGGTGAGCCCGAAACCGCCCAGCCGGGTGCGCAGCTGCTCGACAGTCGCGTTCGGCATCAGATCTGAGAGGTGATCAACCGGCGTGCGGCTCTCATCCAGCACCTCGTCCTGGTCCTGGGCGAAATAGCCGATGCGCAGCTTGCCCGAGCGTTTGATCTGACCGGCCTGCGGCTTCAACGTGCCGGCCAGGATTTTTGCCAAGGTCGATTTGCCGTTGCCGTTGGCGCCCAGCATGGCGATGCGGTCTTCCATGTCGATGCGCAGGTCGAGATGGCGCAGCACCGGCTTCTCCGGCACGTAGCCGGCGGTGAGATGGTCCAGCACGATCAGCGGCGGCGGCAGCTCTTCGGGATCGGGCAGGCGGAAGATCACGGTGGGATCCTCCACGGCGGCGGCGATCGGCTGCATCTTGGCCAGCATCTTCAGGCGGCTCTGCGCCTGCCGTGCCTTGGAGGCTTTCGCGCGGAAGCGGTCGACGAAATCCTGCAGATGCTTGCGCTGTTCGGCCTGCCGCTGCGCGAAAGCGGTCTGCTGCTCCATGCGCAGGCGGCGCTCGGCTTCGAAGTAGTCGTAATTGCCGCGATAGAGCACCAGCTTGGTGTTGTCGATATGCAGGATATGCTCAACCGCGCTGTTCAGGAAATGGCGGTCATGGCTGATCAGCAGGAAGGTGCGCGGCCAGGTCTTCAGATAACCTTCCAGCCACAGCGAGGCTTCGAGATCGAGATGGTTGGTCGGCTCGTCGAGCAGCAGCAGGTCAGGGTTCGAGAACAGGCAGCCCGCCAGGGCTACGCGCATGCGCCAGCCGCCAGAGAAACTGTCGAGCGGCCGGTTCTGCATCGCCTCGTCGAAACCGAGGCCGGCGAGAATGACTGCGGCGCGGGCGGGGGCGGAATGGGCATCGATCTCGGCCAGCCGCATATGGACCGCGGCGATCCGCTCGGCATCCTCCATGCTGGTGGAGTCTTCCAGCTCCTCGGCCTCGATCAGCAGCGCCTCGCGCTCGGTATCGGCGGCCAGGACATACTGGATCGGCGTCTGCTCGCCGCCGGGCGGCTCCTGCGGCAGCTTGGCGATCTTGCAGTCGTTGGGCAGTTCGACGCCGCCGGTCTCGGTCTGCAATTCGCCGCAGATGATCTTGAACAGGGTCGATTTTCCGGTCCCGTTGCGGCCAACCAGGCCGACCTTGTGACCGGCCGGGATCGTGGCCGAGACATGGTCCAGCAGCACACGGCCGGCAATCCGGTAGGTCAAATCGCGGAAACTCAGCATTTCAGAGCCTTGGAAACGGGGCCGGACGGTTGCAGGGGCGCGGCGGAGCCTCTATATAGCCGCGACATTTTTCCCCGCCAATGCCCGAAAGGACGATCCGACCATGGCGATTGAACGCACCTTCTCGATCATCAAGCCGGATGCCACCCGCCGCAACCTGACCGGCGCCATCAATGCCAAGATCGAGGCCGCCGGCCTGCGCATCGTGGCGCAGAAGCGCATCTGGATGAGCCAGAAGCAGGCCGAGACCTTCTACGGCGTCCACAAGGAGCGCCCCTTCTTCAAGGACCTCGTCAGCTTCATGATCTCGGGCCCGGTGGTCGTGCAGGTGCTGGAAGGCGAGGGCGCCATTGCCAAGTACCGCGACGTGATGGGCGCCACCAACCCGGCCAATGCGGCAGAGGGCACCATCCGCAAGGAATTTGCCGAGAGCATCGAGGCCAACTCGGTGCATGGCTCGGACGCGCCGGAGACCGCCGCCGTCGAGATCGCCTACTTCTTCTCGGGCACTGAGATCGTCGGCTGATCTTTCAGCCCCGCTGAATGCGAAAGGCCCGGCAGCAATGCCGGGCCTTTTTGCTGTTCAGCTACGCCGCCGGACTGGTCAGCGCGCCTGTGGCTGCCGCGGCGTCTTTTATCCGCACGACACGATCCTCGATGGTCAGCCGGCCTTCGGCGAGCCAGCGGAGCGCGGCGGGATAAACCTTGTGTTCTTGCTCCAGCACCAGCGCGCCGACCTGCTCGGGCGTGGCGCCGGGCGGCACCGGCACGGCGGCCTGGATGACGATCGGGCCATCGTCGAGTTCGGGGATGACGAAATGCACGGTGCAGCCGGTGATCCGTACACCGGCCTCCACCACCTGCTCATGCACATGGATGCCCTTGAAGGCGGGCAGGAGGGAAGGGTGGATGTTCAGCATCCGGCCGGTCCAGCCGGCGACGAACTCCGGTGTGAGAATCCGCATGAAGCCGGCGAGGCAGACGAATTCGATGCCTTTCGACTTCAGCAGCGCGTCGACCTCGGCATCGAAAACCGCACGCTCCTTGCCCTTGCTCGGGATCACCGCCGTCTCGATGCCGTGCTCCTTCGCAAAATCCAGCCCGGCGGCGTCGGCGCGGTTCGACAGGATCAGCGCGATGCGCGCCGGATAGTCCGGCGCCTTCGCCGCCTCGACCAGCGCGCGCATGTTGCTGCCGCGGCCCGAAATGAGCACGGCGACGGCGCGCTTGACGACCGTCATCTCAGTTCCAGGCTCCGGCCATGTTGACGACCTCGCAGACCGGTTCGGCCGCGGCATCGTCCAGCTTTTCGATGCAGCCGATGCGCGACACGGTCTCGCCGGCCGCCTTCAGCGCGGCCTGCACCTGATCGGCCTTCTCGGCGGCGACGGCCACCACCAGACCGATGCCGCAATTGAAGGCGCGCGCCATCTCGGCATCGGAGATCCTGCCGGCCGATTTCAGCCAACGGAAAACTGGCGGCATCTCCCAGCCGGTGGCATCGATCACCGCCCTCGTGCCGTCGGGCAGCACGCGCGGCATGTTGTCGACCAGGCCGCCGCCGGTGATATGCGCCATCGCCTTGATGCTGCCGTCACGCACCAGCGGCATGCAGCTCTTCACATAGATGCGCGTCGGCGCCATCAGGATCTCGGCCAGGGCCTTGCCCGGGGCAAACGGTGCGGCGCTTTCAAAGGAGAGGCCATTATCGGCGATCACCTTGCGCACCAGCGAGAAGCCGTTGGAATGCACGCCTGAG
>CAYSCA010000053.1:0-17361 GCA_964429465.1 uncultured Rhodospirillaceae bacterium
GATCAACGAGACCGACCTGCGCATAGATGTCTACCGTTCCTCGGGCGCCGGCGGCCAGCATGTCAACACCACCGATTCGGCGGTGCGCATCACCCATATCCCGACCGGCATCGTGGTGGCCCAGCAGACCGAACGGTCGCAGCACAAGAACAAGGCCAAGGCGATGAAGCTGCTGCGCGCCAAGCTGTACGAGGCCGAGCGCGAACGCACCGATTCCGCCCGCGCCGCCCAGCGCAAGGGCCAGGTCGGCTCGGGCGATCGCTCCGAGCGCATCCGCACCTACAATTTCCCGCAGGGGCGCGTCACCGACCATCGCATCAATCTCACCCTGTACAAGATCGAGCAGGTGATGACGGGCGAGGCGCTGGACGAGGTGATCGGCGCGCTGATCGCCGAGGATCAGGCCAGCCGGCTGGCTGAACTGAACGAGTGATGCCGCGCACCGGCGCCGTTCTGGCCGAGGCGACGCAGCGGCTCAAACAGGCCGGGGTCGAGACGCCGCGGCTGGACGCGCTGCTGCTGCTCAGTCACGCGACCGGCCAGAACATGGATCGCCTGCGCATCGACGGCGATATCGAGATCGCTGCCGATGCCGCCGCGGCATTCTCGGTTCTGCTGCAGCGTCGCCTCGCGCGCGAGCCGGTCTCGCATATCCTCGGGCGCCGCGAATTCTGGAGCCTGGATTTCGCGGTCGGTCCCCAGGTGCTCGATCCGCGGCCCGACAGCGAGACGCTGGTGGCCGCCGTGCTGGAGCAGGTCGAAGACCGCCAGGCGGTCCTGCGGATTGCCGATTTCGGCACCGGCTCGGGCTGCCTGCTGCTGGCGCTGCTGCATGAATTGCCGCGGGCGACCGGCGTCGGTACAGACCGCTCGCCGGCCGCGCTGGACGTCGCGCGCGCCAATGCCGCGTCGCTCGGTCTGGCGGTGCGCACCGAGCTGCGCGAAGGCAACTGGGGCGCGGGGCTGGCGGGCCCGTTCGACATCCTGATCAGCAATCCGCCCTATATCGCGAGCGACGCCATTCCCGCGCTTGCCCCCGAAGTGGCGCGGCATGAGCCGCGGCTGGCGCTGGATGGCGGCGCCGATGGCCTGGATGCCTATCGGCAGCTGGTCCCTGACCTGGTCCGGCTGGCGGCACGGGGCGGGCTGGTGGCGCTGGAGATCGGCCAGGGTCAGGACGCGGCGGTAGCGGCAATGCTGGCCGCGGCAGGTCTGGAGGCGATCGCCGGAAAACCCGATCTGGCGGGCATCGTCCGCGTCGTTTTGGCGCGCAAACCCCGGTAAATTATTGCGAAAAAGGGGTTGGCAGCCGTCTCCGACCCCCTTATCCTTAAGGCCACGGGATGACGCAGCCCCCACGGGTCACGCCTGAGAAGTGACCGGGGGCGCTTAGGCAGGCGGCGTCGTCGCCTCTTCGATTGGATGAGAGGCCGTCCGCGTCGCGCGCTGATGTTTGGCAGCGCGATGCGTGTGCGCAATATGCCTGGATGCGCGATTAGCGAAAAAGCGAGATGAAACAGTGAATAACAAGAATCGTCAGCGTGGCGGCCGTCCCCAGGGCCGTCGTCCCCATAATAACGTCAATGGCGGCGGGGGCGGAGCCCACCGCAACTTCGATTCCAACGGCCCGGATGTGAAGATCCGCGGCAGCGCCAGCAGCATCTTCGAACGCTATTGCCAGCTGGCCCGCGATGCCAATGCGTCCGGCGACCGCGTTGCTGCAGAGAATTACCTGCAGCATGCCGAGCATTACTATCGCATCATGCTGGCGCAGGGCGTGACGCCCATGCAGCGGGCCGCCAACCAACAGCAGCAGCAACAGCAGGCCCAGCCGCAACAGCAGCAGCCGCCGGCGCAGCCGCAGCAGACCTTCGCCGAAGGCGAGCAGCCCAGCCTGGAGATGGAACTCGAGGCCGCGCTGGACCCCAATGAGCCCGCCGGCGGCCAGTCCGAACGTGACGAGGCGACCGCGGCGTAAGGCACCGCGCTGAGATCAGATAAAGAAAGGCCGCCGGGTTCCGGCGGCCTTTTTCTGTTGCAGGGTTTACGACCCTGTCGGTGATTATTCCGCCGGCGTTGCCGCAATCTGCTGCGGCTCGGCCTGGAACAGCATCTCGTCGGCGATCGTGAGCTGGCGGATCGGCAGCGATTCATGCTCCGGCACCACCGGCGCCAGGGCGATGTTGAACTCGAATTCCTTGTCCAGCAGGCCGCGGTCGCCGTTCAGGTAGCGCTCGAAGAAATCCACCGTGCGATTGATGCTGTCCTCGCGGGCCTCGCCGCGGAAGGTATGGCCCTGGTCCTGGTAGATCTTCACCTCGTGCTCGGCACCGACGGTCTCCAGCAGGTTGACCAGATCGCGAGCCCGGCGCACCGGCACCGTGCGGTCGCGCTCGCCATGCAGGACCAGTGTCGGCGGCATGCGGTGCACGCCCCGGCGCTGCACCTCCGCCGGCATGGCGCCGACCACGTTGACGACCGCCTGGATCCGCTCGTCGCGGCTGCCCAGGCTGAGCGCATGGAAGCCGCCCAGCGACAGGCCGAACACGCCGATGCGGTCGGGGTCGACATAGGGCTGATGGGAGACGTAGGAGACCGCTTCCGAAATCACCTTTTCGCGCTCGTCATGCAGGCTGGGCGCCGCCTTGTGGCTCTGCGGAATGCCGTCGAAATAATGCACGACAAAGGCCGAGATGCCGCGTTCGGCCAGCGCCTTGGCCTGAGGATAGAACAGCGCGCCGTCGCCCAGGCCATGGGCGCCGTGCAGGATCAGCACCGCCGGCGTCCTGCCGTTCTGGTCCTCGATGCTGTCGGCATCCGCCTTGACCACGTCGACGCGGACGCGGCGGCCATCGATGATGAAGCTGGCTTTCTCCGCCTCGGCGGCGCGGCGGGCCGGTTCCGCCGATTTCTGCCGGCGCGGTGCCGGCTGGACGACCGGCTTCGCCATCGCGGCCTTGCCCGCCGCGCTTTTGCCGGGCGGGTGGGCGCTGGCGCGCGGCTGCGCATCCGCCGGCGGGATGGCCGCCCAGGACAGACCGATACCCAGCGCAACGGCCAGCGCCGCCGCGCGGGTCCAGACCGTCAGCTTGTCGGCAGCCCCCCCGGCCATCGATCCCCCTGTTAACCACGAAGTGGGCGGATTTTCCCGCCCTTTGTTACACCTTGTAACAACTCGTGCCCGCCTTTGTCCAGCGGTATTTTTTAAATAAATCATGCACTTGCTCCCTGCTTGACGCTGGGGGGTGGCCTTCTTACCTTAATCGCCATCGCCGGAATCGCTCCGGTCCAGCATTTACGAGGATCACGCATGTCAGCGCCGACCAAAGTCACCGATGCCTCCTTCGAAAGCGACGTCCTGAAGTCGTCCGGTCCGGTGCTGGTCGATTTCTGGGCCGAATGGTGCGGCCCGTGCCGGCAGATCGCGCCGGCCCTCAACGAGATCGCCGGCGAAATGGCCGACAAGCTGACCGTCGCCAAGGTGAATATCGATGAGAACCCGATGACCCCGTCGAAGTTCGGCGTCCGCGGGATTCCGACCCTCATCCTGTTCAAGGATGGCAAGGCCGTGTCCACGAAGGTTGGCTCGATGCCGAAGAGCCGCATCGTGGAGTGGCTGAACTCCTCGATCTAACTATTCTCCGCGAGTACCCGGCCCGCCAGATACAGCGAGCCGGCGATCACGACACGGGCCGGGCCATTTATTGTCCTGGTCCGTATCATTTCGGCGACCTCCGTGACCGCTTCGGTCAGGCCGCCGGCCGGGCGCGCATCCAGCCCGACGGATCGCGCCGTGGCGGCGAGATCCTCGGCGGGAAGGCTGTTGGCCTCGCCCGGAATGCGCAGGCAGCGCGCCGCCTGCATCAGCGGCGCCAGCGGGCGCAGGAAGCCGGCGGCATCCTTGGTGTTCAGCATGCCGGAGATCAGCCAGGTGGGACGGGCCGGCATTTCGGCGAGCGCGATGGCGAGCGCGGCACCGGCCATCGCGTTATGCGCACCGTCCAGCCAGAGTTCGGTCTGCGGCGGCAGCGCATCGACCAGCGGGCCGCGGGCAAGGCGCTGCAGCCGCGCCGGCCAGTCGACGCCGCGCAATCCGGCCGCAATGGCGGATTCGGGGAAGCTGAAGCGCTCCAGCGCGCGGGCGCAGGCAATCGCCGCGCCGGCATTGACGATCTGGTGCGGACCGGGAAGCGCGGGGCGGGGCAGGCGATAGGCAGTACTGCGATCCTCCCAGACGATGCAGTCCTCGCCCTCGCGCACCTGCCATTCATGGCCCTGGCGCAGCAGGACGGCATTGCGCTCCGCCGCTTTCGCGGCGATCACGGCCATGGCCTCGTCGGGCTGTGGCCCGACCACGCAGGGCACGCCCGGCTTGATGATGCCGGCCTTGGCCTTGGCGATTTCGGTCAGCGTCGGCCCGAGGAACTGCACATGGTCGATGCCGATCGGCGTGATCGCTGTCAGCGCGGGCTGCGGCACCAGATTGGTGGCGTCGAATTCGCCGCCCAGCCCGGTTTCGAGCAGCAGCAGGTCGGCTGGCGTTTCGGCAAAGGCGGTGAAAGCCGCTGCTGTGGTGATTTCGAAAAAGGTGATCGGCTCGCCGCGGTTGGCCGCCTCGCAGCGCTCCAGCAGGGCGCTGAGGCGTTCGTCATCGATCAGCGTGCCGTTCAGCCGGATGCGCTCGTTGAAGCGCACGAGGTGCGGCGAGATATAGGCATGTACGGAATAGCCGGCGGCTTCGGCGATCGCGCGCAGGAAGGCGAGCGTCGAGCCCTTGCCCTTGCTGCCCGCCACATGCACCACCGGCGGCAGATGCAGATGCGGATCGCCCAGGCGCGACAGCAGAGGCCGCAACCGGTCCAGCGACAAATCGATCGCCTTGGGGTGCAGCGCCATCAGGCGCTGCAGGATGGGATCCGGGTTACTTGGACCTTTTGCCGGGGGCGCCATGCGGAATTTCCCCGGTCGGCGGAATGTCGATGCCGGGCCGCGGCAGGGCCACGACATCGGCCTTCGGCATCGGGTCCAGCAGCAGCGCGACGATGCGGCTCAGCGTGGCGCGCAGGTCGCGGCGATGCACCACCATGTCCAGCATGCCGTGCTCGAGCAGGTATTCCGAACGCTGGAAGCCCTCGGGCAGCGTCTCGCGGATCGTCTGCTCGATCACGCGCTGGCCGGCAAAACCGATCAGCGCGCCGGGTTCGGCGATCTGGATATCGCCCAGCATGGCGTAGGAGGCGGTGACGCCGCCGGTGGTCGGGTCGGTCAGCACCATGATGAAGGGCAGGTGCGCCTCGCGCAGGCGCTGCACGGCGATCACCGTGCGCGGCATCTGCATGAGGCTCAGGATGCCTTCCTGCATGCGCGCGCCGCCGGCGGCCGAGAAGACGATCAGGGCAGCGCGCTGGTTGACCGCCAGCTGGGCTGCGGCCACCAGCGCCTCACCGGTTGCCATGCCCATGGAACCGCCCATGAAGGCGAAATTCTGCACCGCGATGACGACGTCCTGCTTGTCCAGGGTGCCATGGGCGACGGCGAAGGCGTCCTTCTGACCGGTCTTGCTGCGGGCATCCTTCAGGCGGTCGGGATACTTCTTGGAATCACGGAAATGCAGCGGGTCCTGCACCACGTCGGGCAGCTCGATGATCTGGTATTCGCCGTTGTCGAACAGCGCCTTGAAGCGGTCCTTCGGCCCGATGCGCATGTGGTGGTCGCATTTCGGGCAGACATGCTGGTTCTCTTCCAGCTCCTTGGCGTAGATCATCTGCCCGCAATTGGGGCATTTCTTCCAGAGATTGTCCGGCGTGTCCTTCTTCGTCGTGAATTCACGGATCTTCGGCAGGACGGTGCGGGTCAGCCAGTTCATTCAATCTCTCCCAGATTACGCCGCTGCCTTCACGACGCCGCGGATTGCGGCGCTGAGTTCGCGTACCAGATCCAGCACATGCCCGGCCGGATCGCTGCCCTTCGCCCGTGCTTCCGCGATGCGCTCTACCAGCGCCGAGCCGACCACGGCGGCATCGGCCACGCGGGCGATCTCGGCGGCGCGGGCACCGTCACGGATGCCGAAGCCGACGGCGACCGGCAGCTTCGTGTGCTTCTTGATCCGCGCCACCGAAGCGGCAACCGCGGCATTGTCGGGCGCGGCCGCGCCTGTGATGCCGGCGATCGAGACATAATAGAGGAAACCCGAAGTATTCCGCAAAACCGCCGGCAGCCGCGCGTCGTCGGTGGTGGGCGTCGCCAACCGGATGAAATTCAGGCCGGCCTTCATGGCGGGGATGCAGAGTTCGTCGTCTTCTTCCGGAGGGAGGTCGACGATGATCAGGCCGTCGACGCCGTCCGTCTTCGCATCGCTCAGGAATCTGTCGACGCCATAGGCCGAGATCGGGTTGAAATAGCCCATCAGCACGATCGGGGTGGCATCATCCTTCTTGCGGAAGCCGCGCACCAGTTCGAGCGTCTTCTTCAGCGTTGCGCCGGCTGCCAGCGCGCGCAGGTTGGCCGCCTGGATCGAGGGGCCATCGGCCATCGGATCGGTGAAGGGCATGCCGAGCTCGATGACATCGGCGCCGGCCTCGGGCAGGCCGGCCAGCAGGCGTGCACAGGTGTCGAAATCGGGATCGCCGGCGGTGATGAAGGTCACCAGCCCGGCGCGACCCTGGCTTTTCAGCTCGGCAAAGCGTTTGTCGATGCGGCTCACAGCTTCACCCCCAGATGCTTCGCCACGCTGTAGATGTCCTTGTCGCCGCGGCCGGAAATGCCGACCACCATCAGATGACCCTTCGGCAGGGTCGGTGCCAGCTTCATCACCTGCGCCAGGGCATGCGAGGTTTCCAGCGCCGGAATGATGCCCTCCAGCTTTGAGCAGAGCTGGAACGCCTCGACGGCTTCGTTGTCGGTGGCCGAGACGTAGTTCACGCGGCCGACCTCATGCAGCCAGGCATGTTCCGGGCCGATGCCGGGATAATCGAGGCCGGCCGAAATCGAATGGGCTTCGGTGATCTGGCCGTCGTCGTCCTGCAGCAGATAGGTGCGGTTGCCATGCAGCACCCCGGGCGTTCCCTTGGCGAGCGAGGCGGCATGCTTCGCCGTCTCCAGCCCTTCGCCGGCCGCTTCGACGGCGTAGATCTTCACGTCCTTGTCGTCGAGGAAGGGGTGGAACAGGCCCATCGCATTCGAGCCGCCGCCGATGCAGGCAATAAGCGAGTCCGGCAGCCGTCCTTCCTTCTCCATGATCTGCGCGCGCGTCTCGTCACCGATGACGCACTGAAAATCGCGCACCAGCTGCGGATAGGGATGCGGCCCCGCCACCGTGCCGATGATGTAGAAGGTGTCGTGGACGTTGGTGACCCAGTCGCGCAGAGCCTCGTTCATGGCATCCTTCAGCGTACGCGAGCCGGAGGTCACGCCGCGCACCTCGGCACCGAGCAGCTTCATGCGGAACACGTTCGGCTGCTGCCGCTCGATATCCACTTCGCCCATATAGACGACGCAGGGCAGGCCGAAGCGGGCAGCGACCGTTGCCGTCGCCACGCCATGCTGGCCGGCGCCGGTTTCGGCGATGATGCGCTTCTTGCCCATGCGCTTGGCCAGCAGGATCTGGCCGATGCAGTTGTTGATCTTGTGCGCGCCGGTATGATTCAGCTCTTCGCGCTTGAAGTAGATCTTGGCGCCGCCCAGATGCCGGGTCAGCCGCTCGGCGTAATAGAGCGGGTTCGGGCGGCCGACATAATCGCGCAGGAAATACTCGAATTCCGCCTTGAAGGCCGGATCGGCTTTCGCCGCCTTGTAATGCTTCTCCAGATCGAGGATCAGCGGCATCAGCGTCTCGGCAACGAAGCGCCCGCCGAACTTGCCGAAATGGCCGCGCTCGTCGGGACCGGCGCGATAGGAATTGAGTATCGTCATGACAAACCTGCTCGTATCACTACAGGCCGCGTGCCGCCTTGAGGAAGGCGCGGATCCTGTCGGGGTCTTTCTTTCCGGGCGCGCTTTCCACGCCGGATGATACGTCAACCGCGGCGGCGCCGGACCGCTCCACGGCTTCGGCCAGATTCTCCGGCGTGAGACCGCCCGAGAGCATCCAGGGTCGCTGGAAGCGCGCATTCTGCATGATGGTCCAGTCGAAGCTGACGGCATTGCCGCCGGGCAGCTTGGCGTCCTTCGGCGGCTTGGCGTCGAACATCAGCCAGTCGACGATATCCTCGTAATCGCGCGCGGCGTCGAGATCAGTCTTCTCGGAAACCTTGAAAGCCTTGATCACCGGCAGGCCGAAGTAGATCGACAGCGCGCGGCAGCGGTCCGGCGTCTCGTCGCCGTGGAGTTGCAGCAGGTCGAGCCGCGCCTTCGCGAGGATCTGGTCCAGGAAATCGGTTTCCGGATTGACGAAAACGCCGACCCGGTCGATGCCCGAGGGCAGATCGCGCAGCAGTTCTTCCGCCTGCTCGGCCGACACGTTGCGCGGCGAGGGCGGATAGAAGATCAGCCCGATCATGTCGGCGCCGTTCTCCACCGCGGTCTGCATGGCGACCGGGTCGTTGATGCCGCAGATCTTGGTGAACAGCGCCATCACGCGGCGCCGGCGAGTTCGCGCGCGATGGCGAGCGCGCTGGCCTCGGGATTTTCAGCCTCGGTGATCGGCCGGCCGATCACCAGATGGTCGGCACCGAGTGCAAAGGCCTCGCCCGGCGTCATCACGCGCTTCTGGTCGCCGGCGGCCGAACCCTTGGGCCGGATGCCCGGCACGACCAGCCTGAAATCCGGGCCGCAGGCCTGGCGCAGCATGGCGATCTCGGTGGCGGCGCAGATCACGCCATCGGCGCCGTTCTCCTGGGCCAGCTTTGCCAGCCGTATCACATAGCTGCTGACATCCTCCTGGACGCCAATGGCCCCGAGATCGGCGGCATCGAGCGAGGTGAGTGCCGTGACGGCCAGGATCATCGGCTTCTGCTTGGCGGCGCGGGCCGCCCGGACGGCGTCACGGATCATCGCCGGGCCGCCGGCCGCGTGGATGGTCAGCATCATCGGTCCCATCGCGGCGGCGGCAGAGCGCACCGCGCCGGCCACCGTGTTGGGGATGTCGTGGAATTTCAGATCGAGGAAAAGCGGCGTGCCGACGGGAAGGATGGCACGGACTTCCGCGGGTCCGAAGGCGGTGAAGAATTCCTTGCCCAGCTTGACTCCGAAACCGGCACCGGCGGCAGCGCGGGCGCAGCGGGCGGCGAAAGCCAGTTCGATCGTATCGATGGCACAGAAGACGGGGGCGATGCGGCCGGGAACCCGGTCCGCAGCCCGGGGCGGGGCGGTCATGTCGGTCATCGGCCGGGCTTATAGCCTAAACGGCGGCCGAAGTCTCCCCTCGCGCACCCGGCCGGAACGCCGCAAGCGCTTCAATTCCGGCCGGAAATCGCGGTTCCGATGCCGGAAATCCGGGTCGCCCGGCCGATGCCGCGGGCCAGCGCCTCGGCCCAGCAGAGATAGCCGCGGTCGTTCAGGTGCAGCCCGTCGGGCGAGAGGATATCGGCCTGGCGGGTCTGGCCGTCCTCGACCCAGTATTTCATCGCCGCAAAGCGGCCGAACAGACCGCTGCCGGTCTCGCGCGCCACCTCGGCAAGGATCGACCGCATCCGGCCGTGATCGGGGTCTGCGAGCACCTTCGGCGCATATTGCGGGTCGATCAGCACCACATCCATGCCGGCTTCGCGCAGCATCGCCACAGGGCGGGCAATCAGCGCCTTGAGGTGGTCGACGCCGTCGGAGCGCAGCAGGGCATTGGTGCCGAGCTGCCAGAGCACCAGGTCGGGCTTCAACTTGATCACGTCGCGGCGGAGGCGGCGCGCCATCTCGGCGACATCCTGGCCGTTGATGCCGCGGTTATGGATGGTGACGGGGCTTTCCCCCACGAGAGCCGGCCAGAGTCGCGCCAGCTGTCGCGGATAGCTGCGGTCCTCGCGGCTGGCGCCGGCGCCGGACGTGGACGACGAGCCCAGGGCCACCACGGTCACCGGCTCACGCCTGGCCAGCCGCGCCGCGACATGCGGCAGCGGCTGGCCGAGATCGTAGAGGGGCAGGGGCGTGCGGCAGCCTTGCAGCTCGCCGGCCATGGCCGGCTGCGCCAGCAGCAGGGCGGCTGCCGCCGCCATCTTGATGGCCTGCCGCATCACGGCGCGGGCTTCGCCGCCCGGGCGATCATGTCGGCCAGCAGGCCGGCGAGGCAGCGATTCTCCGCCTCGGCTTCTGCAAGCTGCTGTCCCTGGTCCTTGTGGCGCAGGTCGAAAATCTCCTCTTCCGCCCAGTGGCGCATGATGTCGTAGCGCGGAAAGACCAGCGCCTCCTCGGCCTGGGCGATCTGGGTGATGAAACTGTCGTAGGGCGCGACATCCACCATGGCCGAGAGCCGCGCCCGGTATTGCGGCGCGACCAGGACCACATCGGCCTGCCGCTGCTTCAGCGCCGCCAGGCCCTGGTTCAGCGCGGCCTCGAAGCTGTTGACGTCGATCTGCTGCGCCGCGTCGACATTGCCGGTCTGCCAGATCACCAGATCGGGATTCGACGGCGCGATCTCGGACGCGATCCGGGCGGCCATCTGCCCGGCTGTCGCAGCACGGGCCGACAGATTCTCGACGCGCAGCGCGGCACCCGGCCAGCGCTGCTGCAGTTCGGCGGGCAGCAGGGCCGCGTAGGTCTGCGGCATACCCTGTTTCGCTTCTGCGCGCGAGGATGCGGTGCCGTAGATGACGATGCGTAACTCCCGTTTGCCGGCAAGCTGGCGGGCGACGCGCGGCAGGGTTTCCTCGGCGAACACCATGCTTTCGGGGACCGCGCAGCGGCTGTCGGCCCGCACTGCCGGTGTGGCCAGCAATGCCGCGGAAACAGCGCCCATCGCTATGAAATGCCTCATGCCGCCGCCCTCCTGCCGGGCTCCGCGCCGGCGCTTTCCGCCCGCTTGTACCAGGTGATCAGCCAGGCAATCCCGATCATCGCCGCCATGCCGGCCAGGCTGACGGCAAACTGGGTGGCGATGCCGGGGTCGATCTCGCTGAGCACGAAATGCGCCGCAAAGGAGAGGAAAATGCCGGCGCAGAAGACGTGCAGCGAATGCCGGCCGCAGAGCAGCAGCGGATGGAAGATCCGCCAGGTCAGGAACCGCGCCTCGGGCCGCACCAGCAGGGCGACCAGCCAGGCTTGCGCCAGGAAATGGAGCACCCGCCAGATATCCATCTCGGTCTTGTCGATGGGATACATCAGGCGGGCGAGCCAGCGCGGGATATAGGCACTCCAGGGCTGATGGATCCAGGTCAGCACCACCAGCAGCGAGAAGACCAGGTACAGGATGGCGAAGATCGTCACCGGGCGGGTCGGCAGGTGCCGCCATGGCGCCGTGCCGCGATGCAGCGCGCACCAGGCGCCGAGCACGAACAGGAACTGCCAGGCCAGCGGATTGAAGACCCAGCCGCCGGCCGGATGCGCCGGCAGGTTCCAGTGGGTGAACTGCACGGCAAGCCACAGCAGGAGGGAGGCGCCGAGCACCAGATGCGGCCGGCGCAGCAATGCCCACATGGCGAACGGAAAGGCCAGCATCAGTGCGATATACATGGGCAGCACATCCATGTTGACCGGCTTGAACTTGAGCAGCAGCGCCTCGAGCATCAGCTGATGCGGCGCTTCGAACAGGGTGCCGATATTCATCTCTTCCGCCAGCGCCTCGTTGTAGCGCACGCTCAGGTAGGCGATCTGCGCGATGAAGATGACGAACAGGAAGATATGCGCGATGTAAATCTGCCAGGCGCGCTTCCAGATGCGGGCGAGCCCGAGCAGGAAGCCACGGCGCTGCATGGTGGCGGCATAGGCGAGCAGCACCGAATAGCCGGAGATGAAAACGAAAATCTCGGTGGCGTCGCTGAAGCCGTAATTGCGGTTGGAGATCCAGCTGACAGCATTGTTCGGGATATGATTGAGGAAAATGAACAGCAAAGCCACGCCGCGGAAGAAATCGAGCCGCAGGTCGCGTTGCTTGGCAGGCGGCTGGTCCGGGGCGGCGCTGGGGGCCATGCCTATCCTCCTGGGCCGCATTATCGCCAAAGGCGGGAATGACGGCAATCCGTCCGGCCGTCAGGGCGCCGTGTCCGATTGCGGTTTGCGGGCACCGGTAGGTTTTTTCTGAAGATGCACCCAAATATATGGCGAAATCGGCTTTGGGCAGGTAAACATTCCCGGGTCGGGTTGGTCGACAGAATCATTGCCTTGGGGGTTCTCCTTGACTTCGGTAATTGCCATGGCGGCAATCCTTGCCGTCTTTGTAGTGCCGCCGGCCTATGCTTATGTGGATCCCGGTACGGCGAGCATTGCCATTCAGGCCATCATCGGCGCCATTGCCGCCGGGGGAATCTTCTTCCGCCACAAGATCGGCCTGATCACCCAATTTTTCCGCCGGAAGGGCCGGGCAGAGCCGCAGGACTCCTCGGATGACCGCTGATCCGGCCTCGTACCGGGATCCGTCGGGCCATGTTCACATCATAGACGGGCGCATTATCCGCACCGTCACCGCATACGGAATGGATGAGTACCTGGCGGTGCGCGACAGCGGCGCGCTCAAAGGCCTGGTCGCGCGCGGCGCCGTGATCGATGCGCAGGAGGTCACGGATATCCGTCTTCCGGGCGTCGAGGCGGCATGCCTTCTCGAACATCCCAGGCTGCCCTTTATCTCATATCCGTATGAATGGCCGTTCGACGCGCTGAAATCCGCCGCATTGCTGCATCTCGACATTCAGCTCGAGCTGCTGGAGGCGGGAATCGCTCTGTCGGATGCCTCGGCATTCAACATCCAGTTCCGCGGTGCCCGGCCCGTATTCATCGATTATCTGTCCTTTCGCCGGTATCGCGACGGCGAAATGTGGCTGGCCCATCGGCAGTTCTGCGAGCAGTTCCTGAATCCACTGATACTGCAGAGTTCCCTCGGAATACCCTATCATTCCTGGTACCGCGGGCAGGGCGACGGAATTCCGGCTGGCGATATCGCGCCCCTGCTGAAATTCCGCGACAGGCTATCTCCGGTATTGTTCAGCCATATCGTATTGCCGGCCCGGCTGCAGCGGGGCGCCGACGGCTTCTCCGGGGCTGCGGCGACCGCGAAGAAGCGGGGCCTGCCTCGCGCCCGTTTCAGGGCCATCCTGCAGCAGCTGCGCCATTTCATCGCCCGGCTCGAGCCCAGGGGTGTCGAGCAGACGACCTGGAGCCGGTATGCGAAAGACAATACCTATGAATCGTCAGAGGCGGCAGCCAAGCGGCGCTTCGTCCAGCGTTTCGCCACCCAGGTGCAGCCCAGCCTGCTGATCGATCTCGGCTGCAATACCGGCGAGTACAGCGCCGCTGCGCTGGAGGCAGGCGCCCGGTCAGTCGTCGGTTTCGACAGCGACCACGGGGCGCTCAGGGGGGCATTTGCCCGTGCCCGCGACGAGAAGCTGAATTTTCTGCCACTGTACCAGGATCTTGCCAATCCCAGCTCCGGCCTAGGCTGGAACGGGACCGAACGGCCTGCGCTGGTCCAACGTCTTTCGGCCAACGGCCTTCTGGCGCTTGCCGTCGTGCACCATCTGGCCATCGCCAGAAACATTCCCTTGCCTGGAGTCATCCAGACGATGATGGGGATGGCGCCTGAGGGCGTAATCGAATTCATTCCGAAGGACGATCCCACCGTCAGGAAGATGCTGTTGCTGCGCGAGGATATTTTCCCGGACTACAGCCGGGCAGATTTCGTGCGCGCCATCGAGCGGAATGGACGGGTGATCGCGGCAGAGGTTGTCTCTGAAACCGGCCGGGAACTGTTCCACTACAAGCGGCCCGCCTAGCAGCATGACTGCGAATTCCCTGACCCATGTCATCGCCATCGGCCTTCTGGTGCTGCTGGCGGCGTTCGCGCCCCTTCTTGTCTTCAGGCGCAGAGCGCCCCGCGAGACGGTTGAAGGCCCGTGGTTGCTGACGATTTTCTTCCTGCTTCTTTCCGCAAGTTTCCTTGGTGCGTCGCTGCCCGCTGTCCTGCAGCAGCTGAACGTGGATTTCTGGCGTCTGCTGCTGGGATATGTGGCGCTGCTGCTGCTGATCCAGGCAGGCTGCATCTACCTTCTGCTCCGGTTCGTGAAGCAGATTCTGATAGCGACTCCCGTCTTTGTAGCGGTGGTCGTGCTCAACGCCTTTGCCACATACATCGTGCTGCGCGAGGATTTCCACGAGCTGGCATGGCTGGGACAGGCGGGCATTATCTTTCTGCTGGCAGTGGCGGTCGCCGTTCTCTTCCAGATGGCTGCCGGGCGATCGCTGGCCGTTAAAAAACTCAATGCGGTTTTGGCCGTGATCATCGTGGCGCCAGTGGCGGTGCTCATCCCCAGGCAGATGCTGTCCCGGCCTGATACCAGCCTGGTGGACCGGTTTTCCGGCATCGAGTTCCGGTCCAGGCCGAATGTGCACATTCTGGGTTTCGACAGCATGACGCCGCCCAGCCTGGCGGCGAAATATCTGAAGCTTGATAATCTGGGTTACGCGCCGCTGTTGCAGCGTGACGGGACCATTGCGTTCCGCAACGCCTTTGCCAGCAACGTGCCGACCAAACGATCGCTGAACAGCATCATGCGGCTTGCCCATCCCGGGTTGCCGGAGGTCTACGAGTATTTCGCCGGCCGGATCGACAGTCCGCTGGCCCGTGTCTTCCGCTCGAACGGCTACAAGTTTCTCACTGGGTTCGACAATTTGTATTTCGGCGCAAAGGGCCCATACGTCGACGACTTTTATCCGCAAACCCACGAGATCGTCTCGGAGAACGCACTCTGTGCGCTGGCGGTTGACAATCCGCTGAAGTTCTTCGGTTTCTGCGAATTGATGAAACGCTTTGAAGCGCGGGAGAAAAAGTCCTGGCCTGAAACGGTGTCGGAGCGCATCCGCTCTGCTGCCCGGCGCCCTGAGCCATGGATTACCTTCACGCATATCTACAATCCGATCGGCCACACGTCGAAGGATTACCAGAGTTCGGACAAGACGGCCTTCGAGAAGTTCCGCGCCGGTTACAGGAAACGGGCGGAGAGGGCGGCCGGAATCGCGCAGTCCATTGCGGATTCGCTGCTGAACGACAACGGAAAATCCGTGCTCCTCATGATCGGGGACCACGGTCCATGGATCAGCCGGACCGCCGACCCCGAGAAAGAGGCGGAATTCGTAGTGCAGGATCGGCACGGCATCGTGGCCGCCATTCTGGTGAACGAAACAGACTGCAAACGGTCAGATTTCGAGCATTATGCCACATCGTACATAACGCCTGAGCGCATCCTTGCCGGTCTCATCCGCTGTCTCGCAAAGGAGCCGGAGAAGGTGGATGCGGCCGTGGCCTTCGAGGAAACGGGCGATCTCAAGCAGTATTTGTACGAATGACGGTTTATGCTGCCGCCATGCGCCGACTTTTGCCAGTTCTGCTGCTGACCCTGGGCATTTCCGAGGCCCTCGCCGCCGACCATGCGGCGATCCTGATGTATCATCGCTTCGGCGAGAACAATATTCCCTCGACCAACATCCGGCTTGAGCAGTTCGAGGCGCATATCGCCGAACTGATATCGGGACCGTATCGCGTGCTGCCGCTGCCCGAGATCGTGGCGAAGCTGCGGTCGGGGCAAGCCCTGCCCGACCGCGCGGTAGCGATCACCGCCGACGATGCCTATCTTTCGGCCTTTACCGAAGGCTGGCCGCGGCTGAAAAAGGCCGGGCTGCCTTTCACCCTGTTCGTGGCGACCGAGCCGGTGGACAGCAGGCTGAAGGGCTATCTCACCTGGGATCAAATCAGGCAGCTCAAAAAGGAAGGTGTCACCATCGGGGCGCATTCGCATAAGCATTTCAGCCTGCCCGGCATGAGCCGCGAGGCCGCCCGCGCCGACCTGGAGCATTCGCTGCGCCGCTTCGAGCAGGAACTGGGCGAGCGGCCGACTTTGTTCGCCTATCCCTTCGGCGAGTGGGATGCGGGCGTGAAGCAGATGGTGCAGGAGCTCGGCTACAATGTCGCCTTCGGCCAGCATTCCGGCATCGCGCATGCCAGACACGATATGTACTGGCAGCCGCGCTTCCCGATGAACGAGACCTACGGCAGCGTCGAGCGCCTGCGCCAGGCGGCGAACGCCCTGCCGCTGCGCGTCGACGAGATCGAGCCGGCGGATGTGCTGGTCCGGCTGGGCCAGATGCCGAACCCGCCGGTGCTGCGCTTCACCGTCGCCGATGACGTCGAGCGGCTGAACCAGATGATCTGCTATACCGGCCAGGGCCAGCGGATCGCGCCGAAGCGTATCGGCGAGCGCCGTTTCGAGGCGACGCCGCCGGAGGCCTTCGCGCCGCCGCGCGACCGCATCTCCTGCACTGTGCCGACGCGGGAACAGGGCCGTTTCCGCTGGTTCGGCATCCAGTTCACCGTGATGAAATAGGCGGCAATCCCGGCGTCGCGGTCCGGAGCAGCGGCGCATCAATTCCGCAAGATTTGTCAAAACGCCCCGTGCTAGCGTCGGTTCAGTCGAACACGCAGCGAGGCATTTGCCATGACCGGCCCGTTATCTCCCGATCAGACAACCGACAGGGCGGAGTCTGCCAGCGAGGCCGGCTATGTGCGTCGCTTCGCCCGCGTCATCGAATATATCTATGCCCATTTGGACGAGGCTCCGGACCTCAATACGCTCGCCGATGTTGCCGCCATGTCGCCCTGGCACTGGCACCGCACCTGGCAGGCGGTCTATGGCGAATCCGTCGTCGGGCTGGTGAAGCGCCTGCGGCTGCAGCGCGCCGCGGCCGATCTCGCCCATGGCGATCAGCCGCTGGACGCGATCTGGCCGCGCGCCGGTTATTCCAGTCTCGCGGCCTTCAGCCGCGCCTTCCGCGACGCTTACGGCCTGCCGCCGGCGGAATACCGCAGGGCCGGCAGCCACAAGCGTTTCACTGCGGATTCCGCCGAGATGCAGAAAGGAAAAATCGCCATGCATGAGGTCACCGTCAGGAAAATCCCCGCCGCTTCGCTGGCGATCATTGCGCATCGCGGCTCCTACATGGAGATCGGCCGCGCCTTCGAGACATTGTTCGGCGTGCTGGGCGCGCGCAACCTGCTGCGGCCTGATCTTTATGCGAATGACCTCTGCATGAAGGGCCTGTTCTATTCCGATCCGACCGCCGTGCCGGAAGCCGAACTGCAATCGGCCGCCGCCATCGTCATCCCCGATGAAACCTTTCCGGTCGAGCCGCCGTTGCAGCGCGCGACCTTACGCGGCGGCGATTATGCCGTTCTGCGGCACAAGGGGCCGTATTCCGACATGAAGCCGGCCTATGACTGGCTCTATGGCGAAT
>CAYSCA010000054.1:0-17112 GCA_964429465.1 uncultured Rhodospirillaceae bacterium
CGGGCAGCGCAGCGCGTCCATCGCGATCTCGACATTGCGCTGCAGGTCCCAGGCATTGGCCGCGTCGATCTTCTCCTGCAGCTCCGCCTGCTCCGCGATCAGCGCATTCATCTCGTCGTCGTCGGTGACCTCACCGAACTTCATCGAGACTTCCTCGAAGCGGTCCAGCAGCGCCTTGGTGTCGGCGACGCCTTCCATCACGTTGCCCAGCACGTCCTTGGACGGATCGAGCTGCGGCTCCTGCGGCAGGTAGCCGACCTTGACACCATCGGCGGCCCAGGCTTCGCCGGTGAACTCCGTGTCCAGCCCGGCCATGATCTTCAGCAGGGTCGATTTACCCGCACCGTTGGAACCGAGCACGCCGATCTTGGCGCCGGGCAGGAAGCTCAGCCAGATGCCCTTGAGGACCTGCTTGCCGCCCGGATAGGTCTTGGCCAGGTCCTTCATCACGTAAATATACTGGTACGCCGCCATAATTATGCGCTCCGGCCCTAAAAATCCGCGGAAAAGTCGGGCAGAGTTGTACAGAAACAGGCTTCGGCGCGCAACGCGGCGGCCCGCCTTCAGGCCAGCATCAGCGCCTTCACATGGGCCGCCGAGGCGCTCGCCAGCGCCTTTAGGTCATAGCCGCCCTCCAATGCCGAGACGACGCGGCCCTGGGCGGTTTGCCGCGCCACGGCCAGCAGCCGCTCGGTCACCCAGTAATAATCGTCGTCGACCAGCTGCAGCTGCGCCAGCGGATCGCTTTTATGGGCGTCGAACCCGGCCGAGATCAGCAGCAATTCCGGCGCGAAGCTTTCCAGCCGCGGCAGCAGAATTTTCTCGACGGCCGCCCGGAAATCGGCCGAGCCGGCATAGGGCCGCAGCGGCAGGTTGACGATGTTGCCGGCGACGCCTTTCTCATGCGCCGCCCCGGTGCCGGGATAGAGCGGCGATTGATGGGTCGAGGCGTAAAACAGGTCGGCATCGGCCTCGAAGGCGGCCTGGGTGCCGTTGCCGTGATGGACGTCGAAATCGACCACGGCGATCCGCCGCAGGCCCCAGCGGTCGCGGGCATGCAGGGCGCCGACCGCGACATTGTTGAACAGGCAGAAACCCATGGCCTGGTCCGGCTCGGCATGATGGCCGGGCGGGCGCACGGCGCAGAAGGCGTTGCGGATCTCGCCGGCCATAACCGCGTCGATGGCCGCGCAGACGGCCCCGGCGGCCCGCAGGGCCGCCTCGCCCGACCCGGGAGAGACGATGGTGTCGCCATCGACATAGCGCAGGCCCGCCTGGGGGATCGCCCGCAGCATCCGGTCGACAAAATCTCCCGGATGAACCCGGGCCAACTGGTCGGCCGTGGCGCGCGGCGCCTCGCGCCGGTCCAGGTAGAGGAAATCCTCGGCTTCCAGCCCGGCCAGCACCGCCTGCAGCCTCTCCGAGCATTCCGGATGCCCCTCGCCCGTATCATGGGCAAGGCAGGCCGCATGGCTGAACAACCCGGTTACCATCCCCTACCCGCATCCTTTGCCGTGCCGCCGGTGAGCCAGGCCATCCCCGCAACCCTCCCGGATTTTACTTTTCGTCGGCACACGCACAGGGCCTTGCGCGGCCACAGGGAGACAATAGATCATGGGGCGGCTGATTTCAGCAACGCTCCGGGGCCAACCGGCAGCGCCATGCTTGTGGGCGGGCAGGTCTGTTCAACATGAAGCTTTGGGGCCAGGTGATTGTGGTGGGCGTGGTCGCCGCAGGGGCGGCACTCGCCTACGGATATCGGGACTCTCTGCCCTTTATCGGCGGCGGACGGGATGCGCAGGTGGCCAGGCCTGCCGGCGGCCCGCCGCCATTGCCGGTGGCAAGCGTGCCGATCCGGCGCATGGACATCACGCGGACGCTGGAAGCCGTCGGCACCGCGCAGGCCAAGGAAGCCGTCACCGTCACTGCCAAGGCCAACGGCATCGTGGAAAGGATCAACTTCCAGGAAGGCCAGCAGGTCAAGTCGGGCACCATCCTCGTCGAACTCGAGGCCGGCGAGAGCAGCGCGAAGATCAACGAGCTGCGCGCCGCCCGCGATGGCGCCAAGCTGGCCTATGACCGCGCTGCCGCCCTGCTGGGAAGCCGCAGTGTGGCGCAGGCGCGGGTCGACGAATTGTCCAAGGCCTATGAAGCCGCGGAAGCGCGCCTGTCCGCCGAACGCGCACGCTTCTCCGACAGCGTGATCCGGGCGCCGTTCAGCGGCAAGCTCGGGCTGCGCCGGGTCAGCCTCGGCGCTCTGGTGCGGCCGGGCGACGTGATCACCACGCTGGACGACACTTCGGTGATCAAGCTGGAATTCGAAGTGCCGGAAACCGTGCTGAGCGGCGTGGCCGTCGGCAATGCGGTTTCCGCCACGGCCAGCGCGCTGCCGGGCCGGACCTTCCAGGGCGTGCTGACCACCATCGACAGCCGCATCGACCAGACGACCCGCGCAGTCAAGGTCCGCGCCCAGATCCCGAACGCTGACGACCTGCTCAAGCCGGGCACCTTCATGACGGTATCGCTCAGCATCGGCAAGACGCCGAATGCCATCGTGGTGCCCGAGGAAGCCCTGCTGGCCCAGGGCGGGGAGCAGTTTGTTTACGTCATCCGCGACGGCCGCGCGACGCGCACGCGGGTCGGCGTCGGCCAGCGCCTGCCCGGCCTGGCGCAAGTGACCAACGGCCTGCATGACGGCGACGAGGTGGCGGTCACCGGCCTGCAGCAGCTGCGCGACGGCCTGCGCGTGCGGCCGGCAACGCCGCCGATGTCGGGAACTTCGAATGCCAAGCCGCCGGCCAGCTGATTTTCTGAACTGAACAGCGCGAACCGATAACGGGGAAGCCCATGGTCCTCTCGGACGTGTCGATCAAGCGCCCGGTC
Source organism: uncultured Rhodospirillaceae bacterium (assembly GCA_964429465.1). Lineage (GTDB taxonomy): Bacteria > Pseudomonadota > Alphaproteobacteria > Ferrovibrionales > Ferrovibrionaceae > Ferrovibrio. The sequence goes on from CAYSCA010000054.1 coordinate 2,884, forward strand.
TTCGCGACCGTGCTGTCGCTGGTGCTGATCATCTTCGGGCTGTTCGCCCTGCGCAGCATGTCGGTGCGCGAATACCCCGATATCGATCCGCCGGTGGTCAGCGTCCAGACCATCTATCGCGGCGCTGCCGCCGAGATCATCGAGAGCAAGGTCACCCAGATCATCGAGGATGCCGTCGCCGGCATCGAGGGCATCCGTTCGATCACCTCGACCAGCCGCGAGGAATCGAGCTCGATCAGCATCGAGTTCAATCTGAGCCGCGATGTCGATTCCGCCGCCAACGACGTCCGCGACAAGGTCAGCCGCGTATTGTCGCGGCTGCCGGAAGAAGCCGATCCGCCGACCATCGCCAAGACCGACTCCGATGCCCGCCCGATCGTCTATCTGTCGCTGACCAGCGACCGGCTGAGCTTCCTCGAGCTCACCGACTATGCCGACCGGTATCTCGTCGACCAGCTCTCGATCATCGATGGCGTCGCCTCGGTGAACATCTACGGCGCCCGCCGCTACGCCATGCGGGTGCACCTCGACCGCCTGGCGATGGCCGCCCGCAACGTCACCGTGCAGGAGGTGGAGGATGCCATCCGGCGGCAGAATGTCGAATTGCCCTCGGGCCGCGTCGAAAGCAGCATGCGCGAATTCACCGTGCGCACCGAGTCCGGCCTGCGCACGGCGGCACAGTTCGGCAATATCGTGCTGCGCGAGCAGGACGGCTATCTGCTGCGGCTGAACGAAGTGGCGAAGATCGAGCTGGCTGCCGAGGACGAGCGGTCCGAGCAGCGCACCGACGGCCGCTCCTCGATCGGGCTCGGCATCATCCGCCAGTCGAAGTCCAACGCCATGGAGATTTCCGCGGGCGTGAATGCGGCAATCGAGCGGATTCAGGACAGCCTGCCGGCCGGCGTGAAGCTGGAGAACACCTACGACCAGTCGAAATTCATCAGCCAGTCGATCCATGAGGTCTTCCATGCACTGACGGTGGCGCTGGGCCTGGTGATCGGCGTCATCTTCCTGTTCCTGCGCTCCTGGCGTGCCACCCTGATTCCGGCCGTCGCCATCCCGGTCTCAGTGATCGGCGCCTTCATCGTGATCGGCGCACTCGGCTATTCGCTTAACGTGCTGACCCTGCTGGCGCTGATCCTGGCCATCGGCCTGGTTGTCGATGACGCCATCGTCGTGCTGGAGAATATCCATCGCCGTATCGAGCTGGGCGAGCCGCCGCTGCTGGCCGCGAAGCGCGGCGCGCGCCAGATCGGCTTCGCGGTGATCGCGACGACCCTGGTGCTGATCGCCGTCTTCGTGCCGATTTCGCTGATGGAAGGCAATACCGGCCGGCTGTTCCGGGAATTCGGCATCTCGGTCGCGGCCTCGGTCCTCTTCTCCGGCTTCGTGGCGCTGACGCTGACGCCGATGATGTGCTCCAAGCTGCTGCACGAAGCCAAGGACGAGGGCTGGTTCTATCGCATCACCGAAAGGTTCTTCGTCGGCATGGCGAATGCCTATGGCTGGCTGCTGCGCAGGGCGCTGGGGGCGCCGGTGCTGGTGCTGGCGCTGGGCGGCGTTGTTTCGGTCGCCGCCTATCTGATGTTCCTCGCCATCCCGCGCGAATTCGCGCCGACCGAGGATCGCGGTGTGTTCTTTATCTCGGTGACAGGGCCGGAAGGCTCCAGCTTCGAGTATACCCGCAGCAACATCATGCAGATCGAAAAGATTCTCGAGCCTTATGCGCGATCGGGCAATGTGGTGCGCGTGCTGGCCAACGTGGCGCCGAACTGGGGCGGCCGGCCGGCGCCGGTCAATACCGGCTTCATCGTCATCCGGCTGAAGGACTGGAACGACCGCGATGTGAAGCAGCAGGAAATCGTCAAGGACATCTTCCCCAAGCTGCTCAACATCACTGGCGTGCGCGCCTTCGCCATCAACCCGCCCAGCCTGGGTCTGCCGGGCAGCCAGGCGCCGATCCAGTTCATCATCGGCGGCCCGACCTATTCCGCCCTGGACAACTGGTCCGACCGGGTGATGGAGCGCGCGCTGCAGAATCCCAATCTGCTGAACGTCAACAAGAACTACCTGCCGACGCGGCCGGAGATCCAGGTCGAGATCGATCGCAACCGCGCCGCCGATCTCGGCGTGCCGGTCGAAACCATCGGCCGCACGCTGGAAACCATGCTGGGTTCCCGCGAGGTGACCAACTTCCAGCGCGAGGGCAAGCAGTACAAGGTGCTGGTCCAGGCCCAGGCAGGGCAGCGCGTGACGCCGAACGACCTGAACAACATCTATGTCCGCGCCGGCGGGGCGAACGGGACGCTGATCCCGCTGGCCAGCCTGGTCAGGATCAAGGAGGGCGCCAGCGCCCGCGAACTCGGCCGCACCGACCGCCTGCGCTCGGTCACCATCTCGGCCTCGCTGACACCCGACTACACCATCGGCGAAGCGCTGACCTTCCTCGAGCAGGCGGCGGCTGAAGTGCTGCCGCCCGAGGCGCGCATTTCCTATGGCGGCCAGAGCCGCGAGTTCAAGGAATCCTCGGCGGCCATCTATCTGACCTTCGCACTGGCGCTGATCATCGTCTTCCTGGTGCTGGCCGCCCAGTTCGAAAGCTGGATCCACCCGACCATCATCATCCTCTCGGTCCCGCTGGCAGTGACCGGAGCCCTGGGCGCCCTGCTGCTGGCCGGGATATCGCTCAACGTCTATAGCCAGATCGGCATGATCATGCTGATCGGCCTGATTGCAAAAAATGCAATCCTGATCGTCGAATTCGCCAATCAGTTGCGCGACGAAGGCCGCAGTATCCGCGATGCCGTGACCGATGCCGCGATCATCCGGCTCCGCCCCATCCTGATGACCACCATCGCCACCATCTTCGGCGCCTGGCCGCTCGCCTTTGCCAGCGGTGCCGGCGCCGAATCGCGCTCCGCGCTCGGCTGGGTCATCGTCGGCGGCATGTCCTTCGCCACCCTGCTCAGCCTGTTCGTGGTTCCGGTGCTTTACAACCTGCTGGCGCGGTTCACCAAACCGGCCGGGTTCATCGCCCGGCGGCTGACCGAGCTGGAAAAACGCCCCGATGTCGATGCGGGCCGGCCCGAGCCGGCCGAATAAGGCCTGCAAAAACAATCAGCAGGAGTGAAAGGTTACTGTTTGTTAACCTGACCGGGCGACCGCCCTGTGATCTGGTCTGCTTCGGGCTGCAGGGATGCCCCAAACGGATATTGCCGGAATGAGCGCTGGAAAAAATAGCGACGATGAGGTCGAACGCCGGACCTTCGACGCCGCCGTAGCCGATGCCCAGGCAGCCGTGGCCGGCCTGTCGGACAAATATATCGGCTGGGTCAATGACGACCTGAAGCGGCTCGATGCCGCCATCGCCAGGCTGGGCGACGGCTCCGATCCCGCCGCGCTGCAGGCCGTCTACGACGTATCCCACGACATCAAGGGCCAGGGCAGCACCTTCGGCTATGCGCTGGTGACCGAGATCGCGCATCGGCTATGCCGCTATGCCGATGATGCCTCGCGCCGGCAGCATGTCGATCGCGCCGTGATCGACGCCCATGTGAGCGCGCTCCGCACGGTGGTGGACAACCGGATTCAGGGCAATGCCGGCGAACTGGGGGCCGAGATTCTGCGCGCCCTGGAAGAGGCTGCCCGGAAAAGCCTGGGCTGACCGGTCAGCCGGGCTTCTCGTCACTGCGGCGATACGGTCCGGGATAGTCGGGCCGGGTGAAGCGGCGCCGGTCGGGGCCGAAATAGCTGCCCCCGCGCACGAATTTGCGCGGCCGCTCGACGATCTCGCGCAGCCGCGTCTCCAGTGCCTTGGCCGACAGCGGCAGCACCAGCATTTCATGCACGCCGGCATCGAGGGCCTCGCGCACGCGGTCGCGGGTGATCGTCGCCGTCGCGACGATCACCGGCAGGAAGGGCGTGGGGGAAGCCGGATCGCTGCGCAGCCGGCGCACCAGGTCGAGGCCGCTCAACCCATCCTCGGCCGCCGGCAACTCCCAGCGACAGATGACGACATCCGGTCTGCTGCCGCCGGGCCCGGTCAGCGCGGCCCATGCCGCGGCAGCGCTCGAAACGATCGCCGGGTCGCGGATGCCTAATCCGCCGAGCAGGCTGCGCCAGCTCGCCGCCATGCTGTCTTCCGCCTCGACGATCAGCAGATCGAGCCGGCTCAGGTCGTAAGGCATCCCATATCTCCGCGCCGCGCCCTTTACATCGATGCTGCCAGCATGGTCCGCTATCCGCGGAACACCGGAGCCGAGACATGTCACCTGACGCCGACGATATCCATTATTACGATCCGGCCAAGGGCCATGGCCTGCGGCATGATCCGTTCAAGGCCATCGTCGGCCCCCGCCCGATCGGCTGGATATCGACCTGCAGCCGGGACGGAAAAGTCAATCTCGCCCCATACAGCTACTTCAACGCCTTCCACGACAAGCCGCCGATTGTCGCATTCGGCAGCACCGGCTGGAAGGACAGTATCCGCAACATACAGGAGACCGGCGAATTCGTTGCCAGCCTGGCGACCATGCCGCTGGCGGACGCCATGAACCGGACCGCCGCGACTGTCGGCGCCGAAGTGGATGAATTCACCCTGGCCGGCGTCACCCCGGCGCCCTGCCGGCAGGTCCGACCGCCACGGGTGGCCGAAAGCCCGACCGCGCTGGAATGCAGGCTGCTGCAACTGATCCGCCAACATGATCTCGAAGGCCGGCCGCTGGATGCCTGGATGGCGCTGGGGCAGGTCGTCGGCGTCCACATCGCCAAGGCCTATCTGCGGGACGGGCTGTTCGATACCGGCGCTGCCCGGCCGATCATGCGGGCGGGATATCTTGCCGATTACGTCGCCACCACCCCGGAAACCATGTTCCGGATGCAGCGGCCGCGTTGATCCGGGTTCTGCCGCATTGCGGCATGGCCTGACCCGGCCCCGGCGGCCCCGCCCCTGCGACCCCGCGCCGCGCCCCGACCCTGCCAGTTCCCCTAGCCAGCCCGGCGAGGGGGGCGTTAGTATGCGGAACCAGCAAACGAATTCCGCCGGCGGGGGTTTCCAAGCGGCCGCCGGCCCAGCAGGCATTGCCCCATGGACTACGAAGCCCTCTTCGGCCAGGCGGTCGACAAATTACGTGCGGAAAAGCGCTATCGGGTGTTTACCGAGCTGGCGCGCAATTGCGGCAGCTTCCCGCTCGCCGACAATTACAGCGGCATTGGGCCCGCCAAGGTCACCATGTGGTGCTCCAACGACTACCTCGCCATGGGCCAACACCCCGTGGTGGTCGAGGCCATGCAGCAGGCCGCCGCCACCTTCGGCGCCGGCGCCGGCGGCACCCGCAATATCTCCGGCAACAGCCATGCCATCATCGAGCTCGAGCGCGAACTCGCCGATCTGCACGGCAAGCAGGCCGCCCTCGCCTTCATGTCCGGCTATATCGCCAACCAGACCTCGCTGGCCACGCTTGCCAGGCTGCTGCCCGGCTGCGTGATCCTGTCGGATGCCGACAACCACAATTCCATGATCGAGGGCATCCGCAATTCCGGCGCGGAGCGGCATATCTTCCGCCATAACGACCTCGCCCATCTGGAAGACCTGCTGAAGGCGCTTCCGGCCGACCGGCCCAAGCTGGTGGCTTTCGAGAGCGTCTATTCCATGGACGGCGACATCGCGCCGATCCACGCCATCTGCGACCTCGCCGACCGCTACGGCGCGATGACGTATCTCGACGAGGTGCATGCCGTCGGCCTTTACGGCAATCGCGGCGGCGGCATCGCCGACCGCGACAATGCGATGGATCGCCTGCACATCATCCAGGGGACGCTGGGGAAAGCCTTCGGCGTGGTGGGCGGCTATATCGCCGGCTCCAAGACCATGATCGACGCCGTGCGTTCCTATGCTCCGGGCTTCATCTTCACCACCGCCATGCCGCCGGCAATTGCTGCGGCGGCCACGGCCAGCGTGCAATACCTGAAGCGCAGCCAGGTGGAACGCGCCAGGCACCAGGAGCGGGCCGCCACGCTGCGCCGCATGCTGGTCAATGCCGGCCTTCCCGTGCTGGTCAACCAGAGCCATATCGTGCCGGTGATGGTCGGCGATCCCGCGCTCTGCAAGGCGGCATCAGACCTGCTGCTCAGCGACCACGGCATCTACATCCAGCCGATCAACTATCCCACCGTGCCGCGCGGTACCGAACGGCTGCGCATCACACCGACTCCGGTGCACACGGATACGATGATGCAGGCGCTGGTCGCCGCCCTGCTGGATGTCTGGCAGCAGCTCGGCCTGCGCCGACAGGCCGCCTGACCGCGGTTTTTTACGGTCAGCCGCGCCCGCGTTATTGTTTTTCAAGGCATTTCCAAAATGCTACCGCAGTTAGTATAAAGGCTGTTCCAGCCTTGAACCTCGCGATGTCGCAGCAGATTTTCCAGCCGCTCCTGGCCTTCGGCCTCACCGTTCCGCAGCTCGAAATCCTGCGGCAGCGGCTGAATGTCCCGCAGCTGGTTTATGTCTGCGGCCCGGCCGGCGGCGGCAAGACCCGGCTCGCCCTGCTGATTGCCTGGACCTATTTCCAGGCCTATCAGCGCCCCTTCCGGATGGACGGCGCCGACATGACCGACGACCAGATCCGCCAGTCGGTGAAGGACCGCAACTGCGGCATCCTGTTCAACGACATGGCGGTGGTGAGGGATTACGCCAGAGCGGAGCTCTGCCTGAAGAGCCATATGGTGGCGCTGGGCGTGGCCTTTGACGGGCCGGCAAATGCCAGTCAGGCCCAGGACTACCTGCACGCCCATCTGCCCAACCTGGCGACGCGGGACGACGTAACCGTTATCGGCGTCGGCCGCGACGGCGATTCCGCGACCGGCCGCAGCAAGATCGATCTGATGACCACGGGCAGCGCGTTCCAGTATCGCGCCAAATGAAGAAGGCCCGGGTATGAGCCCGGGCCTCTGTTCATATTCGTCCCATCAGCACCAGCACGATGACGATGATGAGGACCAGTCCGAGGCCGCCGCTGGGGTAATAGCCCCAGCCGCTGCTGTAGGGCCAGGATGGCAGCGCACCGATCAGCAGGATGATCAGGATGATGAGCAGGATGGTTCCGATCCCCATCATGTCCTCCTTCGACCGAACAGGAACAGCAGGACACCGCCTGCTGCCGCAGCCGCGCCGGCGACCAGATACAGCGTGGTCTGGTCGCTGAAGCTGCCGGTCACGGTTTCGGAGAGCTGCTCCACCGGGGCTTGCGAGGCGTTATAGGCCATCCCCAGCAGAACGAGCCCGATCACCAGCGCGACTGCCCCGATAATACGGGCGAGCGACATGGCTGCAGACCGTTACTGCCGCGGCCGGACGATCAGGTCGTTCCGCACGGCCCGCACGCCTTCGACATTGCGGGCGACCTGCTCGGCGCGGCTTTTCATGGCCTGGCTCTCCACGAAACCGCTCAGCTGGACGGTGTCGCGGAAGGTCTCCACATTCACCTGCAGGGCACTCGTCTGCGGATCCTGCACCAGGGCGGTCTTCACCTTCGCGGTGATGGCGGCGGAATCGAGATATTGACCGGTCGATTCCTTCGAACCACTGCTGGCGCAGGCGGCCACCGCGCCACCCAGAGCCAGAACAACGACGAGACTACGGCAGACGTTCAGCATGACAATCTCCTCTCGGGTTGGCGATGAAAAGCTTCGTTAACTCAGGTGGGGATGACAGACCGGATGAATATCCGGCGGGAGGCAGGAAAACATTGGAGGGGTGGACCGGCGCGCCCATGCGCACCGGCCCGCGGTCGTCAGCGCCAGACCGGCTTGCCGAGATTGATCTGGTCGTCGTCGGTGAAATAGCCCGTCGCGGCGCCAGCCGCGCCGCCCAGGGCCGCGCCGGACAGCGGCGCGCCAACGGCAGCACCGCCAAGCGCGCCGGCGCCGGCGCCGATGGCGCCGCCTGAGAGCGCGCGATCCGACTTCGATGTTCCGCAGGCGCCCAGCGCGAGAAGCGCCAGGACAGCCGCCGCACCACTGATGATTTTCGTAGGATTGCGTTCCATAATTCGCCTCCATGCAAATGGACAAAAATACCGCGCTGCCTGTCCGGCTTACCCGGGCAGGACGTCCCAATCGTATTCTGCGGGACGATCAGGGGTTCCATGGACGGTTCGCTGGTTCGCTGCATCTACAGCAGAACCAACAAACAGCACCGGCCCCAGGTTCCAGATCGGTGTCCGGCGGGCCGGCTTCCCCTGTCAGCTACATAGGAAGGCGAATGAAACGGCGCAGCAGGACCGAGCCGATTGTCGCAAATATCTCACATTTCATGACGGCCGGGGCGACGCGGACTAGACAAAGAAGTCCGGCACCAGCTCGCTTTCGGCGACCCCGCTGTGGCGATACCGGGTCAGATCCGACACGCCCGCCGACGCGAGAACCTCGTCATCGATGAAGAAATTGCCGGTGCAGTCGCGGCTGGGGCGCGTGAGGATGACATGCGCGGCATCGGCCAGGATCTCGGGCTTGCGACACCGGCGCCGGAAATCCGGCCCGGTGATGACATTCATCGCATCGGTGTCGATCGCGGTGCGCGGCCAGAGCGCGTTCACCGCGACGCCCTTGTCGCGGAACTCGCCGGCCATGCCGAGCACGCACATGCTCATGCCGAACTTCGCCATCGTGTAGGCGACATGCGGCGCGAACCAGCGCTCTTCCATATTCAGCGGCGGCGACAGATTGAGGATATGCGGGTTGGAGCTCTTCAGCAGATGCGGCAGGCATTTCTGGCTGCACAGATAGGTGCCGCGCGTATTGATCTGATGCATCAGATCGTAGCGCTTCATCGGCGTTTCCAGGGTACCGGTCAGGCTGATCGCCGAGGCGTTGTTGACCAGGATATCGATGCCGCCGAAGGCTTCGACCGTCTGGCTGACGGCCGATTCGACCATCGCCTCGTCGCGTACGTCGACAACCAGCGGCAGCGCTTTGCCACCGGCCTTCTCAATCTCTTCGGCGGCCGTGTAGATGGTGCCGGCCAGCTTTGGATGAGGTTCAGTGGTCTTGGCCGCGATGGCGATGTTGGCGCCATCCTGGGCCGCCCGTTTCGCGATGGCGAGGCCGATGCCACGGCTTGCGCCGGTGATGAACAGCGTTTTGCCCTTGAGATCGGCCATCGTTTCCTCCCGCTCGTAACCGGCTATTCCGCCGCTGCGCTCACCGCCCGGTTGGACCGCGTGAATTCGTAAATGCCTTCGGCATTCATCTGCCGCTTCACCAGCCCCTTCCGCATCAGATGATGCAGATGCGCCAGCGCTTCGCCGACGGCCAGCGTGATATGGCCGCTGACATCGCGCTTGAACAGCAGCGGCAGCGTCGCGATCACCGTATGCGGCTCCCGCAGCGCATCCAGCAGGGCTTCCAGCCGGATCTCGTGATGCCGGTACAGCATCGCGGTACGGGTATGCAGCCCGATGAAGGGATCACCATGGGCGGGCAGCACGAGCGCGTCGGCCGGCAGATGCGCGAAATGCCCAAGCGAGTCGAGATACTGCGTCAGCGGATCGGCCTCCGGCTCGCCCGGATAGACGCCGATATGCGGCGAGATGCGCGGCAGCACCTGGTCGCCCGAGATCAGGACGTTGAGCGCCGGCGAATAGAGGCAGGCATGTTCGGGGGAGTGGCCGCGACCGACAATCACCTGCCATTCATGCTCGCCGATGCGGATGCAGTCGCCATCGGCGATGCGATGGAAGCTGCGCGGGATCGGCGTCACCGACTTGGAGAAATTGCCATAGCCGCGGGCGCGGATCGCCTCGAGTTGCGCCTCCGACAAGCCAAGCCGGCGATAGAAAGCGATCACCTCGGGCGGGACTTCGGGCACCGCCTCAAGTTCCAGCATGCGGCCGAAGCTCCACTCGCCCAAGGTCATCCAGAGCGGCGCCTGCCAGCGGTCCTGCAGCCAGCCGGCAAGGCCGAGATGGTCGGGATGGAAATGGGTGCAGAGGATGCGGGTGATCGGCCGACCCTGCAGATGGCGCTCGAACGCCTGCTCCCAGATCGCCTGCAGCTTCGAGGAGCGGAAGCCGGTATCGATCAGCGTCCAGCCCTCGCCGTCCTGCAGCAGCCAGAGATTGATATAATCCAGGCCCGGGATCGGCACCGGCATGCGCAGCCAGAATACGCCCGGCCGCATCTGCATGACCTCGCCATCGCCCGGGCGGCCGGTCTTCGCCGCGCCCTGGCCGGAAAATGGGTAGCTCAGGCCGGCGCCGCGGTCGGCGGTCGGCGTCCCGTCGATGCCGGGGGTCTGGATATTGTTCTCTTGGGCTTCTGACACAATCACGTCCTCTGGGGCAGAGTGACAGAGTAGTTTGACGTTTACGTAAGCGTCAACCCAAGGAAGTCCAGCAGAGACCGTCCGGTCATCAGGCCCGGAGCAGTTCCGGCGTGACCTCCGCCAGGCCTTCCGCGCCTTCCGTAGCGGCACGGCAGAGGCCCTCGACGCCGGACAGCACCTGCTCGGCGAAGACGCGGGCCGAGACGATCTTGGCGGTGAAATACGGATCCGTGCTGCCGCCGGCGATCTCGGCCTTTGCCGCCAGCGCCTGGCGCGCCAGCAGCCAGCCACCGACCACGGATGCGAAAGCGCGCAGATAAGGCGTCGCTCCCGCCAGAGCGGCATTCGGATTGGCCGCAAGCTGCTTGCCCATCCAGCCCGAAGCCCTGGTCAGTGCTCCCAAGGCAGCATCCAGGTGGCGATGCAGGCTGGCGAAACCCTCGCCCGCTTTGCCGGCCTCTGCCGCGACGCCGGCGATCTGCTGGAACAACGCCTTGACCGTCTCGCCGCCGTTCAGCGGCAGCTTGCGGGTCACGAGATCGATGGCCTGGATGCCGTTGGTGCCCTCGTAGATCGGCAGGATGCGCGCGTCGCGGTAATGCTGCGCCGCGCCGGTCTCCTCGATGAAGCCCATGCCGCCATGCATCTGCACGCCCATGGAGGCAACCTCGCAGCCGATATCGGTGGCCCAGGACTTCGACAGCGGCGTCAGCAGCTCGACCAGCGCCTTCCACTGCTTGCGGTCAGCCTCGTCCGGCAGGTGATGCGCGCGATCGATGGCAGCGGCGTTCAGATAGATCAGGCCGCGGCAGGCCTCGGTCAGGCTGCGCATCAGCATCAGCGTGCGGCGCACATCGGCATGCTCGATGATCGCGACATGCTGGTCGGCATTCATGCCGGGATGGCGGCCCTGCTTGCGCTGCTCGGCATAATCCAGCGCCTGCTGGTAGGCGCGCTCGGCGATCGCCAGGCCCTGGCAGCCGACCGAAAGACGCGCGTTGTTCATCATGGTGAACATGCAGCGCATGCCCTGGTTCTCGGCGCCCAGCAGCCAGCCGATGCATTCGTTGTTGTCGCCGTAGGACATCACGGCCGTCGGGCTGGCATGGATGCCGAGCTTGTGCTCGAGCGAGACGCAGCGGAGGTCGTTGCGCTTGCCGGGCTTGCCATTCGCATCCGGAATGAATTTCGGCACGATGAAGAGCGAAATGCCCTTGGTGCCGGCCGGCGCATCCGGCAGGCGGGCCAGCACGAGATGGACGATATTCTCGGCCATGTCGTGCTCGCCATAGGTAATGAAGATCTTCGAGCCGGTGATCCTGTAGGTGCCGTCGCCCACCGGCACGGCCTTCGACTTCAGCGCGCCGACATCGGAACCGGCCTGCGGCTCGGTCAGGTTCATCGAGCCGGTCCATTCACCGCTGACCATCTTGGGCAGGTAGAGCGCCTTCTGCTCGTCGGTGCCATGGGCCATGATCGCGTCGATGGCGCCCTGGGTCAGCAGCGGGCAGAGCGAAAAGGCGAGATTGGCCGACTGGACCATTTCCTGGGCCGCCATGGTCACCGCCCAGGGCATCGCGCCGCCGCCGAGTTCCTCCGGAAACGGCATGCCGTTCCAGCCGCCCTCGGCAAACTTCTTGTAGGCATCGGCAAAGCCCGGCGCGGTACGGACCACACCGTTCTCGACCTTGGCGCCGTGGAGATCGCCGCCGCGATTCAGCGGCGCCAGAACGCCGCTGGCGAATTTCGCCGCCTCTTCCAGCACCGCCGCGACCGTATCGGGGTCCGCATTCTCCAGGCCGCGCAGCTGGCCCAGTTCCGCCAGTCCGGCGATCTGTTCCAGCGTGAAGCGCATGTCCTTGAGCGGGGCGGCGTAATCCATGACGGTCTCCTGACGCAGAAATCTCTTGTGGCGCTGGCATAATATGGCCTGCGGCGCCTAGCAAGGCCATGGGCGGCACGCTAGGGTCTGGCCGCATGGTTGACGTAACGATTTCAGAGGCCGCCGAACGGCTCAAATCCGGCGAGATCGTCGCCTTCCCGACCGAGACGGTCTACGGCCTCGGTGCGGACGCCACCGATGCCGCCGCCGTGGCCAAGATCTACGCCGCCAAGGGTCGCCCCGATTTCAACCCGCTGATCAGCCACATCGCCGAACTGGCGCAGCTCGACGGCCTCGTGATTGCCGATGACAGGGCCCGCAAACTCGCCGAGGCCTTCTGGCCCGGCGCGCTGACGCTCGTCCTGCCGCGCGCGCCCGGCTGTCCCGTTGCCGACAGCGTCTCCGCCGGGCTGCCGTCGCTGGCCCTTCGCATGCCGGCGCATCCGCTGGCGCGCGAGCTGCTGCGCCAGGCCGGACGGCCGGTCGCAGCACCCTCCGCCAACCGCTCGGGTCATGTCTCGCCCACCACGGCACAGCATGTGCGCGACAGCCTCGGGCCGGAGATCGCCGTCGTCGATGGCGGGCCCTGCCCCGTGGGCCTGGAATCCACCGTGATCGGGCTGACCGGGGAGACAGCCATGCTGCTGCGGCCGGGCGGCATTGCCGGAGAGGAAATCGAGACGGTGCTGGGCGCGAAACTCGCACGACCCGCGGATGCCAGACTGGAATCGCCCGGCATGCTGCTGAAGCATTACGCGCCGCGCCTGCCGGTGCGGCTGAATGCGACCGCTGCACAGGACAGCGAAGGCCTGCTCAGCTTCGGATCGCCGCTGCCGGGGTTCGCCGCGATCTACAGCCTGAGCGAAAGCGGCGATCTCGCCGAGGCCGCGTCGAGGCTCTATGCCGGCCTGCATCATCTCGACACCCAGCCCGGGCTGAGCGGCATTGCCGTGATGCCGATTCCGGAACACGGCCTGGGAACTGCCATCAACGACCGGCTGACACGCGCGGCAAGAGGGCGATAAACTACTCCGATGAACGCATTGGCTCCCGATCTCCTCACCCGTTTCCGCGACATTGTCGGCCCCAAGGGCTGGGCCTCGGACGCCGAAACCCTGGCGCTGCATACCCGGGAATGGCGCGATCTCTATCAGGGCCGCACGCCGCTGCTGCTGAAGCCGGCCAGCACCGAAGAGGTTGCAGCCATCGTGAAGCTGGCGCGCGAGACGAAGACCAGGCTGGTGCCGCAGGGCGGCAATACCGGGCTGGTCGGCGGCGGCATTCCCTTCGACAAAGGCGACGAGATCATCGTCTCGCTGCAGCGCATGAACCGGGTGCGCGCGATCGATCCGCTGAACGACACCATCACCGTGGAAGCCGGCTGCATCCTGCAGCAGGTCCAGGATGCCGCGCGGGCCGCCGGTCGGCTGTTTCCGCTCTCCATCGGCTCGGAAGGCAGCTGCACCATCGGCGGCAATCTCTCCACCAATGCCGGCGGCAATGCGGTGCTGCGCTACGGCAATACGCGCGAACTGGCGCTCGGGCTGGAAGTCGTGCTGGCCGATGGGCAGATCTGGGACGGGCTGCGCGGCCTGCGCAAGGACAATACCGGCTACGACCTCAAGCACCTCTTCATCGGCGGCGAAGGCACGCTCGGCATCATCACCGCGGCCGTACTGAAGCTCTATCCCCTGCCGGCGGCGCGCGCGACCGCCTTCATCGCCATCCCGAATCCGCAGGCCGCCATCGAGCTGCTGGCGCTTGGCAAGCAGGCCACCGGCGGACAGGTGACGGGCTGCGAGCTGATCCCGCGCATCGGTCTGGATTACGTGCTGCGTCATACGCCCGCGACCTCAGACCCCATCGCCGAGCGTCATCCCTGGTACCTGATCATGGAATTCTCGTCAGGCCGGGACGATGGCAGCGTCGGCGGCGCCATGGAAACCGTACTGGCCGATGGCCTGGAGAAGGGCTTTGTACTGGACGCCGCCATTGCGCAATCCGAGACCCAGCGGCTGGCCTTCTG
>CAYSCA010000055.1:0-16576 GCA_964429465.1 uncultured Rhodospirillaceae bacterium
GCGCGTCGGCATCATGAGGATTTCGGCCAGGCTCTTGCCGGAGGCAAACGGCGCGGCGCTCTCGAAGTTGAGCCCGTTATCGGCGATCACCTTGCGCACCAGCGAGAAGCCGTTGGAATGCACGCCTGAGGAAGCCAGCCCGAGCAGCACGTCGCCCGGCGCCACATCCCTGGGCAGCAGCCGGCCGCGTTCGGCGGCGCCCACGGCGAAGCCGGCGAGGTCGTAATCCTTCGCGGCATACATGCCCGGCATCTCGGCGGTCTCGCCGCCGGTCAGCGCGCAGCCGGCCTGGCGGCAGCCTTCGGCGATGCCGGCGACCACGCGGCGGGCGACGTCGACCTCAAGTTTGCCGGTGGCGTAATAATCGAGGAAGAAGAGGGGTTCGGCGCCCTGCACCAGGATGTCGTTCACCACCATGGCGACGAGGTCGATGCCGACGCCGTCATGGCGGCCGGTCTCGATGGCTATTTTGAGCTTGGTGCCGACGCCATCCGTGGAGGAAACGAGGATCGGATCGGTGAATCCGGCGGCCCTGAGGTCGAACAATGCGCCGAAGCCGCCGAGCGAAGCGTCGGCACCCTTGCGGCGGGTGGAGGCGGCCAGCGGCTTGATCGCATCGACCAGCGCCTCGCCGGCATCGATGTCGACACCTGCGGCCTTATATAGCGGCGACGTGTTGATGATGGCCTCCACGAGGGCTAGAGTGACCGCTGGCAACATACCCATTCCGCCCCTGTTTGCAATGGCCCTGGCCCGTACCGTAAGACGCTGTTTCTTCATCCTAATTTCCGGTCTTGCGGCGCTCGGGCAGAGTGCGCCGGCCGGCGCGCAGGGCGTGCGCGCCAATGATCCCTTCGTCGTTTCCGGCGTGCCGGTGGATGCCACCGCCGAGAGCGCCGCGGCGGCACGGCCGCTGGCCCTCGCCGAGGGACAGCGCCGCGCTTTCGGTCAGCTATTGCGGCGGCTCACCCTGCCTGAGAGTCACGCCGCCCTGCCGCGGCCCAGCGAAGCCCTGCTGAACCAGACGATCTCCGGCTTCGAGATTGACGAGGAACGCACCTCGGCAACCCGCTATATCGGCCGCATCACCGTGCGCTTCCGCGCCGACGAGATCCGCCGCCTGCTGCAGGATGCGCGGTTGCCATATTCCGAAACCGTCAGCCGCCCGGCGCTGGTCATCCCGGTATGGCAGACGGCGACCGAGAGCCGCCTGTGGGAGGCCGACAATCCCTGGCGCGAGGCCTGGCTGCGGCGGCCCGATGCCGGCGGGCTGGTGCCGCTGGTTCCGGCGCCTCCGGCCGGCGATGCGCCGCCGCTGGAACGCCTGCTCGGCGATCCCGAGGTGTTGCGCGGCTATGCCCGCCAGCTTGGCTACCAGGATGTCCTGGTCGTTTCCGCCACCCTGAAGCAGGCCGATCCCGGCGATGTGCGGGTCGAAATCTACCCTTATCACGACGGCCCGGGCACATTCCTCGATCGGCTGGAAGCCTTCATGGCGAGCGGCGGCACGCAGGAAGAGGCATTGCTGTCGGCGGCGATCGACCTGTCGCGCCGCGCCGAGGCGCGCTGGAAAACCGATACCGTCATCGATCTCGAGAAGCAGGGGCAGATCAGCGCCGCCGCCCTGTTCGGCAGCCTGGCGGAATGGAACAAGCTGCGCACCGCCCTGGCGGCCATGCCGGTGGTGCGCAAGGTCGACGTGCTGCGGCTGTCGCATCGCGATGCCCAGCTGCAGATCGACTTCTACGGCGACCCGGACCATCTGGCTGTTGCGCTGGCGCAACGCGACGTGGTGCTGGAGCAGCGTGACGGCTTCTGGCAGATGCGGGCCCGCCAGCCATGACCATGCGCGAGCAGGGGGTGGCCTGGGTCGCGATCACCATCGCTTTCTTCGCCACCCTTGTTCTGTTCAGCAACATCCTGCTGCCCTTTGTCGCCGGCATGGGAGTTGCCTATTTCCTCGACCCGATGGCCGACTGGCTGGAGCGCCGCGGATTGTCGCGCACGCTCGCCGCATTGCTGATCACCGTCGGCTTCTTCGTCGCGGCGACCGCGGCCGTCACCCTGCTGATCCCGGTGGTGGTGAGCCAGCTCGACAGCTTCATCAGCCGGTTGCCGGCATTCGCCGCCATGTTCAACGAGCGTGTGCTGCCTTACCTGCAGGACATCGCCGACCGATTCAATATCGACCTGCGCAGCAATGTGCAGCAGGCACTGGACGAAAATAAAGGCCAGGCCATGAAGGTGCTGGGCGATGTGTTCAACGGCCTGCTGGGCGGCGGCTGGGCGCTGTTCAACATGCTGTCGCTGCTGGTCATCACGCCGGTGGTGGGTTTCTATCTCCTGCGCGACTGGGATCGCCTGATTCGCCAGATCGATGCCTATCTGCCGCGCGACCATGCCGCGACGATCCGTAGCCAGGCTCAGGAGATCGATCGCGTGCTCGCGGGCTTCGTGCGCGGCCAGATCATGGTCTGCCTGTTTCTGGCGACCTTCTACGGCCTCGGCCTTTCGCTGCTCGGCCTGCAATTCGGCCTGTTCATCGGCGTCACCGCCGGAATGATCTCGTTCATCCCCTATATCGGCAGCGTGCTCGGCTTCGTCGTGTCGGTCGGCGTGGCGCTGGCGCAGTTCTGGCCCGACTGGATCTGGATCGGCCTGGTCGCCGGGCTGTTTGCGCTCGGCCAGTTCATCGAGGGCAATTTCCTGCAGCCGAAGCTGGTCGGCGAGCGGGTCGGCCTGCATCCGGTCTGGGTCATCTTCGCGCTGCTGGCCGGCGGTTCGCTGTTCGGCTTTGTTGGCATGCTGATTGCCGTTCCGCTCTTTGCGGTGATCGGCGTGCTGATGCGGCTTGCCTTCGATCGCTACCGGCAGAGCTGGCTCTATCGTCCCGGCGAACCGCCCCAGGATTCGACGACCAATCCGCCGCCTTATCCATGATGCCCGCCCAATTCGGTCAGCGTCAGCTCAGCCTGGGGCTCACGCTGCCAGTATCATATGCACGCGAGGATTTCCTCGTCGCGCCGGGGAATCAGGCCGCGCTGGCCTGGATCGACCGCTGGCCGGACTGGCCCGGCCACGCCCTGGTGCTGCATGGCAATCCCGGCAGCGGCAAGACGCATCTGGCGCAGATCTGGGCCGCGCAGGCCGGTGCCCGCATCGCCGCGCCGCAGGATGTCGATGCCCGATCCGTCGATGCGCTGGCGCAGCAGCCGCTGGCGCTCGACGATGCCGATCGCGCCGGCGATCCGGTGGCGTTGTTTCATCTGGTCAACCTGATGCGCGAGCGCGGGTTTGATCTGCTGCTGACCGGCGCGGCAGCGCCGGCGCGCTGGAATTTCGGCCTGCCCGACCTGATGTCACGGCTGAGGGCGATGCCGGCGCAGGAAATCGCCGCGCCCGATGATGCCCTTCTGGCTGCCATGCTGGTGAAGCTGTTTGCCGATCGCCAGCTCAGCGTGGGCGAGGATGTCGTCAGATATCTCGGCGCGCGGATCGAGCGGTCCTGCCATGCGGCGCGCAGCTGGGTGGCGGCTCTCGATGCGGCTGCGCTGGCCGAGAACCGCGCGGTCACGGTTGCGCTGGTACGCAGGCTGATGGAGCAGGATTCAGCACCGTAGCCGTAGAGGCCGCGGTTCAGAGATTGCGCCGGTCCCAGTCCGGCTCGGTGCCGCTCATCACCAGGGTCTCGAAATTGCCGGCTGCGCCGAGCTGCTCGTTATCCAGCGCCAGCATCAACCAGTCCATGCAGCGCCGGTCGGATACCGAGCTGCCCGCCTGGAAACGGCGGTTGAGCGCCAGCCGCGCGCGCTTCACGGCCGTATGCAGGGCCGCGAAATCCTGCAGCAGGAAATCGTCCTCCGGGCGCACCTGCAGTTCCAGCCGGGGATCGAAGGCGCCTTCCAGCCAGTTGTTGAACAGCACCGAGAGCATGCCGTCCAGGCAATCCTGAGCCGAGATGCCGTTCGGCTCCAGATAGAGCGCCAGCCAGGAGCGGCATTGCCGCACGGCCTCGCGTAGCACGGCATAGTCTTCCTGCAGGAAACCCTGAGACATGGTGTTGACCATCCCGGCCAGACGGTGATCCATGCCGGCAGAGGAGCATATCCGGGCCTTGCGGGGTGTGGCCGTTCGGTGACGATGATCGGGGGCGGCGTGCCGGTCGAGCGGCTGCTAATCCAGCTTCTTTCCCTCGAGGTCCCGGCGGGCGCGCTCGACTTCCCTCCGGCCCTTGTCGCGGGTGGCTTTGTCCTGACCGAAACGGGCGCGGTTTTCGGCGGCTGTGGTCTTCGCCTCTTGCCGCTCACGGGCCTTGCGCACCCTGTTCAGGTTGACGACGTTGCCCATGGGCTGCTTCCGCTAGTTCTCGACCCGCGCCGGAGCGCTGAAGGAATAGCCGTGACCATAGATCATCTTGATCGGCGCTTCCAACTGCGCGGTTTCCTTGATCTTGCGGCGCAGCCGGTTCACCACGGCATCGAGATGGCGGTTGTCCCAGCTGGTCTGCGGCCGGGCCAGAATCTGCGCCAGGCTGTCGCGGGACCGGGGCTGTCCGATCTGCTCGAGCAGGGCGCTGAGGAAGGCGAACTCGGTAGCGGTCAGCCGGATATCCCTGCGGTTCGGCGCCGTCAGCAGCCAGGAACCGCGGTTCAGCACCCACTGGTCCGGCGCAGCCCGCGGGTTCCGCAGCCGGCGCAGCAGGCTCTGGATGCTGGCCTCGATCTCGCGCAGGCTGCTGTGCTTGACCAGATAGATGTCGGCACCGCTTTCAAAGCCGCGCACGCGGTCGTCCGGCTCGCCGTGGGCGGTCAGCATGATGATGCCGCAGGCATGGTTCTGCCGGATCCGGGCGGCGAGATCGAAACCGTTGCCGTCCGGCAGGCCGATATCCAGCACGATGATGTCCGGCAGCTCCGGTTTGCGCAGCTCGGCGTTCAGCGCGGCCGCGGTGCCGACGCCGGAAGCCGAGAAGCCGCGCATGGCAAGATAGTCGACCAGATCGATGCGCAGCGAGGGTTCATCCTCGACCACGAGAATGCGTGTCATGCAACAGCTTCCTCGGGCGAACAGGTGCGAAGCGGCAGGCGGATCAGGGCAATCGTGCCGCCGCCCGGAGCCGCATCCAGCCGGAGTTCGCCCTGATGGTATTCGAGCAGCTTGCGTGCGTTGAAAAGGCCGAGCCCCGTTCCCGTCGCCGCCTGGGTGTTGGAGGCGCGGAAAAAGCGCCGGCCGACCGAGCGCCGCTCCGCTTCCGGAATCCCGATGCCCTGGTCCGTCACCGCGATGGCGATCTCGCTGCCGGCGGCGCGGACGGAAACCGCCACGGGAGTATCGTCGGGCGAGTATTTCAGCGCATTCTCGACCAGGTTGATCACCACGGTGGCCAGCATGTCTTCATCGCCCATGTAGGGAGGCAGGTCTTCGGCGACGCTGAAGGTCAGCCGGTGGCCGCTTCCCATCAAATCGAAATGACGCGTGATGCGGGACGTGAACTGGAGCAGGTCGATCGGCCCAGGCTGCATGGCTTCCTGCTCCAGCCGTTCGGTATCGAGGAAGCGGTCGATCAGCTTGACCAGGCGACGCACCGCCTGGCGGATGCTGTCGAGCCGGCGTGCCACGGCGTCCGGCGGCTCGGGCAGGACGATGGCGATCATCTCTGCGGCACGGTCGACCACGGCGAGGGGGGTGCGGAATTCATGGGTCACCATGCGCAGCAGCTGGCGCTGCTCCTCGCGCAGCCCTTTCTCGGTCGACAGCGCGGTCGCCAGCTGCTCCTGCAGCTTGCGCCGCTCCCGGACCTCGTGGGAGAGCGCGTCGTTTTTCTGCCGCAGGTCCGACGAAAGCCGGATGCCCAGCATCAGGATCTGGCAGAGGAAAAACGCGGTAATGAAGACGTTGATCTCGAAGAAATACAAAGCCTGCGCGCTGGTGTTGGCTGCAGGCATCTCGTCGGGGGCCGCCTGGCCAGCGATCGCGACACTCCGGGCAATGGATGCTGCGGCATGACAGGCCAGAAAGACGATGGTTATCCAGCGCAGCAATCTGGGCTGGCTGCGATCCGCTGCGAGCGTCCAGATCATCACGGCGATACACACGACGGTGACCGCGGCGGAGGCGTGAGTGCGCAATGCGACATTCGTCGGATCAAGGGCCAGCATCAGCGACCAGAAGCTGACGGAGAAGATCACGACGCCGATGTCAAGCCAGGGCAGCGGTTTCCGGCTGAGAAAGCGCGCCAGCCCGTCGGCGACCAGTGCCAGGCCCAGATTGATGATCGTATTGTCGAGGACGATCTGCCAGGGTTGCGGCTCCGATCCCCGGAGAACGACAAGAAGCAATCCGGCCGCGAAAGCAATATAGCCGGTGGCGATGAATTTCAGCTCGAAGAGATGGCGCTGCGAGATCCACACGAACAGCCACACCGCGCCCTGCAGGCTGGCATTGATGAGCAGGATGATCAGCGTGGTCTTGAGGTCGAGCATGCCGGCGTAATCTGTCCGATCTTCGGAAGAATGCCTAGTATTCTGCCGTAAATGCAGGGCAGCACGCGGCCGGATAAGCGAAAAATAACCTGCGGCGGTTTGTAGCGGAAATCCGCGCCGATTGCCGGCCGGGCCCGGGTTGCGGTGAGATTTCGTGACAATTGATCAGAATTGGTGGGGCGACGCGGCGCGTGCAGCTGTGAGAGGACCGCTACCGGAACAGGTATGTCCGGTTGGGGGAGATCATGATCGTGCTGCGTATGATCGGGCTGCGTATGATGGGGCGTCGGCAGGCTGCCGCTATCCGCACGGCCCTGCTTGCAGCGACTGCCCTGGTCGCGCTGGCGCCGCAGATGGCTAAGGCACAGGAGTGGACCGGCGGTGGCGGGGACTTCAACTGGTACAACGCCGCAAACTGGGAGTATATGCCCAACGGCGCTGGTACGGCATTTGTGAGATCGACATCCGATCCGATTTTGATTTCTGGTGGCGCTGCCGTAGCCGGTGAGCTTGCGGTCGGCTACACGGGCGGTTCGGCTGCCCTGATCATCACTGACGGAGCGGTATTGACCAGCCAGAGGGGCATATTAGGCACCGGACCCGGCGCGGAGGGCGTTGCAACCGTCGACAATGCTCAATGGACCGTGGTCGGAGATATGTCTGTTGGCATGGGAGGAACTGGCACGCTCACTATAGTAAACGATGGCGCAGTGTCAGTCGGGACTACCGTAACCATCGCCAACGGTACTGTGACCATCTCCGGTGCAGGATCGCGTTTTTCAACCAGCGCGCTCATGATGGCCGGCGCTGGCAGCAAGGTGGTTCTGACCGATGGCGGTAAGCTGACTGCCGGCGGCGGAACTGGTAACCTGACCATTGTTTCTTCAAGCAGATTGATCATCGGTGCGGAGGATGGACAGGCTGCCGCCGCAGCCGGTGTAGTGGAGGCCGGCAAGATAATCTTCGGCGGCGGCACTGGCAGGCTCATCTTCAACCACACCAGCGCAGACTTTGCGCTTGGCGCGCAGCTATCGGGCAGCGGCGCCATCAGTCAGCTCGCCGGTACGACAATCCTCACTGCCGACAGTTCGGCCTTCACCGGTACCACCAATATCGACGGTGGTACGCTGACGGTATCGGGCAAGCTGGGCGGCACGGTCAACGTCAACAGCGGCGGCATTCTCGGCGGCGCCGGTACGGTGGCAACGGTCGTCGTCGACAATGGCGGCACGCTGGCCCCCGGCGGCATCGGCGTGATCGGCACGCTGAATGCGACGGGTGATGTCACCTTCAACAGCGGCTCGATCCTACTGCTGGATCTCGGCAACGGCGGCGTCGACAGCCTGGTGAGCACCGGCGCGGTTGTCATCAATCCGGGCGCGATGCTGAAGATCGATGCAAGCATCGCCTTCAATCCGGGCGGCCAGATCCTGGTTTCGGGCAGCAGCCTGAGCGGGCGGTTCGATACCGCGATTCTCGCCGGCGGCGATAGCATTGCGGATTCGGTGCTGTATGACGGCACCAGCATCTCGCTGAACGCTTCGCAATCCGCCAAGCTGGTTCCCGCGGCCGTCAGCCCGAGCGGCAGCTCGGCCGCCAGCGTGCTGGATGCCGCGCGCGGCAATGCAAGCCTGAACAATCTGATCACGGTTCTGGATGCTTTGCCGGCGCCGCAGAAGGCCGCAGCGCTGAATTCGATCTCGGGCCAGACCACGACGACGATGGCGGCGATCCCGACGAATGCCGCGTCGTCGGTGGTTTCCGCCGTCCTGAACCATAATGCCGCCAAGCCGGGTGCGAGTGCGCCGGTGCGGTTCTCCTCGGGCGATACGGCCGACAATGGCCAGCGCAGCGGCATCGCCACCGGCGACCGCGCGCCGGCGAACGATCATGGCGCCTGGGTGAGCGTGCTTGGCGGATTTGGCTCGGTGGACACGAAGAACGGTGTTGCCGGATCGAACAGCCGCACGGGCGGCTTCGCCGGCGGTCTGGATTTCGGCGTCGAACCCGAGCGCATCACGGCCGGCGTATCCTTCGGCTATGTCGGCAGCCGTACCGATATCGACGACAATGGCGGCAATGCCAGTTCCAAGGCCGGCTTTCTCGGTCTCTATGGCCGGCTCGAAGACTGGGGCATCCGCCTCGACGGTACGCTGATGGGCGGTCGCCATTATGCCGAGCAGAGCCGCAACATCGTGATCGGCACGGCGACCAGCACGGCGAGCGGCGAAAATGACGGCTGGAGCCTCGGCACCGGCCTGCAGGTCAGCACGCCGGTGCAGATCGCCCGCAGCGCTGGATTCGATGCTGTTATGCGTCCCTTCGCCGGCGTCACCGCGCAGCGCTACTGGCAGGGTGCATGGACCGAAAGCGGCGCCGGGACCGCGAACCTGGCGTACCAGTCGATGACACGCGACAGCTTCGTCAGCCGGCTTGGTGCCACCTTCGAGTTCGACATCCAGGCCGGGAAGGAGACCCGGCTGGCGCCGATCGTCAGCCTGGGCTGGGCACATCAGTTTGCCAATAACGCCCCGACGATGGATGCCGGCTTCGCGCTGCTGCCGGAGTCCCGTTTCTCCGTGACGGGTGCGGAGATGGCGCGCGACAGTCTGGAAATCGGACTGGGCATCGATGTGATCGATATGGGCGAGGGACTGACCTTCACCCTCGGTTATGGCGGCAGCCTGGCGCAGGATGCCCAGGACCACACCTTCAGCGGCCGGGCAAGACTGGCGCTGTAATCGCCGGGCTCTCTTCGCTAGGTTCTGTCGATGCGAAGACCGCTGACAGCCTGCATCGCGCTGCTCGCCGGCCTGTGGCTGGCAGGCTGCGCGGGCGACCGCCGGGCCACAGCCGACCGGCTGGCCTCGGAAGCGGGGCTTCAGCCGGTCAGCATCGAGACCGGTATCCACCGCATTCAGGTATGGCGGCGGATCGGTGCGCCGGACCAGCCGGCAACCGTCTATATCGAGGGTGACGGGCTGGCCTGGCTGGACCGGCATCGCCCCTCGCGCGATCCGACGCCGCTCAATCCGGTTGGTCTCGCCCTCGCATCCCGCGATGCTTCCGCCAATGTGATCTATCTGGCACGTCCCTGTATGTATGGGGCGGATGATGCCCGCTGCAGTATTCCGGTCTGGACCGAACGCCAGTTTGACGAGCCGGCGGTTGCAGCACTGGATCGCGCTCTGGATCAGTTGAAGCTGCCAGGACAGCGGCTGCATCTGGTCGGCTATTCGGGCGGGGCTGCTATGGCCGTGGCACTGGCCGTCAGGCGTGGCGACGTGGCCAGCCTGCGTAGCGTCGCCGGCAATCTCGATCCGGCCGGGGTCAACCGTTTCCACAATGTGACGCCGCTTCCCGCCGCCATCGATGTGGCGGCATTGGCACCGCGTCTCGCCCACCTGCCGCAGCTCCATTTCACCGGCATCGATGACCGGATCGTCCCTGGTCTGATCGCGACGCGTTTCGCCGGCGCGGCCGGCCCCTGTGCCATGGTCGTCAGCGTACAGGCCGGTCATGCCCGCGGCTGGGCGGAAGCCTGGCCACGGCTGCTGCAGATGCCGTTGCCCTGCAGGGGCGACTAGATCGCTTCAGCTCACTCTTCCTAAAGCTGGGCCGGAATGACGAAGCTGGCCAGGAAGCCGGTATCGGGTGCGGCCTGTGCCCAGGTGCGGACAGGGAAGGTGAGCTCGGCCAGTGCCCCGGTGGGATATTTGGCACGCAGGCGGCTCAAGGTGTCGCTGGCCGCGCTACCGGCCATCTGCCGGGCGAACTCCTCCAGTCCGGGGTTATGGCCGATCAGCAGGGTCTCGCGGCAGGCTACCGGCGTGGCGTGAACCAGCGCCAGCAGGGTGTCGGGATCGCCTAGATAAAGCTGCGGCTCGAAACGGACCGTCGCATCTTCGCCCAGTCGTTTCTGCAGGCATTCCAGCGTCTGCCTTGTGCGGGTGGCCGGGGAGCAGAGCACGAGATCGGGCCGGATGGCCCGCTCGGCCATGTGGCGGGCGATCCGGTGGCAGGCCCTGCGTCCCCGCGCGCTCAGGGGGCGGGCGAAGTCGTCCAGACCGGGATCATCCCAAGCCGACTTGGCATGCCGCAAAAGCCACAGGCGAAGCAAAGGGTTAACACCTTTGTTGGAGGGGCAGTCGGGCTGTCGCTGCTTTGACATAAAGCATCATTAGACCTATACCCGAAGCGTCGGCCGGCGGCTTGAGCCCGGACGGGCGCCGATCACGACAGAGGCATCCGATATGCAGCAAGTGGCGGACAATCTCCAGAGTTCCGGGATGGTGACAGGCGCGACCGAGGCGGCTGCTGCTGCTGCGGCCATGACCCCGGTGACGGTGAAGGGCCCGCCGGTGACGCTGAGCGCCCGCGAGCGCTTCATCAACCGCGAGCTCTCCTGGCTGGCCTTCAATCTCCGCGTCATGGAGGAGGCCAACAACCAGCGCTATCCGCTGCTCGAGCGTGTACGCTTCCTGTCGATCTCGGCGAACAACCTGGATGAATTCTTCATGGTGCGTGTCGCCGGCCTGCATGGCCAGATCAAGGCCGGCATCGAGGAGCCGAGCCAGGACGGGCTGACGCCCGCGCAGCAGCTCGCGAAGATCACCGAGGCCGCTGGCGACCTGATGCATCGCCAGCAGGATTGCTGGCGCGGCCTGAGCCGCGAATTGTCCGCCGCCGGCATCCATGTC
Organism: uncultured Rhodospirillaceae bacterium; assembly: GCA_964429465.1. Taxonomy (GTDB): domain Bacteria; phylum Pseudomonadota; class Alphaproteobacteria; order Ferrovibrionales; family Ferrovibrionaceae; genus Ferrovibrio. The sequence continues at coordinate 11,183 of CAYSCA010000055.1, forward strand.
ATGGAATCGGGCCAGCTCACGCCCGACGACCGTCGCTGGTTGGAGGATTACTTCCTCGCGCATGTCTTTCCCGTGCTGACGCCGCTCGCCATCGATCCGGCGCATCCATTCCCGTTTATTCCCAATTTGGGTTTCGCGATGGTGATGCAGATGCGACGGATCCGCGACGGCCGCAGCCTGAACGCGCTGCTGCCGCTGCCGAGCCAGGTGGAACGCTTTGTGCGCCTGCCGGGCGAAGAGATTCGCTTCCTGACCCTGGAGAACCTGGTCGGCCTGTTTCTCAACAAGCTGTTTCCCGGCTACGAGATACTCGGCGCCGGCCTGTTCCGCATCACCCGCGACAGCGATATCGAGATCGAGGAAGAGGCCGAAGACCTCGTCCGTCTGTTCGAAACGGCACTGAAGCGCCGCCGCCGCGGCACGGTGATCCGGCTCAAGATCAACGCCGACATGCCCGACGACCTGCGCAAGTTCGTCTGCGAGGAACTGGAAGTACCGCCGCATACGGTAACCGTCGTCGACGGGCTGCTGGGACTTGCCGATATCAAGAAGCTTATCGTCGACGATCGGCCGGAATGGAAATTTCCGCCCTTCAGCCCGCGTTTCCCTGAGCGCATCCGCGATTTTGGCGGCGACTGCTTTGCGGCTATCCGGCATAAGGACATTGTCGTCCATCACCCTTATGAAAGCTTCGACGTGGTGGTGCAGTTCCTGCGTCAGGCGGCTGCCGATCCCCATGTCGTCGCGATCAAGCAGACGCTGTATCGCACCTCCGACGACAGCCCGATCGTGCGCGCGCTGATCGAGGCGGCGGAAGCCGGCAAGTCGGTCACCGCGCTGGTCGAGCTGAAGGCGCGCTTCGACGAGGCGGCCAATATCAAATGGGCGCGCGACATGGAGCGTGTCGGCGTGCAGGTCGTCTATGGCTTCATCGAGCTGAAGACGCATGCGAAGATTTCGCTGGTGGTGCGGCGCGAAGGCGGGCAGTTGAATACCTATGCCCATTTCGGCACCGGCAACTACCATCCCTATACGGCGCGCGTGTATACCGACCTGAGCTTCTTCACCGACGATCCGGAGCTCTGCCATGACGCGACCTACCTGTTCAATTTCCTCACCGGCTATGCCGCGCCGGAAAATCTGAAGAAGGTGGCGATCTCGCCCTACACCCTGCGGCCGCGGCTGCTGGAGCTGATCGGCGAGGAAATCCGGCACGCCGAAGCCGGGCGGCCTGCGGCGATCTGGGCCAAGATGAACAGCCTGGTCGACCAGGTGGTAATCGACGCGCTTTACCAGGCCAGCATGGCGGGCGTGCAGATCGACCTGATCGTGCGCGGCATCTGCTGCCTGCGCCCCGGCGTGAAGGGGCTGTCGGAGAATATCCGCGTCAAAAGCCTGATCGGCCGTTTCCTCGAGCATTCCCGCATCGTCTGTTTCGGGGCGGGCAAGGGGCTGCCGTCGCCCGAAGCCAAGGTCTTCATCTCGTCCGCCGACTGGATGCCGCGCAATTTCGACCGTCGCGTCGAAGTGCTGCTGCCGATCGAGAACCAGACGGTGCGCGAGCAGATCCTCGACCAGATCATGGTGGCCAACCTGAAGGACCAGGCGCAAAGCTGGTATATGGTGGCCGACGACAAATATGTGCGCGCCTCCGACAAGCCGGATTCCTTCAGCGCGCATACCTATTTCATGACCAATCCCAGCCTGTCGGGACGCGGCAAGGCGCTCAAGAAGCCGGAAGCGATTCCGCGCCTGCAACTGAAGACCGGATAGGATGGCGCCAGTCCAGCCGCTCGCGAAACCGTCTACCAGTCCGGCCATCCTGCCTTTCGGCGTCATCGACGTCGGGTCGAACTCGGTCCGACTGGTGGTGTTTGACGAGCCGCTGCGGCTGCCGACGCCGATGTTCAACGAGAAGGTTCTCTGCGGCCTGGGCCGGGGCCTGGGCGAGACCGGCGCGCTGGACGAGGCGGGAGCCAGGCAGGCGCTGCTCGCCATCCGCCGCTTCGTCACGCTGGCGAAGAAGATGAATGTCAGGGCGCTGCAGATCGTTGCCACGGCGGCGGTGCGCGACGCCAGCAACGGCGCCGCCTTCGTAACCCAGATCGAACGCGATACGGGAGAGAAGGTGCGCGTCCTCAGCGGCGTCGAGGAGGCGACTTATTCGGCCTTTGGCGTGCTGTCTGGCATTCCCGAAGCCTGCGGCGTGATGGGCGATCTTGGCGGCGGCAGCCTCGAACTGGTGGCGATTGATGGCCACAAGCTTGGCGACAGCGTCACCCTGCCGCTGGGGCCCTTGCGCATCGCCAACCTCGGCTCCTATGGCGCGGCGAAGAAATACATCGATGACCAGATCGCCACGGTCGGCTGGCTGAAGAAGTGGAAGGGCAAGGCGCTCTACGCCGTCGGCGGCTCCTGGCGCGCCATTGCCCGCGTTCATATGGCGCAGAAGCATTCGCCGCTGCATATCATCCATCAATACACGCTGGCGCGGGCCGAGGCGAACGAGTTCAGCCGGCTGCTGGCCAAGCAGAGCAGGGAGTCGCTGGCCCGCACCGAGGGTGTGCCGCGGCGCCGGCAGGATGCGCTACCGCTGGCTGCCCTGGTGATGCGGCGTGTGCTGAGAGTGCTGGAACCGAAGGAAGTCGTATTCTCCGCCAATGGCCTGCGCGAAGGTCTTGCCTATGCGCTGCTGACCGAGCGGCAGCGTGAGGACGATCCGCTGCTGGCCTTCTGTACCCATATGGCGGCTCGGGAGAGCCGGTTCGGCGAGCATGGCGCCGAGATCGACGGCTTCATCGCGCCGGTCTTCGAACGCGACGGGGCGGCACGCCGGCGCATCCGGTTGGCGGCGGCGATCCTGTCGGACATGGCCTGGCGGGTGCATCCCGATTATCGCGGCGAACATTCGCTGGGCGCCATCCTGCACGCGCCTTTCGGCGCCATCCGGCAGAGCGAACGTGCATTGCTGGCCCTGACCCTGTTCACCCGCTATGCCGGTACGGCCAGCGGACCCGTTGCGGCTCCGGCCTCGCAGTTGCTGAATGCCGAGGAGATCGATTATGCGCTGCGCGTCGGCCTGGCGCTCAGGCTGGCGCAGACCTTATCCGCCGGCGTGCCGGGGATATTGCGTGATTGCAGGCTGCGGCCGAACGGCAACGGTATCCTGCTCGAACTGCCGGCGAAGCATGCGGCTCTGGACGGCGAGGCCGTGCAGCGCAGGGCCGAGGCGCTGGGCAAGGCGCTGGGCCACAGCAGCGAAGTCCGCGTCGCGAAACGCTGATCAGCCTTTCAGCTTCACGACCTTGATCCGCGCGTCCTCTGCGGCCAGCGCCAGCTCGCCGCGCTTCAGCCGCAACGCATCCTCGCCGAAAATCTCGCGGCGCCAGCCCTGCAGCGCCGGCACGCTGGCCTTGTCGTCCGCGGCGATCTTGTCGAGATCGGCCGAGGAGGCGACCAGCTTCTGCGCGACGTCATGGTCGTCGCATTTCATCTTGAGCAGCACTTTCAGCAGCTCGACCAACGGGCCAATGCCGCGCGGCAGCTCGGGCTCTCGCTCCAGCACCGGCCAGGTTTCACGCGGGCTGGCGAGTTTGGCGGCAATCGCCGCCAGCAGGCCGGTGCCCATCTTGCCCTCGGCGAAACCTTTTGAGAGGCCGCGCATGCGTTCCAAGTCATCGGCCACCTTTGGCGGATGAGCCGCGATCTCCATCAGCGTCTCGTCGCGGACGATGCGCTGGCGCGGGATGTCGCGGTTGCGTGCCTCGATCTCGCGCCAGGCGGCAGCGGCCTGCAGCACGGCAAGGTATTCGGGCTTGGTGGTGCGCGGCTTCAGCCGCCGCCACATATTCTCTGGGGGCAATTCATAGGTCGCCGGGTCGGCCAGCAGGGCCATCTCCTCGGTCAGCCACGCGCTGCGGCCGGTCTTCTGCAGGCGGGCGCTCAGCTTGTCGTAGATCTTGCGCAGATGCGTGACGTCGGACAGCGCATAGCGGATCTGCTTCTCAGTCAGCGGCCGCCGCGACCAGTCGGTGAAGCGGGACGATTTGTCGATCTGCGCGCCGGCCAGCTTGGAGGCCAGCTGCTCGTAGGAGACCTGGTCGCCGAAGCCGCAGACCATGGCGGCGACCTGGCTGTCGAACAGCGGCGCCGGCACTTCGCCCATGAGCTTGGTGAAGATTTCCAGGTCCTGCCGGGCGGCAACCTTGAGCACCTGCCGGTTGCGGAGCAGGTCGAACAGCGGTTCCAGCGACAGGCCCTCGGCCAGCGGGTCGATGACCCGGGCCTCCTCGGGTCCGGCGATCTGGATCAGGCAGACCTTCGGCCAGTAGGTGGTTTCGCGCATGAACTCGGTATCCACGGTGACATAGGCCGCAGGGACCAGAGAGGCGCAGAAACGGGCAAGGTCTTCGGTTTGGGTGATCGGGGTGGGGTCGGCATGCATGATGGGGCCTATTACCATGCCGGCGGTCCCGGCCCAATCCCTGCAGGCTACCGGAGAGGCGGATTTTCCCCTAAGCTCGGCCTTGACTTTCCGCAGTCGAAAGGGCCTGTTCGGCCTCGATTTTCACCGGATTTCCCCAGCGATTCCGCAGACAGATTCTGAAGGCCCGTCATGTCCCGTTACCGTACGCATACCTGTGGTCAATTGCGGTCCGACGCCGTCGGCGCCGAGGTCAAGCTCGCCGGCTGGGTCCATCGCAAGCGCGACCACGGCAACCTGCTGTTCATCGACCTGCGCGACCATTACGGCGTGACCCAGTGCGTCGCCGAAAGCGGCTCTGAGGCCTTCAAACAGATGGAAGGCCTGCGCTCGGAATACGTTGTGAGCGTCAGCGGCAAGGTGGTGGCCCGCACGCCGGAAACGGTGAACCCGAACCTGCCGACCGGCGAGGTGGAGGTGGTAGTCTCCTCGATCGAGGTACTGGGCGAGGCGCAGGACCTGCCGATGCCGGTGTTCGGCGAGCAGGAATATCCGGAAGAGATCCGGCTGAAGTACCGCTTCCTCGATCTGCGCCGCGAGCGGCTGCACAACAACATCATCCTGCGCAGCAAGGTGATCTCCTCGATCCGCCGCCGCATGACGGATCAGGGTTTCATGGAATTCCAGACGCCGATCCTGACAGCGTCGTCGCCGGAAGGCGCGCGCGACTTCCTGGTGCCGAGCCGCCTGCATCCGGGCCGCTTCTACGCCCTGCCGCAGGCGCCTCAGCAGTTCAAGCAGCTGATCATGGTGTCGGGCTTCGACCGCTATTTCCAGATCGCGCCCTGCTTCCGCGACGAGGATGCCCGCGCCGACCGCTCGCCCGGCGAGTTCTACCAGCTCGACATCGAGATGAGCTTCGTCACCCAGGACGACGTGTTCAATGCGGTCGAGCCGGTGCTGCGCGGCGT
>CAYSCA010000056.1:0-16498 GCA_964429465.1 uncultured Rhodospirillaceae bacterium
ACCGTCGTCTCGATTAAGGTAACCGCCGCTGGCGGGGGCCCGGGTCGTTGCGCGTGAGCTGAACTGAACGCATAGCAAAGACACCAGGGGCCCCGCCGGCGACGGACGGGGCCCCGGTCTTTTCGGGACTTCGCTCATCGCCGGCCGCTCCGCAACCGGAGAGCCGTCATGAACCACCTCGTCAGCCTGCATAACAGCCGGAGCAGTAGCAGTTCCGGGCCGGATTCCTACGATCATCGCGTGCTGGGCCAGCGGCTCGATCTCTTCCACCAGCAGGAGGAAGGGCCCGGCATGGTGTTCTGGCATCCGCGTGGCTTCGCGCTCTACCGCGTGGTGGAAGATTACATCCGCCGCCGCATGCGCGAGGCGGGCTTCCTGGAAGTGCGCACGCCGCAACTGCTTTCCATGAGCCTGTGGGAGCAGAGCGGCCATGCCGAGAAATTCGCCGACGGCATGTTCCGGGTGCAGGGCACGCATATGGGCGGCAACCGCTCGCTGGCGCTCAAGCCGATGAGCTGCCCCGGCCATATCCAGCTGTTCAACAAGCGCGTCCGTTCGGTGCACGAATTGCCGCTGCGCTATTGCGAAATGGGTGCCGTGCATCGGGATGAGCCGTCCGGGGCGTTGCAGGGGCTGATGCGCACGCGCGGCTTCACGCAGGATGACGCGCATATCTTCTGCACGGAAGCGCAGGTGGAACAGGAAGTGCAGCGCTTCTGCGAATTGCTGCGCGGCATCTATGCCGATTTCGGCTTCGGCGCGCTGCTGGTCTTCTTCTCCACGCGGCCGGCAAAGCGTGCCGGCTCGGACGCGGTCTGGGACCGGGCGGAAGCCGCGCTGGCGATGGCGGCGCGCAAGGCGGGGCTCGATTTCGCCATCCGCAACGGCGAGGGCGCTTTCTACGGGCCCAAGCTGGAATTCCATCTGCGCGACAGCCATGGCCGCGCCTGGCAATGCGGCACGGTGCAGCTGGATTTCGTGCTGCCCGAACGCATGGATGCCGAGTATGTCGACAGCGACAATGCCCGCAGGCATCCGGTGCTGATCCATCATGCCGTGCTCGGCAGCCTGGAACGCTTCATCGGCATGCTGCTGGAGCATCATCGCGGCGCGCTGCCGCTCTGGCTGGCGCCTGAGCAGATCCTGCTCGCCAACATCGCGCCGGAGCAGGAAGGCTATGCACGCAAGGCGGCGGCAGTTCTGGGCCGTGAAGGCTATCGCGTCGCGGTGGATGCGCGGCGCGAGCGGCTCACCCGCAAGGTCGCCGAGGCGCATGAGCAGGGGATGCCGCTGGTCGCCGTGGCCGGCGAGCGGGAGGCTGAGCGCGGCACGCTGAGCCTGCGCTGGCGCAACAGCCGGCAGGAAGAGTTTTCCGTCGCAGAGATCGCAAGGCGGCTGAAGGCGGAGGCGTTCAAATGAGACCGGCAGCGCGAGGTTGATGTCAGGGCGTCGCTGGCTTATTTACTGGATAACGCAGAAATCCAACGGAAAAGGCCAGCCTGCATGCCGCATCACACCCCCCTGATAGCGATGATCGTCATGGGGCTGGTGCTGGCCTTCGCGTTCGGCGCCGTCGCCAACCGGCTGAAAATCTCGCCTCTGGTCGGCTATCTGCTGGCCGGCGTGCTGGTCGGGCCGTTCACCCCCGGTTTCGTCGGCGACCAGAATCTGGCCAACGAACTGGCGGAAATCGGCGTCATCCTGCTGATGTTCGGCGTCGGCCTGCATTTCTCGCTGAAAGACCTGCTGTCGGTCAAAGCGATCGCGATCCCCGGTGCGGTGGCGCAGATCGCGATGGCCACCATCCTCGGCATGGGCCTGTCCTGGGCGCTCGGCTGGTCGGTTGTCACCGGCTTCGTGTTCGGCCTGGCTTTGTCGACGGCATCGACCGTAGTGCTGCTGCGCGCCATGCAGGAGCGGCGCCTGGTGGAGACCGAACGCGGCCGCATCGCGATCGGGTGGCTGATCGTCGAGGATATCGCCATGGTGGCGGCGCTGGTGCTGCTGCCGGCCCTCGGCGGCATTCTCGCGCCTGGGGAGAATGGCGTTGCCGCGATGCCGACCGCGGATATCGCGATGGCGCTCGCGCTCACCCTGGGCAAGGTGGCCGCCTTCATGATCCTGATGGTGGTGGTCGGCCGGCGGCTGGTCCCCTGGATCCTGCATTACGTGGTGCATACCGGATCGCGCGAGCTGTTCCGGCTGGCGGTGCTGGCAATCGCGCTGGGCGTTGCCTTCGGCGCCGCCAAGCTGTTCGGCGTTTCGTTTGCGCTGGGGGCTTTCTTCGCCGGCATGATCATGAGCGAATCGCCGCTCAGCCACGAGGCGGCGAACGAGACCCTGCCGCTGCGCGACGCCTTCGCGGTGCTGTTCTTCGTCGCGGTCGGCATGCTGGTCGATCCGATGATCGTCGTCGAACAGCCGCTGCCGGTGCTGGCGACGCTGTTCATCATCGTGCTGGGCAAATCGCTGGCCGCCTTTCTCATCGTGCTGGCCTTCCGCTATCCGGTCGGCACGGCGCTCCTGATTTCCGCCAGCCTGGCGCAGATCGGCGAATTCTCCTTCATCCTGGCGGCGCTCGGCGTCGAGCTGAAACTGCTGCCGGAGGAGGGCCGGGACCTGATCCTGGCCGGTGCGATCCTGTCGATCATGCTCAATCCGCTGTCCTTTGCGGTCGTCGGCCATGTCAAGCCGTGGTTCGAGAAGCACTTTCCGCCGCGGCAGGCGGCCAGCACCGGCGCCGGCACCAGTTCCGGGGCCGGCACCGCCGCCGCCGATCCCAGCGACATGCCGCAGCCCGATCCGGCGGTGAAGGTCACCGAGGCAGTGCCGGACGGGGAAACCTCGCCGCAGCCGACCTCGCTGCGGGATCACGTGGTGCTGGTCGGCTATGGCCGGGTCGGCAGCTTGGTCGGCGCCGCCCTGACCGAGCACGGCCTGCCCTTCCTGGTGATCGAAGATGCCGACAAGTGGGTCGCCGACCTGCGCGGCCAGGGGATCGAGGTGATCGACGGCAATGCGACCCGCGGCGATATTCTCGCGGCGGCCGGGCTGGAATCGGCGCGCCAGTTGATCGTCGCGATTCCCAATGCCTTCGAGGCGGGCGGCGTGGTCGAAGTGGCGCGCCGGCTCAATCCCGACCTCGACATCGTCGCCCGCGCCCATGCCGATGCCGAAGTCGACCATCTCATGCGCCATGGCGCGACCACGGTGATCATGGGCGAGCGCGAGATTGCCCGCGCCATGATCGAGCGGTTCCCGCTGGGCGCCGACGACGTGCCGCCGCCGGCTGCCGCCTAGAAGCTGTAGCCGAACACGACCTGGCCCAGATACGTCGTCTCGTTCGCGGCGACGCCCAGTTCCTGCTCGCGGCCGCGCCCGGCCTTGCCGGCGCCGAGCACGCCGGTGACGCTGAGGCCCGGCAGCGGCGTTTCCCATTCGGCATAGACGTTCACTTCCTCATAGCGCTTGTCGGAGGTGATGCCGCTGCCGGTATCCGGTTCGTCGTAGAGATGGCGATAATAGATCGCGCCGACGGCCAGTTCGTCGGCCGGCTGGAGCCGCAGATGCACCATATGGCTGTTCAGATTGGCGTTGCCGCCGACATAGCGGGCATAGATCTCGCCCAGATCCCAGGTTCCGTAACCGCGCGGCCCGCCGCCGGTATAGAGCGAATCCCAGGTCTCGTCGGTGTCGTCGCCGTCATCGTTGCCGCTGAAATGGGCATAGCGATAGCTGATGCGCGGCGACCAGGGCAGGGCGGAGAAGGTGTATTGCGGTTCGACATACCAGGCATTGGCGCGGACCTTGCCGCCATCGGCCTCATTGCGTTGGATGGCGTATTCGGAGAAGAACGCGAAATCGCTGAACGCCTCGCCGAGGCTGCTCAGTAGCGCGCCGCCGGTGCGCAGGGAATAGACGTCCAGCCCGTCGCGGGTCGCGGCCAGCGCGCGATCGGCCTCGTAGACATGCAGCCCGGTAAGGCCGACATACCACAGCCGTTCGTCATATTCGAAGCGGCCATGGTCTTTGTGGCCGGACTGGAAGAATTCGATGTTGCCGCCATAGAGCTTCGTCGCCGCGGCGTCGTTGCCGTTCATGAAATCCTGGTCGACCTGGCCTTCGAGATGGAACAGGTCGGCGCGGACGGGAGCGGTGTTCAGCTTCAGCAGTGCCGTGCGGTCGAAGGCACCGCGCGGGCCCATGACATAGGCGCCGCGGCGGAAGCCCTCCGCCGTGCCGTCGGCGATCAGGAAGCCGTCGCCGACCTGGAAACTCTGCCGGCCGATGGTGGCGTCGACCGCGTCGTCGCCCAGCGCGGCAAACAGGCTGCCCGATTTCCAGCCGATGAAAGCTTCCTCGATGCCGAGGGCTTCCGGCCGGTCGCTGGTGGAGGAATTGCGCTGCGCGTCGCCGTCGCCGCGGGTGAAGCTGCCGAGCAGCTTGAAGCCGCCATAGATGGTGCTTTCGCCGGCATGGTAGTCGAGGCCCAGGCCCGGCGCGACGAAGCCTTCCGCCCAGTTGCGGTCGGACTTGCTGCGGCCGTTGCGGCTGAGGCTGCCGGCACCGTTCTGCGCCTCCTGCACCGAAAAGAGCCCGAGGCCGGCATCCAGGGTCAGGGTGACATCGAGGTCGCCAAAGGCATGGGTGATGCCGCTGCGCTCATGCTCGTCTTCGGCAGCAGCCGGAAGGGCGAGGGCAATAACGGCGATCAGGGCGGCGGCAGGGAAAGCCTTGGACATGGTTGGAGAATCCCCCTGGAAAGCAGCGATGCCGCACTGTTATATTATAACATTTAAGTGGTCAAGCCTCGCTTGGCTTGTCGCCTTCCATCCTATCGACTAGAACCGCGCATTCCACCCAAAGCGTCGTCCAAGGAGAGACCCCATGCGTCCGAGCGGCCGCCAAGCCGACCAGCTCCGCCCCATCCGCCTGGAACCGGGCTTCGCCAAATATGCCGAGGGATCCTGCCTGGTCAAATTCGGCGAAACCCACGTGCTCTGCGCCGCTACGGTGGAGGAGAAGGTGCCGCCCTTCCTGCGCAATTCCGGTCGCGGCTGGGTGACGGCGGAATACGGCATGCTGCCGCGCTCGACCCACAGCCGGACCGAGCGCGAGGCCTCGCGCGGCAAGCAGTCGGGCCGCACCCAGGAGATTCAGCGCCTGGTCGGCCGCAGCCTGCGGGCAGTGACCAATCTCGAGGGCTTCGGCGAACGCCAGATTCGCCTCGATTGCGACGTGCTGCAGGCCGATGGCGGCACCCGCACGGCGGCGATCACCGGCTCCTGGGTAGCGCTGCATTTCGCTTTCGCCAAGCTGCTGAAGGATGGGGCGATCGCGAAGATCCCGCTGATCGGCCAGGTGGCGGCGGTGAGTTGCGGGTTGTGCGACGGCCAGCCGGTGCTCGATCTCGATTACCCGGAAGATTCGACGGCGCAGGCGGATGCCAATTTCGTGCTGACCGACAAGAACGCCATCGTCGAGGTGCAGGGCACGGCGGAAAAGCATCCCTTCACCGAGGCGGAATTCGCCGCGATGCTGGCTCTGGCCAAAAAGGGCATCGGCGAGCTGATGATCCTGCAGCGTCAGGCGGTGGGTCTGTAGTCATGACACGGCGGCGCTTCTCCGGCGATACGCTGGTCATCGCCAGTCACAATGCCGGCAAGGTGCGCGAGATCGGCGACCTGCTGGCGCCGTTCAAAGTGCGCGCGGTCTCGGCCGGCGAACTGAGCCTGCCGGAACCGGAAGAGACCGGCACGACCTTTATCGCCAATGCCGAGCTGAAGGCGCTGGCGGCCGCGAAAGCCGCCAAGCTGCCGGCACTGGCCGATGATTCGGGCATGAACGTGGACGCGCTGGACGGCGCGCCGGGCATCTATTCAGCGCGCTGGGCCGGACCGTCGAAGGATTTTTCCAAGGCGATGGAGAAAGTCTGGAACGCCGTACAGGAGAAGGGCGAGGCGGCGGAGCCGCCGTATCGCGCACAGTTCGTCTGCGTTCTCAGCCTTGCCTGGCCCGATGGCCATATCGAAAGCTTTGAGGGCATCGTGCATGGGCGCCTGGTCTGGCGGCCGCGCGGCTTCTACGGCTTCGGCTACGATCCGATGTTCATGCCGGACAGCGAGGTGGAAAACGGCCAGCTGCGCAGCTTCGGCGAGATGCCGCCCGAGGAGAAGCATGCGATCAGCCATCGCGCCCGGGCGTTCCGGCAATTGATCAATGCCTGCTTCGATTGAGGGCGCCGGCTCGCAGACTGTACCGCAGCGCGGCTTCGGGCTTTATGTGCACTGGCCTTTCTGTGTCTCGAAATGCCCGTATTGCGACTTCAATTCCCATGTGCGTGAGCGGGTGGATGCCGCCCGCTGGCAGCAGGCCTATCTCGACGAAATGCGGCATTATGCCGAAGCCGGGATTGGCCGGGAGGAGACCGTCACCTCAGTTTTCTTCGGCGGCGGCACGCCGTCGCTGATGCCGCCGGACACGGCGGCGGAAATCCTGGCGGCGGCGCGGCGGTACTGGCGTTTTGCGCCGGATGCCGAGATCACGCTGGAGGCCAACCCGAATTCGGCGGAAGCGGCGAAATTCGCCGCATTCGCGCAGGCGGGCGTCAACCGGCTCTCCATCGGCGTGCAGAGTTTCGACGAAGCCGTGCTGAAATTCCTCGGCCGCGCCCATGATGCGGAAGAGGCGCGCCGCGCCATCGAGGCGGCGGCGAAGGCCGTGCCGCGCTATTCCTTCGACCTGATCTATGCCCGGCCGGAGCAGACGGCGGAAAGCTGGCGCGCCGAACTGCACGATGCGCTGGGCCGCGCTGGCGACCACCTGTCGCTCTATACACTGACCATCGAACCCAATACCGGCTTCGCCGGGGCGGTCGCGCGCGGCGCGCTGCGGCCGATGCCGGCCGACGATCAGGCCGCGCTTTATGACCTCACGCAGGACATCATGGAGCAGGCGGGGCTGCCGGCCTACGAAGTCTCCAATCACGCGAGAGAAGGCGGCGAGAGCCGGCATAACCTCGTCTACTGGCGCTCAGGCGATTATCTCGGGCTGGGTCCCGGCGCCCATGGCCGCATCCGCCGTGATGCCGGCTGGTTTGCCACGCAGAACCGCCGCAAGCCGGAAGCCTGGCTGGACCAGGTGGCGGCCGATGGCCATGGCCGCGAGAACGAGACCCCGGTCGCACCCCCTGAACGCGCCGAAGAGGCGCTGCTGATGGGTCTGCGCCTGGCCGAGGGCGTCTGGGCCGCGAATTTCCGCGTCGCCACCGGGCTGGCGCTCGACGATTTCCTCCCACCGGAGCGGACCAGGCCGCTGGAGCAGGCGGGATTGCTGGCGCGTTCACCGGACCGGCTGGTCGCCACGCGGGAAGGCCGCGCCGTTCTGGACGGCCTGCTGGTCCGGCTGCTGGCCTAGCTTTTCCGCCTCCGCTATGCTGGCGGCAAGCTTAGAGCAACCCGAGACAACCACCATGACCGAGTCGTTTCCCGGCCTGTCGCAGGGCGTCAGCGAACTGCGCGCGTCCGAAATCCGTGAATTGCTGAAACTGATCGCGCGGCCGGAGATCATCTCGTTTGCCGGCGGCATTCCCGACCCGGCGATCTTCCCGCTGGATGCCATCGGCAAGGCGTATCAGTCCGTGCTGCAGGATCCGGCCACCGCGCGCGACGCCTTCCAGTATTCGATCAGCGAAGGCTATGTTCCTTTGCGCGACTGGATCACCGGATACCTGGAGGGCCACGGCATCGAGACCGGTCCGGAGCAGATCCTGATCACCTCGGGCGCCCAGCAGGCGCTGGATTTCATCGGCCGCGCGCTGATCAATCCGGGCGATGGCGTCGTGATGTCCTCGCCCAGCTATCTCGGCGCCATCCAGGTTTTCGGGACTTACCGCCCGCGCTTCATCTCGGTTCCGATGGACAGCGAGGGCGTGCTGCTCGACAAGCTGGAAGAGGCTTTCCGCTCGAAGCCGAAATTCTTCTATCTCACGCCGGATTTCTGCAATCCCGCCGGCATCACCACCTCGCTCGGCCGCCGGCAGGCGATCCTCAAGCTGGCGCACCAATACGGCGTCGCCATTCTGGAAGACAGCCCCTACGAAGAATTGCGGTACGAGAACGCGCGCATCCCGAGCTTTGCGGCCCTGGAAGGCGAGTATCTCGCGGGCCCCGGCGGCGACGGCCGGCGTCTGGTCATCTATGTCGGCAGCCTGTCGAAGGTGTTGACCCCGGCTTTGCGCATCGGCTGGATTTGCGCCGATCCGGCGCTGATCAACAAGCTGGTGCTGCTCAAGCAGGCCTCCGACCTGCATTGCAGTACGATCAACCAGATCGTCGCCCACGACATCGCGCGCTCTTCCCATGCCAGCCAGGTTGCGAAGCTGCGCAAGGCCTACAAGGAGCGGCGCGACGTGATGCTGGAGGCGCTGGAGCGCTGTCTGCCGAAGGAGGTCAGTTACACGCGGCCCGACGGCGGCATGTTCATCTGGCTGGAATTCCCCGAAGACATCGACGGCACCGCATTGCTGGCCGAAGCGGTGAAGGACATCCAGGTCGCCTTCGTGCCCGGCTCGGCCTTCTATGCCACCGACCCGAAGCGCAACACCGCGCGTTTGAGCTTCTCGCTGGGCGAGCCTGCGCGCATTCGCGAAGGCATCGAGCGCCTGGCCGCGCTGCTGCAGAACAAGCTGCGCGCCAACCGGGCGGCCTGAAGCGCTCCGCGCGGCGGCGTTTCAGTCCTGCAGGCTGAGGATGTGGCCTTCCTCGGGCCTCACCTTGCCGTTCAGGGTCGCGGCATAGACGCCGGCGACGGCGGCACGGTTGCCGCGGATTATCTTCAGCCAGGTCTTTGCCGCCGGCACGAAATCGGCCCAAGCGGCCGCGACACGTTGGCTCAGACCGTCCCGGCCCCAGTCTTCGGCACGCTTGCGCAGGCGGTCGGGCGCGAAGAAGAAGACCGGCTTCGCACCCGGCAGGCCCTTGCCCGGCGGATTATGGTCGCGATGCGACATGCCGACAGCGCAGCTGTATTTCATGTCTTCCCGGTAATGTTGGTGCACCGCCACGCGCACCGCGGCGCTGCCCGCGAAATCGACAAAGGCGGCCGGCAGATGCGGCAGGCCGGCGATCCCGTCATAGAGGGTGGCGCGGTCGTAGCAGCCAAGGCTTTCGACGAAGCCGCGGTTACCGGGTGAGGTCAGGCCGATGACCTCGACTAGCCTGCGCCGGTGCAGCAGCCAGGCCAGGGCGAAGGCGGTCTTGGACGATGCGCTGGAGAGCAGCACGCTGGAAACCCCGAAGAAATTCTCGTCAGCGAAAAAGTCGTCGATCAGGAAGGACGTGATGAAGAGCGGCCGCAGCAGCGCATACAGCGCTTCTTCGTCACGGCGGTAGGAGGGATCGCCGGCGCAGCGGGTGTAGAGATTGTAGGCCGGCGGCAGTTTCTGCCGGTGTACACAGGCATCGACGAAGCTTCCGGGATTGACCCGATCGGGCTGGACCAGCAGATGGGTCGCCATTGGCAGATAGCCGTAGATGCGCTCGCCTTCGCGGACGGCGTCGTGCCGCGAGGCAACCACATCGGCGAAGCCCCAGACCGGGATGCTGCCCCAGCCGTCGGCGCCGCCATTGCCTGCATCGGCGGGGAAGAACTGCCAATAGGCCATGCGCTCGCCCAGCTCGGCATAGGTGATGTTGTTGGCGGTGAAGGCGAAGCTGTCGACCCGCAGCAGCACCTCGCCCGGCTGCAGGCCGGGCAGGGGCGCATCCACGAATCTGCCCTGTCGCAGATCGGCCTTGTCGACGATGAAGCGGGTCATGCTGCCAGACATGTATTCCTCCAGTGCCACGGTTCAGTGTAGCGCGGGAAGCGTTCCGGCAGTGCGGAAATTGCTACTCCGCCGGCTGGCGGCCTTCCGCAGCGTCCTCGGCGTGATCGGCGGGCGCCCTGGGCAGCAGCTTCTGTGCGAAGCGGCCGAGATCGTCCAGATAGGTGAAGATCACCGGGGTGACGATCAGCGTCAGCAATGTCGACGAGACCAGGCCGCCGATCACCGCATGCGCCATGGCCGAGGTCTGCTTCGCGCCTTCACCCAGCGCCAGTGCCAGCGGCATCATGCCGAAGATCATCGCCAGCGTCGTCATCACGATCGGGCGCAGGCGGATGGCGCCGGCCTCAAGGATCGCCTCGGTGCGGCTGAGCCCGTCGCGCCGCGCATGGTTGACGAAGTCGACCAGCAGGATGGCGTTCTTGGTCACCAGGCCCATCAGCATGATGAAGCCGATGATGGAGAAGATATTGAGCGTCGAGCCCCAGAGCCACAGCCCGATGATCACCCCGATCAGCGACAGCGGCAGGGACGCCATGATGGCGAAGGGCTGCAGGAAGCTGCTGAACTGCGAGGCGAGGATCAGGTAGATGAAAACGACGCCGAGCAGAAGCGCCGCGGCGGCATAGCCCGCGCTTTCCTTCATGTCCTTGGATGCGCCGCCGAACCAGAAGCGATAACCCGGCGGCAGTGCCATCTGCTCCAGCTTGGCCTGGATCTCGCGGCTGGCCTCGCCGACGGTGCGGCCCGAGGTGGTGGCGGTCAGCAATACCTCGCGGGCGAGATCGCGTCGGTTGATCTGGGTCGAGCCGGTGGACGGCACGATATCGACCACCTGGGCCAGCGCCACCATCTTCGGATTGCCCTCGGCATTCATCTGGCTGGAGGCGACATAGATGCGCTCCAGATCGGGCAGGCCGGTGCGGTCGTCCTTCGGCAGCCGGACGAAGACGTCGTAATCCTCCGTATCGGGCGCTTTCCAGGTGCCGGCCTCCTCGCCGGCCAGCATTGGCCGCAAGGTGGCGGCGATGGCGCTGATGCTGACGCCGAGGTCATTGGCCAGGGCGCGGTCGACTTCCAGCGCCACGGTCGGCTTGTTCGCCTTCAGGCTGGATTCGAGATCGACCACGCCGGGCACGGTGCGGATGATGTCCATCGCCTCGCGCGACAGGCGGTCGAGTTCGGCGATGTCCTGTCCCTTCAGGCTGATCATGATCGGTTTGTTCAGGCCGCCGCCCAGGTTGGGCAGGCCGATATTGACATTGTCGATGCCGGCGATCAGGCCCAGCCGTTCGCGGAAGGGCTGGGCCATCTGCTGCGGCGTCCGGCTGCGCTGTTCCAGCGGCACGAAGCGGACATAGATCGTCGCGACATTGCGGCGCGCGAAAGGCCCGGCATTGATCGAGGCCACCGTATAGCTGACCTCGGGAAATTCCTTCAGCGCATCCTGCACCTGCCGGATCTTGGCTTCGGTATAGTCCAGCGCCGCGCCGGGCGGCGTGGTGACCTCGACCAGGATTTCCGACAGGTCCGGCTCGGGCACGAATTCAGTGCCCAGCCGGCCGATCAGCGCGGCGCTGCCGATGAAGCTGAGCAGCGCGATCAGCAGCACGGCCCAGCGGAAGCGCAGGCTCCAGCGCAGCACGGCGCGATACACATGCGCCAGCCGCGCCATGCCGCGGTCGACCAGCCCGATGACGCGGCCGATCGGCCCGCGCCTGGCGTCCGGCAGGCTGTCGGGGTCGTGCCAGATGCTGGAGAGCATCGGATCCAGCGTGAAGGAAACGAACAGCGAGATCAGCACCGACACGGTGACGGTGATGCCGAATTGCAGGAAGAAGCGGCCGATGATGCCTTCCATGAAGGCGACGGGCAGGAAGACGGCGACGATGGTGAGCGTGGTGGCGAGCACCGCCAGCCCGATCTCGTTGGTGCCTTCGAGCGCCGCCCGCCGATGGCTTTTGCCCAGGCCGACATGACGGGTGATGTTCTCGCGCACCACGATGGCGTCGTCGATCAGGATGCCGATGGCGAGCGACAGGGCCATCAGGGTCAGCTTGTTGAGCGTGAAGCCGGCGGCATGCACGGCCGCCAGCGTGCCGATCACCGCGATGGGCAGCGTGAGGCCGGTGATGATGGTGCTGCGCCAGGAATTCAGGAACAAGAAGACGATCAGGATGGTGAGGCCGGCGCCTTCGATCAGCGTGCGCTGCACGCCGTGCACCGAGATCAGGATGGCGCGGCTGTCGTCGCGCATGAACTGCAGCTTCAGGTCGGTCGGCAGGTCCTTCTCCAGCTCGGTGACCTCTTCCTTCAGGCCCTTGATCACCTCCAGCGTATTGGCGCCCTGCACCTTGACGAATTCGATGATCAGCAGCCGCTCGCCGTTATACAGCGCGACGGCATCCTTCTCCTCCGAGCCGTCCTCGACCGCGGCGATGTCGCCCAGATAGACCGGCGCGCCGCCGCGGCGGGCGACGATCAGGCCGGCGAAGTCGCGCGGATCGACGACGCGGCCTTCGATCTGCACGACGAATTCGGTCTGCGGCCTCGTCAGCGTGCCGACCGGCAGCTGCTGGTTCTCGCTCTTGAGCAGGTTGACCAGCTGATCCATGCCGATGGCATAGGCCTGCATCTTTTCCGGGTCGGGCCGCACATTGATGCGGCGCTTCACCCCGCCGACGATATAGGCGCGGCCGACGCCGCGCACGGTCTGCAGCCGTTTGAGGATCACCTGGTCGGCGATGGTGGTCAGCTCGCGCAGGTCGCGGCGCTCGCTGCGGATGGCGATGGAGGCGATCGGCTGGCTTTCCGGGCTGAAGCGGCTGATCTCCGGGTCTTTCACCTCGTCGCGGAAGCGCGGCGTCACCAAGGCCACCTTCTCGCGGACGTCCTGCACGGCTTCCACCGCATCCACCGTCAGCTCGAACTCGATGATCACCGTCGAGCGGCCTTCCAGCGAACGCGAGGTCAGCGTGCGCACGCCGCTGATCGTGTTGACCGCTTCCTCGATCGGGCGGGTTACCTCGCTCTCGATGCTCTCCGGCGTGGCGCCGGGATAATTGGTGCTGACCACCACGATGGGAAATTCGACGCTGGGGAACTGCTCGATGCTGAGCTTGAAATAGGCGAACAGGCCGACTACCAGCAGCGACGCCATCATCATCGTGGCGAAGACGGGGTTGTTGACGCTGATGCGGGTCAGCCACATGGCGCTGCTCCGGCCGGATCAGCGGCCGGCAATGCGGGCGGCCAGCCCGTCGCTGAGCCGCAGGCCGGGCGTGCTGATCACGGTTTCGCCCGCCGCCAGCCCGCTGCCGATGCCGACGCGGCCATCTGTAGTATGGTCGAGCGCAATGGTGACCGCGCGGCGCTGCAGCCTGTCCCGGGCGAGGACATAGACCACGGTTTCAGCGCCCTCGCGGCGCAGGGCCTCGGCGGGGATGGCGACTGTGCCGGCGGCTTCCGCCAGCACGGCCTCGCCGCTGCCGAACATGCCGCCGCGCAGGGCGAAATCGGGATTGCGCAGCAGGATATAGACCGGGATCGAGCGTGAGCCGCTCTGGGCGGTGGGGTTGATGCGTTCGATATGGCCGTCGAAGACGCGGTTGCCGAAACCTTCGACGCGCAGCATCACCTTCTGGCCGATTTTCAGCTGCGGCACGTCGCGCGCCGGGACCAGCGCCTCGACCTCCATCACCTCGAGGGCGGCGATGCCGAACAGCCTGGCGTCCACCGGCACGCGCTCGCCGGGATTGACGAAGCGGTCGGCCACGAGGCCGTCGATCGGCGCATAGATGGCGGCGTCGCTGAGCGCCTTGCGTGCCATCGTCACCTGCTGCTCGAGGGCCGCGACATTGGCGCGGGCATTGCGCCAGGCATTTTCGGCTTCGTCGAGGGCGGTCTGGGATTTCACCCCGCGCTGGGTCAGCGTCACGGCCTTGGTGCGATTGATCTCGGCCAGATTGAGGGCGGAGCGGGCGGAATCGAGATTGCTCTGCTTTTCGCGCAGGCGGGCGGCCAGATCGGCGGTTTCCAGCCGCGCCAGCAGCTGGCCTTTCTTCACCCGCTCGCCGCGGCGCACCGTGATCTCCTGCACGACGGCGGCGACCTCGGCGCGGATGACGGTCTGGTTGAGCGGCTGTACCGAGCCGCTCAGGCGAACGGCCCGGCGCAAATCGGCGGTTTCCGCCCTGGCGAGGTCGGCGGGCGAGAATTCCAGGCCATTGAAACGGGCCGGGGCCGGGGTCGTGGCCACCGCATTGGCGGGCTGGCGCGCCTTGGACAGATACGCCCCCGCGGCGCCGAGGAGACACAGCGCCAGGACCGCAAGCCCGATTTTGGTGAAACGCCGCATCGCCTCTACCCGCATCCCCCAGACCGCCATACCCATGACGGTTCTGCCAGCCTGTTCCCTTGGCCGGCCCCCGGCCGGGCCGTATATACAGACACGATGAAATACCGTCCATTCCTGCTATAGTTACCGTTAGGTAACGTGTGATTTTCGTCACGAAATGCCGACACCTCTCCTTTATACGATCGGCCATTCCAATCACCCGGCCGGGCACTTCACAGCCCTGCTGCAGCGTCATGGCATCCGGTTGCTGGCCGATATCCGTTCGCAACCGGCTTCGCGGTTTTCGCCGCAATTCAACCGGACGGCCCTCGCGAATCTGCTGGCGGCATCGGGAATGGCCTATCGCTGGCTGGGGGACCGGCTGGGCGGGCGGCCACAGGATCCCGCCGCCTATCGTCCCGATGGTCGTCCGGATTACGCGGCGATGGCGGCAAGCGCGGCCTTTTCCGAAGGGATCGACGAACTGCTCGCCGGGGCGGCGACACTGCCGACGGTGATCATGTGCGCCGAGCGCGACCCGCAGAAATGCCATCGTAACCAACTCGTTACACCGGCCCTGCTGGCGCGTGGCGCCGCCGTGCAGCATATCCTGGGCGATGGCACGCTGAGCGCTGCGGCGCCGCAGCAGAGCCCGGCGCAACAATACCGGCTGTTCGACTGAATTATGCAGGCTTGACGGCAGCTTGCGCGCTGCGCACACTTGCCGCCGAAAAGTATACATTGGGAGGAACAGAATGAGTCAGCGCACCAAGCATCGTGCCGGTTTTGTCGTGGCTGCGGCCGTCGGCCTGCTCGCGGCAGGCATCAGCGGAAATGCCGCGGCAGACACCCTCAAGATGATGACCGGACCGCAGGGCGGTGTCTGGGTGCCGCTTGGCGGCACGCTCAAGGCCATGTTCGAAAAGGCCTTGCCGGGCACCACCATCCAGACCCTGCCGGGCGCCGGCATCGCCAACGTCAAGGGCGTGCAGGAAGGCAAGGCCGATTTCGGCTTCGGCAATTCGATCTCCACCGTCGATGCGGTCAACGGCCGCGCGCCGTTCACCGCCAAGGCTGGCAATGTCTGCCAAGTCGCCAACCTCTACCCGCAGTATTTCCAGGTTGTCGTGCTGGCCGATTCGGGCATCAACTCGATTGCCGATCTGAAGGGCAAATCGATCGCGGTGCAGACCCGCGGCAACACCGCGGAAGTGATCTCGCAGCACATCCTGCAGGCCAACGGCCTGTCCTATGACGCCATGGGCAAGGTCAACTTCATGGCTTCCTATAACGACGCCGTGTCGCTGATGAAGGACGGCCATGCGCAGGCCTTCACGCTGGGCACCACCATTCCGGCATCTTCGGTGATGGATCTCGCCACCGCGCGCGACATCAAGCTGCTCCCGGTCACCGACAAGGAGCTGGCCGAGATGAAGAAGATCAATGCCGGCTATAACAAGGTGACCGTCCCCTCGGGCACCTACCCGAAGCAGGAGAAGGACCTGCCGGTGATCGGCTATTCGACGCACTTCATCACCCAGTGCAAGCTGCCGGAAGACAAGGTGTACGCCGTCACCAAGGCGATGGCGGCGCATGTCGCCGATATGGCGGCGGTGAACAAGGCTATGACCAAGCTGACGCCGAAGGACATGGCCGAGGATATCGGCGTGCCGCTGCATCCCGGCGCGGCGAAGTATTACCGCGAGGTCGGTGCCCTGAAATAAGTTGAGGCCACCTAGCCGGCGCCGCTTTGGACGGGCGGCGTCGGTTCTTTTTTGCGTAATCCATCCTGGAGGGGCGGACGATGGATAGTAAGAACCTGGTCGCGCGCATTGCGGCGCCGATCGGCGTCGTCATGGGCGCCTACCATATGTGGGTCATCGCCTTCGCCCCGCCAGAAGCGATGATCTTCCGTGCCATCCATCTGAGTTTTGCGGTGGCACTGGTGCTTCTGCTTCACCCTGTCCTGCTCAAAGACGGCCGCCGGCGGCTCATCTGGTACGATGCGCTGCTGTTCGCCGGTACCGCGCTGGCGATCGGTCACGTGTTCGTCAATTACAAGTACTTCGTCGAGCGGTTCATCTATATCGACGCTCTCACGCCGGTCGATATCGCGTCAGCGCTCATCCTGATCTGGGTGGTGCTGGATTGCACACGGCGCGTCATCGGCTGGGCCCTGCCGATCACGGCAATCGCATTCATGAGCTGGGCGCTGTTCGTCACCGAGGTCGACCCGCTGACCCTGCTGGATCAGCTCTACATGACCACGGAGGGCATCTTCGGGTCGACGCTCGGCGTCTCCGCCTCCTATGTCATGATCTTCGTGCTGTTCGGCG